>NZ_DATFBA010000377.1:0-14922 GCF_035254065.1 Geomonas sp.
TAACTATTCTCATTTCATCTCCTCTTATGCGTCAACAAGTGGTGGCACCATCACAAAACCTGAATCTGGTGAGTGTTCCAAATTATCACACGCCCAACTGGAGGGCAATAGCTCACGATGCATCGAAATGGCGACGAGTAGAGATATTGCGCCAACTTTGGGCTACAAAGCCGGCCATAACCTGAATGGCCCAAATCTTAACGTGGAATGCCCGTCTGCACCACGAGTGGGGCAGCGGTTAAGCACGATTCCCCTCCAAGAACTGAGTGACGCCTCGGTTAAGCTAATAGCATGGTCGTTAAGCTAAGTGGCCTCTCTGTCAAAGTAAAATTTCCGTTGCTAAGCGGAGTGACGTCGTCCTTAAACTAAAATGCTCTTCGCTAAAGAAAATGACGTCACCTTTAAGCCAAATGCCCCGCTGTTAAGCAAAGTGACATCGTAGTTAAGCAAAGCGACACCGCCTTTAAGAAATGCAACCCTTTCATTAAGTGCCGACTCGTCGTAGTAATTTGATCGGGCGTGCCAGGTAACCTGTGACGAGGCTTTTGCAGCTAAAAAAAGCGGTGAAAAAGTGGTGGTGAGGGCCTGCGAAGAAAAATGAGGGTGAGGACGACGTTCGTGGTTGGCATGGGTGGGTTTCTGCCACCTGCTGTCCGTTGTTGGATAGCTTTTTTAAGTAAAAGCAGACGTCACTTTTCTTAATGGTGACGACAGTTTGATTACTGCAGACGATCACTTGCTTATTGATGGGTGTAAGTGAGAAAACGGGGGGCTGAATTAAAAAACGGGTTGGGACGGGAGTGGCAAGACGGTGAGTCCTGCGTTAGCGGCAGAGTCCCTTGAGGGGGCAGCCCTCGCAGATTGGCTTCTTGCGGCAGTGGCGCTTGCAGTGCTCCACGATGAGGGCGTGGTACTCGTTGAAGAGGGGCGCGTCGAGCGGGAGGGCGTCCATGAACAGCGAGCGGATCTCCTCGTAAGTGGCAGATTCCGAGACGAGTCCCAGTCGCGAGAAGAGCCGCTTGGTGTAGGCGTCCACCACGAAGGAAGGCTTGTCGCCGGCATAGAGTAGTATGGAGTCGCAGGTTTCCCGACCGATCCCCCGCACGGCGTTCAATTCATCCCGCAGGGATTGCCAGTCACCCGAGAACATGGCGTTCAGGCTGCCGTGCCGCTCCAGGACCCAGCCGATGAAGTCTTTGAGCCGGGCACTTTTCACGTTGAAGAAGCCGGAGGGCCGGATGAGCTCCGCCAGCCGCTCCTGTTCTATCTCCCAGAGGGCGTCTATCGACAGGACCCCCTCGCGCTTCAGGTTGACGATGGCTTTCTCGACGTTTCCCCAGTTGGTGTTTTGGGTGAGGATGGCGCCGACGCAGACCTCGAACGGGGTCTCCGCCGGCCACCAGTGGAGCGGTCCGTATGCCTTGAGGAGAGCCTCGAAGATCTCCATGAGGAGTGTTTGGGTGGGGATGTCGCGGGACAACTAATTCAGGCCGAAATCAGGTCGCCGACCGGGATGTTGCTGTCGTCTTCCAGGTATTCCCGGGAGTATCTCACGTAGTTGCCGGCTGACCGGCTGAGCCAGGCGACCTCGTCTGCCGTCAGGTCCCGCTTGTACTTGGCGGGAGCGCCGACCCAGAGGGTGCCGGGGGCGATGACGGTCCCCTCGGTCACCAGCGAGCGGGCGCCCACCAGGGAGCCCTTGCCGACCACCACCTTGTCCATGATGATCGCCTGCATGCCGATGAAGGCTCCGTCCTCGATGGTGCAGCCGTGCAGGGTGACGCTGTGACCGACGGTGACGTCGTTGCCGATCACCAGCGGGGCGCCCGGGTCGTCGGCGTTCTTCTTATGGGTCACGTGCAGCATGGAGAGGTCCTGGATGTTGGTCCGGTCGCCGATGCTGATGAAGTTCACGTCGCCGCGCACCACGCAGTTGTACCAGATGCTCGCTTCCTTGCCGATGGTGACGTCGCCGATGATGACGGCACCCTCGGCGATGAAGGCGGACGCTTCGATTTTAGGAGAAACTCCCTTGAATGGACGGATCATGTCGTCTGCTCCTGGGATAAAGGACTAGTCGCGCGGGATGGCCAGCATGCGGTCGAGGGCGCGCTTGGCCGGGACCCTGGTCTCCTCGGGGACCTTGACCACCGGGCGCATGGTTTCCAGCGCCTCCAGCACGTCCTCCAGCGAGGTGAGCTTCATGTTTGGGCAGACCAGGGCCGGCGAGGCGAGGATGAATTCCTTCTCCGGGTTCTCCTGCTTCAGGCGCCACAGGATGCCCGCCTCGGTGCCGATGATGAACCGCTTGGCGGCGTTCTTTCTGCAGTAGTCGTACATCCCGGTGGTGGAGCAGACGTGGTCGGCGAGCTGCACCACGGCGGGGTTGCACTCCGGATGGCAGACGAAGGGGGCGTCGGGATACTTCGCCTTGAGCTCCTTGACGACCTCGGGGCGCAGCCTCTCGTGGGTGGGGCAGTAACCTTCCCAGAGGTGGAAGCGCTTGTTGGTGAAGCCTGCCACGTAGCGGCCGAGGTTGCGGTCGGGGGCGAAGATCAGCTCGTCGTCGGTCAGCGACTGCACCACCTTGACCGCGTTGGCCGAGGTGCAGCAGATATCGCTTTCCGCCTTCACCGCGGCGGAGGAGTTGACGTAGGTGACCACCGGTACGCCGGGGAGGGAGGCCTTGAGCTTCTTCAACTCGTCGACGGTAACCATGTCGGCCATCGGGCACCCCGCATCGAGCCTGGGGAGCAGCACGGTCTTCTCCGGGGCCAGTATGGAGGCGGACTCGGCCATGAAATGCACGCCGCAGAAGACGATCACGTCGGCGTCGGTCTTGGCGGCTTCCATGGAAAGGGCAAGCGAGTCGCCGGTGATGTCCGCGATCTCCTGCACCTCGTCACGCATGTAGTTATGGGCAAGGAGCACGGCGTTGCGCTCCCTCAAAAGCGATTTTATCTGCGATTGTATCGACTGCTGGGTCATGTTCGTGTCACCGCCGGAAGATCTAGTAGTTTCAGCCAAACGCTGTTAAGCAGACCGATAGTAGATCAATGTCCCCGGCCATGTCAAACCCTTTGACGGCAAGGATATGCAAGCTTGACACCGCTCGCCAAAACCTCTATAGTTTTTCTAAATTTTTTTCATCCGTTAGCGGGTGTAGGGACACAAAAAGTGAGGTAGAAAGTATGTTCGGAATAGGGATGCCTGAGCTGATAATCATCATGGTGATCGCGTTGATTGTGATAGGGCCCCAGAAGCTCCCGGACCTTGCCAGATCGCTGGGCAAGGGGCTTGCGGAGTTCAAGAAAGCGACCGAGGACTTCAAGCACAACATAGACGCGGAAGCGAAGAGCGCGGAAGAAAAGGAGCAGATGGCCAAACTCTCCGAGATCAAGCCGCAGCCGGAGCTGGACAAGAAGCCGGAGCACGCTGCGAGCGCGGCCGACCCCCAGCTGCAGCCGGCGGGGACGGAAGCCGAAAAGAAGACGGCCTGAGCGGCCGCAACGTTACGAACAGCAAAGGCGGGTATCTCCCGCCTTTTTTCGTCTGTGCCCTCAGTCCCAGTTAGCAGCTAACCCGACTACCGAGGATGGCGCCCCATGTTTGACTGGCTCTGGAAGAAAAAAAGAAACGAGGTGGAAGAATTCCCCGACAACGAGGCGGCCTTCCGGCACGCCTGTTCCATCGGATACAAGCCGCTGATCGATGCCCTGATCCCGGCCCTGGTGGAGGAGGAGGGGGAATTGGGCCGCGACGGGGAGCGCACCTTCCTGATCAGGCTGGCCAGTGCGCCCGGCCGGGGACCGGTGACCCTGTGGAGCTGTACCCTGAAGGAGTCGCCGCAGCATCCAAAGCCGGGGGACTTCGTCGGCTTCCGGATCGTCACCATCGCCTCCGACCTTCCGGAGCAGTACAGCCTGATCGGTTACCTCGCCTGCCGTCTGGATCCCGTCTTGGTGGAGGGAAAAGGGTGGCGGGTGGCGCAGAGCTACACCCCCGCCAACATCAAACGGGCCCTGCGGCTGTAGCGCAGGGCTTTGGGGATCATTGGGCGGGGGTGAGCTCGACCGGGAGCGGGTCCGAGTCCCAGGTCACCTGCGGGTAGAGGGCCTTGTCGAGGCGAAGGTAGGTGCCGTCGACCCCCGACTCCGCCCACCAGCACTCCGAGCCCTTGATGGGGAGCTTGTCGAACAGGTAAAGGTCGTTATTTTTATCCCTGGCGAGGTACATGTCGTTCTCCTTATCTATGAAGGTTCGATGGCGGCGAAGCCTGCTCGGTGAAGGGCCATAAGCGTCGACTGAACAAGAGTAGATCATTTCACGGCGTCCGCAACCGCCCCGGCTGCGGGGGCGGATGGCCGGAAGATGCGGTAATTGCTATAGAGAAAGCCCTCCCGCTTTGGCAGGAGGGCTTTCTTGTTGATGCTTTCCTGACCGGCAGGTTACTTGGAGCGCAGCCTTTCCTTGGCCAGACGCGCCTCATCGGACTTGGGATATTCCTCGACCAGCTTCTTCAGGATGTACTGGGCGCTCTGGTTGTCACCCATCGCCTTGAAGGACATCCCCTGTTTCAGCATGGCGGCCGGGATCTTTTCGTTGCCGGGGTACTTGTCGATCACCTCCTGGAACTCGAGGACCGCCTGGTCGTAGGTCTTGCTGCTGTAGTACCCCTCGCCCAGCCAGTAGTGGGCATTGGCAGCGAGCTTGTGCTTGGGGTAGCGCTCCAGGAACTTCATCCAGAGCTCTCTCGACTTGGCCATGTCGCCGCCGTTCATGGCGTCCATCGCCTGCTGGTAGAGCGCCTCCGGGGTCTGCGCGGCCTCGGCCGCCTTGGCCTGCTGCGCGACGAAATCAGCTTCCAGCTTGCTGATGCGCTGATCCAGGGCGGTCAGGCGCTTGGCGAGGTCTTCCCTGAGCAGGATGATGTCCTCGGCCGGTTTCTGCGCCATGATGCGGATGTCGTCGAGCCTGCCGTTCAGCCCCTGCTGGTCGACCCTGGCGCTGTCCAGCGTGGCCTGCAGGTCGGCTCCTTCCTTGCGAATGGACGCCATATCCTTCTGCATCGCGTCCAGCTTGCTCCGGTAGCCGGCCAGCGATTTCTCCACCCCTTCCTTGACCTCGCCGCGCACCTCGTTGATGCTCTTGTCGGTGGCGAACAGGCGGCTCTTCATCTCGTCCATATCCCGACGCAGGGAGTCGACCTCGCTTTGGGGGGCGCAGCCGGAAAGGGCCAGGGCCAGTAATGAAAAAAGCAGTGCCCGCGATGGTTGCATGCTGATTCTCCTATCGTGCGGCTGCATGAAAAAGGGAGCCCGAAGGCTCCCCTGGTGCAGCGCGCTCTTTGGTTACTTCACAATCACGAATTCGTCTCTTCTGTTCTTGGACCAGGCGGACTCGTCATGGCCCGGGTCGACCGGCTTCTCCTCGCCGTAGCTGATCACCGACAGCCGCGCGGAGGAGATCCCCAGCTTAACCAGGTAGTCGCGGGCCGCCTTGGCCCTTCTCTCGCCCAGCGCCAGGTTGTACTCGTCGGAGCCCCGCTCGTCGCAGTTCCCTTCGATTCTCACCTTGATGGAGGAATTCCTGGACATCACGTCGGCGTTTTTGCTCAGGGTGTCGCGCGACTGTTGGGAGAGGTCGGCGGAGTCGAAGTTGAAGTAGATCTTCTGCAGTTCTCCCTGCAGGTTGCTGGAGGTTAGCGCCGTCTCCTTGGGGGTCTCGGGCTGGACCACGGCTTCCTTGGTCGGCGTCTCCGGCAGCGGCTCCACTTTTTGCTCCGGTTTGGTCTCCGGCTTGGCTTGCGGTGCGGGGGCCTGTTTCTGGACGGCAGGGATCGGTTCCTCGGCCTTGACGACCTCTTTCTTCGCACAACCGCCGGCCAAAAGAGCTCCGACACAGAGAGCTAACATGGTTGCGATGATCTTTTTCCGCATTACGCCTCTCCTTTTCCTCTAGGAATATAGGCGCCGGTTCATGGGGCGCCCCACAGCACGGGAATCATTATAGCCATCTTTAGGTTTTAATCAATGCCGCCGTTAGCCCCCGCCTATCCCTGCGACCACGAGGGGTGGGAGTCGGAGCCCTTGCCGCGCGAGATGCGGGTCTGGCCGCTGCCGTCGCCCCGCATCAGGTAGATCGCCTCAGCTCCGTCGCGGGTGGAGCTGAAGACGATGAAGCGTCCGTCCGGCGACCAGCGCGGGTGCTCGTTGCTGCCGGAGCTGGTGAGCTGGGTGTCGCCGCTGCCGTCGGGGTTGATGGCGTGGATCTGGAAGCCTCCCCCTTCCTGGCGGGCATAGACGATGCGGTCACCTTTGGGAGACCAGCGCGGGGTTACGTTGTAGGCGCCGGAGGTGGTCAGCCGGCGCACGTTCGAGCCGTCGGCGTTCATCACGAAGAGCTGCGGTTTCCCCAGCCGGTCGGAGACGAAGACGATCTTGGAGCCGTCCGGAGACCAGGCCGGCGAGACGTCGATGGCGGCATCCCTGGTGAGCCGGGAGAGTTCCTTCCCCTCCCTGGAGATCAGGTAGACCTCCGAGTTGCCGTCCTTGCTCATCACCTCGGCAATCCGGTTGCCGTCCGGGCTGTAGGCGCCCATGGCGTTCAGCCCGGAGCGGGCGGAGATCCTGGCCTCGAAGCCGGTGTAGAGCTCCCTTCGGTAGAGGTCGGGATTCCCCTTCTTGTAGGAGGTGTAGATGATCTCCTTGCCGGAGGGGGCGAAGTCGGGGTTGATGTTGATGGAGCCGTTGTTGGTGACCCGGCGCGGGTTGTAGCCGTCGTAGTCCATCACGAAGATCTCCTTGTTGCCGGAGACCTTGCTCACGTAGGCGATCAGCCCGGTGAAGGGCCCTTTCTGCCCGGTCAGCGCGCGCAGCACCTCGTCCGAGAAGGCGTGTGCCATGCGGCGCAGGTCCTTTTTGCCGCCGCTGTAGCGCTTGGCCGTCAGCTCACGGTTGAGGATCTGGTCGAACAGCCGGCACTCCAGCACCACCGAGTCGCCGGTCACCTGGTAGGCGCTCTTCAGCAGCAGTCCGCTGCCGCCCCCCCCTTGGGCGATCTCGAACAGGCCGCTCACTCCCATGTCGAAGGAGAACAGCTCGCCCAGTTTCTGTCCCAGTTCCGGCGCGGCCGCTCCGGACAGCACGGTGCTGGGGGCGATGGTCAGCTGGAACTTTCCACTGGTCGGGACGGTGATGACGTCGGAGTTGTCGGCGCGGCAGTAGGTGGTGCTCAGCACGAGCAGCATCCAGAGCAGGCAAAGCAGAGATCTTCTCATCGAAGCGACCTCACTGGGGTTTGAAGGAGAACTGATGGCGGTACTGCCTGCCATCCGGCGGGGGCTTCAGCGTCTTGCCGGCCAAAGTCACCCCTCTGGCGACCGCGTCATCGAAGAGAGGGTCGCCCGATTTGCGGTCGAGGTGGTACTCGGTGATCCTGCCGTCCGCCCCGATGGTGATGGTCACCATGGCCATCTGTGCGCTGGCCTTGGTAGGCGCGCCCAGGGTGTCGATGGCGTCCTGGATGCGTGAGCGGACGTAGGAGGTGTAGTCGCTCCCCGCCTGGTTTCCCTTCCCCCCCGGCATGCCGGTCCTGGAGGAACCATTCCTGAGCCGGTTGAGTACCTCGGCCTGCCGCTGCTCGTCCGCCTTTTGCTGCAGTTTCGCCATCCGTTCCTGGTAGGCGCGCGCCTCGTCGGCGGATGGCGAGGGGGCGGTCTTGGTCGCCTCGCTCTTGGCTTTGGGAGCCGGCGTCTTTGCCTTGGGTTTGGGTGCCGGCTGAACCATTTCGGCCTGTTTGGGCGGCGGTGGCTTGGGGGCGGCCGGCGGGGCAGCGGGGGCTGCGGGGGCGGCCTCGGTCGAGGTGGAAGGGGAGGGCATCCCGCTCTGCGGGTTGGCGACCGGCAGGGTCACCATGTCCACATAGACCGGCGCCTCCTCCGGGTGGGAGGAGGGGAGAAACGGTCCCTTCAGGATGATGGCGAAGATGACCAGGTGCAAAAGGAAAGAGAGGGTGAACATCCCTCCCGGCCCGGGGTATCGGTTTTCCAGCTGCCGTGTCATCGCCGCTGCGGTGACTCCGTAACCATGCCCAGCCGCTCCACGCCGGCCCCCTTGATCTGGGCCATGACCCTCACCACCTCGCCGTAGGGGACCGAGCTGTCGGCCTTCAGGAAGACCTCGCGCTTTTCCCTCCCCGCCAGCATGGTGTTGAGCTTGTCCTTCAGTTGGTCCACCGCCACCTCGCTGGTGTTCACGAAGGTCTTGCCGGACTTCTCCAACGACACCACGATGGTGTCCTCCTTGGGGGCGAGCGACTTGCTCTCCGCCTTGGGGAGGTTGACCTGCACCCCCTGCTGCATCATGGGGGCGGTGACCATGAAGATGACCAGGAGCACCAGCATGACGTCGACCAGCGGCGTCACGTTGATCTGCGACATGGTGCCGCGGCCGCTATCCCTGTTGCCGAGTTCCATGCCCTATCTCCTGGCGAAGTTGCGCTGTACGATGTTGAGGAATTCGGTGGAGAAGCTGTCCATCTCGGAGATCAGCACCCGGATCCTCTGCTGGAAGTGGTTGTACCCCATGACGGCGGGGATGGCCGCCACCAGGCCGATGGCGGTGGCGATCAGCGCCTCGGCGATGCCGGGGGCGACCACGGCCAGCGAGGCCGAACCGGACTGGCCGATGTTCTGGAAGGCGGACATGATCCCCCACACGGTGCCGAACAGCCCGATGAAGGGGGCGGTGGAGCCGGTGGTGGCCAGGAAGGTCAGGTACTTCTCCAGCCGGGTGATCTCCGAGGTGGTGGCCCGCCTGAGGGCGCGGGCGATGTTCTCGATCCCCCCCAGGTCGGTGCTGATCACGTTGGGGTCTTGCTTCTCCTCGCCCCTCTCCTGCAGCTTTCTCAGCTCGTCATACCCCTCCTGGAACAACACGATGAGGGGAGAGTTCTCGAAGCGGTCCAGCTGCGAGCCGATGGCGTCGAAGCGTTTGGCCTTCCAGAAGAACTCGAGGAAGCGCTGGGAGGCGCCGTTGGCCCGGTAGACCTGCAAGAGCTTGTAGAAGATGATGCCCCAGGAGACCACGGAGAAGTAGAGCAGCACGATGAGGACCAGTTTTACGACCAGGCCGGTCGAGGCGAACATACCCACGAAGGAAACCTCCGGTTTAGATGAGTGGTTAAAGCGAAAAAATATGCCTTACTTCCCACGAAGTCAACAGGAAAGAGGCGGCGTCAGTAGCAGTCGGGCCTTCTGTCTTTGAAGCAGGTGATGCTCTCCCGCCAGCGGATCATCTCGGCAGGGTCGAGCCGGGCGCTCAGTTCGCAGTTCTGGTAGCCCCCCTCGTCGAGGATCTCCCCCTTGGGGCCGATGATCATGCTCTGGCCGAAGAAGTCGAGCTTGCCCACCACCCCGCAGCAGTTGGCCGCGATCACGAACAGCTGGTTCTCGATGGCGCGCGCCCGAAGCAGGGTCCGCCAGTGCTCCTCGCGCGGCTTGGGCCACTCCCCGGGTACCACGATCAGGTCCGCCCCCTCCAGGGCGAGCCGGCGGGCGAGTTCCGGGAAGCGGAGGTCGTAGCAGATCATGGTGCCGATCTTGCCGACGCTGGTCTGCGCCACCAGGATGGAGTCGCCGCTGTCCAGGGAGCGGTCCTCCCCCATCAGCGAGAACAGGTGCAGCTTCCGGTAGCTGCCGGCCAGCTCGCCCCGGTCGATCACGTAGGCGGTGTTGAACACCTTGTCGCCGTGCGGCTCGGGGAGGCTCCCCACCACCACCATGGAGAGTTCGCGGGAGAGTTCCTTGAGCCGGGCGACCAGTTCCGGGGTGCGCCGGGCCAGCGCGTTCAGCTCGCGGTAGGCGAACCCGCAGCTCCACATCTCGGGAAGCACCGCGAGTTCCACCCCTTCTTGCGCCAGCCGGCGCAGTGCGTCGGTGACGTGGGCGAGGTTGGCATCCACGTCACCCAGGGCGATGTTGAACTGGACCGCGGCTGCTTTGATCGGTTTCTTCATGAATCCCTCCCCTTGAGGTGATTAATTATTCCATAAAACGTGAATCAGGCAACGAGGCCCGCAGTGTAAACCCGGCGGTGGCGGATTTCAAGAGGCATTCTGCGGCAGTAGCCGGCTTTTAGGTGACAGGTGGGAGACGAATCTGTTACATAATGAAAAGGATGCGCACGGGAATCTATATACATTACCCCTTCTGCCTGAAGAAGTGTCTCTACTGCGACTTCAACTCGGCCGCCTCCTCGACGGTCGGGCCGGAGCAGTACGTGTCGGCCCTGCTCGGCGAGATGGAGTTGCGGCAGCGGCTGCTCCCCGGCCCCTGCTCGGCTCCCACCCTCTATTTCGGCGGCGGCACCCCCTCGCTCATGTCCCCGCCGCTGGTGGGGCGGCTGATCGAGGCGACGGTGCGCCTGTTCGGCCTGGAGAGCGACGCCGAGGTGACCCTGGAGGCGAACCCCGGCACCCTTACCCCCGACAAGCTCTCCGGCTTTAGGGCCGCGGGGGTGAACCGGCTCTCCCTCGGGGTGCAGTCCTTCGAGGACCGGCTCCTGGCGAGGCTCGGGCGGGTGCATACCGCGCGCGAGGCGGTGGACTCCTTCCGGCTGGCGCGGCGGGCCGGCTTCGACAACATCAGCATCGACCTGATGCACTCGCTCCCTGAACAGTCGCTTCCGGAGTGGCGCGCCGCACTGCAGGAGGGGATAGCGCTCGGGGCTGAACACGTCTCCGCCTACGCCCTCACCGTGGAGGACGGCACCCCCTTCGCCCTGCTGCAGAGCTCCGGAGAGTTGCCGCTCCCTCCCGAGGAGTGGGCGGCGCGCATGTTCGAGTCGACCTGCGAACTCCTCACCGCCGCCGGCTACCGGCAGTACGAGATCTCCAACTTCGCCCTCCCCGGGCGCGCCTCCCGCCACAACAGCGCCTACTGGAGCCGGCAGAGCTATCTCGGCTTCGGCGCCGGCGCCCATTCCCTTTACAACACCGACGGCCTGGGGCACCGCTGGAAGAATGCCGGCGAACTCGACGCCTACCTCACTGCCGTCAGCGGGGGACGCATCCCCGAAGAGGAGGGGGAAGAGCTCTCCGTGGAGGACGCCGTCTCCGAGAGCTTCTTTCTGGGCTTGAGGATGCTGGACGGGCTCGACCTCGCCCCCCTGGAGGCGCGCTACGGAGAAAAGCCCCTTGAGCGCCACCTGGACGAGGTTGCCCGCCTGGAAAAAAGCGGCCTGCTGCTCCGCGAGGGAAGCCGCATCCGGCTCGCCCCCCACGCCGTCATCCTCGCCAACACGGTCTTTTCCCGCTTCCTGTAACGCCCCAACCCTCCTTATATAACCCTCCCCTTGACAAAGCGGAGGGCCGTTGCTACCTTAAGCTCGTTAGCACTCGATGTTTCGGAGTGCTAATCTGCATTTGTGAGGTCGAATCATGGACGAGCATCTTTCAGACCGCGGCAAACGCATCCTCGAGGCGGTCATCGAGGACTATATCGCGACCGCCGAACCGGTGGGAAGCCGGACCCTCACCCGCAGCCACGGGCTGGATCTCTCCCCGGCCACCGTCCGCAACGTCATGTCGGACCTGGAGGAGATGGGGCTTTTGGTCTCTCCCCACACCTCGAGCGGCCGGGTCCCCACCGAAAAGGCTTACCGCCTGTACGTGAACTCCATCCTCGAGGTGAAGAACATCACCCGGGACAAGCAGGACGAGATCCGCAGGCGCTGCCGGATGGCCGGCAAGGACGTCGGCCAGGTGCTCAAGGAGACCAGCCGGCTGCTCTCCACCACCTCCAGCTACATGGGGGTGGTGATGGCCCCCCGGCTGGCCAGCAACCTCTTCCACCAGATCGAGTTCGTCAAGCTGCCGGGCCACCGTATCCTCGCCATCCTGATCTCCCAGAGCGGTACCGTGCAGAACCGGCTGATCGAGGTGGAGGAGGAGATCCACCCGGAGGACCTGATCCGGATGGCGAACTACCTGAACGAGCAGTTGCAGGGGCTCACCATCGCCCAGGTGCGGGAGCGGCTGATCGCCGAGATGCAGAGCGAGAAGGTCCGCTACGACTCCATGATGGCCAAGGCGCTCTCCCTTTCCGAGCAGACCATCTCCGACGAGGCCCCGGAGCTTTTCCTGGAGGGGCAGGCCAACATCCTGGAGCAGCCGGAGTTCGCCGACGCCGGCAGGATGCGGGAGATCTTCCGCGCCTTCGAGAAGAAAAGCACGCTGCTCGACCTTTTGGACCGCGCCATGCAGGCCCAGGGGGTGCAGATATTCATCGGTTCGGAATCGCACCTGCTGCGGATGGAAGGGATGAGCCTGATCACCTCCACCTACATGACCGGCAAGGACACGGTCGGCGTCCTGGGGGTCATCGGACCCACCCGGATGGGGTACGGCAGGGTGATACCGATCGTCGATTACACCGCGAAGCTTATCAGTCGCCTGCTCGAGAGCGAGTAGGCGCGAAAGGAGAGGAAATAGGGATGGAGAAGAAAAAACACGCGCATCAGCACGAGCACAAACACGAGGCTCACGCGCCTGAAGAGGGAGCGGAACTGGCGCCTTCCGCCAGCGATGCGGAACGGATCAAGGAACTGGAGGAGGCGCTCTCCGCCAAGGGGCTGGAGGCGGCCAACAACTGGGACAAGTACCTGCGCGAGCGGGCCGACCTGGAGAACTACCGCAAGAGGGTGCAAAAGGAGAAGGAGGAGATCCTCAAGTACGGCAACGAGAACTTCCTGCTGGAGATCCTCCCCGCCCTGGACAACCTGGAGCGCGCGGTGGCCCACGCTGCCGATGACGACCAGTCGCCGGTATTGCAGGGGGTGAAGATTACCCTCTCCATGTTCGTCTCCACCCTCAAGAGGTTCGGGGTCACCCCCCTGGAGGCCGCACCGGGCACCCCGTTCGACCCGACCTACCATCAGGCGATGAGCCAGGTGGAGACTGCCGACCAGGAGCCCAACACGGTGGTGGCCGAGCTCCAGAAAGGGTACCTCCTGAACGAGCGGCTCCTGCGGCCGGCCATGGTGACGGTTGCCACCGCTCCCAAGGGTTGACTGCTCCGGTCCTGCCGCGCCCTCGGCCGCAGGCTGAAGGGGGACAGGGCCAGCTGAAGGATTTATTTTTTTCAACCCCCTTGTTTTTTGGGAAGGGGATGACTAGCTTTCAGATACCGTTACCAACGAGGAGGCATAAATATGAGTAAAGTGATAGGAATCGACCTCGGAACCACCAACTCCTGCGTCGCAGTGATGGAGAGTGGTGAGCCGGTTGTCATAGCCAACGCCGAGGGTACCCGCACCACCCCGTCCATGGTGGCCATCACCGAAAGCGGTGAGCGTCTGGTGGGGCAGCAGGCCAAGCGCCAGGCGGTCACCAACCCGGAAAACACCCTCTATGCGATCAAGCGTCTGATCGGTCGCAAATACGATACCGATGCCGTCAAGAAGGATATCGCCATCTCCCCCTTCAAGATCGTGAAGGCCGATAACGGCGACGCCTGGGTCGACGTGCGCGGGCAGAAGTTCTCGCCCCCCGAGATCTCGGCCATCGTGCTGCAGAAGATGAAGAAGACCGCCGAGGACTACCTGGGCGAGACGGTGACCGACGCGGTCATCACCGTGCCGGCCTACTTCGACGACTCCCAGCGCCAGGCCACCAAGGACGCCGGCAAGATCGCCGGCCTGAACGTGCTGAGGATCATCAACGAGCCGACCGCGGCGGCCCTTGCCTACGGCCTGGACAAGAAGAAGGACGAGAAGATCGCCGTCTTCGACCTGGGTGGCGGCACCTTCGATATCTCCATCCTGGAACTCGGGGAGGGGGTGTTCGAGGTGAAGTCCACCAACGGCGACACCTTCCTGGGTGGCGAGGACTTCGACCAGAAGGTTATCGACCACATCGCCGACGAGTTCAAGCGCGACCAGGGGATCGACCTGAGGGGCGACAAGATGGCCCTGCAGAGGCTGAAAGAGGCCGCTGAGAAGGCGAAGTGCGAGCTCTCCACCTCGCTGGAGACCGACATCAACCTCCCCTTCATCACCGCCGACGCCTCCGGCCCCAAGCACCTGACCATGAAGCTCACCCGCGCCAAGCTGGAGGGGCTCTGCGCCGACCTGATCGCCAAGCTGGAAGGCCCCTGCCGGACCGCGCTGAAGGACGCCGGGCTTTCCCCCTCCGAGATCGACGAGGTGATCCTGGTGGGGGGCATGACCCGCATGCCGATCGTGCAGAAGAAGGTGCAGGACATCTTCGGCAAGGCCCCCAACCGCGGCGTCAACCCGGACGAGGTGGTCGCCATCGGCGCCGCCATCCAGGGTGGCGTGCTGCGCGGCGACGTGAAGGACGTGCTGCTGCTGGACGTTACCCCGCTCTCCCTCGGCATCGAGACCCTGGGCGGCGTGATGACCAAGCTGATCGAGAAGAACTCCACCATCCCCTGCCGCAAGTCGCAGGTCTTCTCCACCGCGGCCGATAACCAGCCGGCGGTGAGCATCCACGTCCTGCAGGGCGAGCGCGAGATGGCGGGCGACAACAAGACGCTGGGCAACTTCGAGCTCTCCGGCATCCCGGCGGCCCCCCGCGGCGTCCCCCAGATCGAGGTGACCTTCGACATCGACGCCAACGGCATCGTGCACGTCTCCGCCAAGGACCTGGGCACCGGCAAGGAGCAGTCCATCCGGATCACCGCCTCCTCCGGCCTCTCCAAGGAAGAAGTCGAGAAGATGGTGCGCGAGGCGGAGTCCCACGCGGCCGAGGACAAGAAGAAGCGCGAGCTGATCGAGGCCAAGAACCAGGGGGACAACCTGGTCTACCAGACCGAGAAGTCGCTGAAAGAGTACGGCGACAAGATCGACGCCTCCGAGAAGCAGAAGATCGAGGAGGGGGTCACCCTCCTCAAAAAGGCGC
>NZ_DATFBA010000378.1:0-17885 GCF_035254065.1 Geomonas sp.
GGGGATGGTAGACGAAGCCGGGGAAAGAGGGACCGGTCTCGGCCAGGAAGTGCTCGATCCGGATGCGCATCTCCTCCAGGGAGCCGTCCAGCGGCAGGTATCCCTTGACGCTCTTGGTCGGGGTGTCCTCCAGGGAGTCGAGGGAGAAGGTGTCGACGTGCAGGTTCTCGATGCCGACCCCGTTGCCGGTCAGTTCCACCAGAAACTCGGCCACCGTATCGACCATTTCGGCCGGGACTTCGCAGGCTATTTCCGCCCAATCTGTTTGCATGATCCTCTTTGTGCTCCTTGTTCTTGACGTTATTCGCCCTAAGCTACCAGAAAAGCAGGGGAGATGCCAATGAAAACCTTGACAAAAAAGGTCCTCGGGGCTACCTTTAATTAAAATTAAACATTAGACATTCCCGCACACGGTGATAGAACTTTTTCCCATTAAATTTTAGTTTTGCCTAAACTGAAAAACCATGGTATATATCTAATGAGTAGTAGGGATGCCGCGTTGTAACGTTCAAAAAGGTCAGATTTCGGGATGTTCCAGATGCTACCCTCAGTGAGGCACGTATATCTACTCTCCGATGCCACGGGGGAGACGGTCGAGAAGGTGGCGCGCGCGGCGCTGACCCAGTTCAAGGACATCGACGTCCGCCTGCACCGGGTCGGCTCCATCCGCAACCAGGACGATATCCTGAGGGCCCTCGACGAGGTTAGCGGGGCGCCGGGCATCATCTTTTACACCCTGGTGAACAGCGAGCTCGCCCAGTTTGTGAAGGACCAGGCCGAGATACGGCAGCTGGAGGCGGTGGACCTGATCACCCCGCTTCTGTACAAGCTCGCGGAATTCCTGGAGATGCGGCCGCAGAAACTCCCCGGCCTGCAGTACGAGATGAACTCCGACTACTACCGCCGCATGGAGGCGGTGGACTTCACGGTCAAGCAGGACGACGGGCAGGAGCCGCGCAACCTGCACAAGGCCGACATAGTGCTGGTGGGGGTGTCGCGGTCGTCCAAGACCCCGCTCTCCATGTACCTCGCCCACAAGGGGTACAAGGTCGCCAACGTGCCGATCATCCAGGGGATCGAGCCGCCGCCGGAGCTGGAGCAGGTGGAGCCGGAGCGGGTGGTGGGATTGATGATCGACGCCCAGCGGCTGGTCGAGATCCGCTGCGCCAGGCTTAGAACCCTCAGGCAGAGCCCGCGCGGCAACTATGCGGATTATCAGCAGGTCGAGGATGAGCTGGCCTACTGTCGCCGGTACTACCGGGCCCATCCCGCCTGGCTCGTTATCAACGTTACCAACAAGTCAGTGGAGGAGTCGGCAGCCGAGATACTGAGCAGACTCCATGGTGAAATACGGCACGATTAGGCGCTAGGCATATTAACAACAGAGAGGAAATCAACATGAGAATTTTGGTGGTGGAAGACGAGAAGAAGGTTGCCAGCTTCATTAAGCGCGGCCTCGAAGAGGAGCAGTACGAGGTTACCACCGCGGCTGACGGTGAGGAAGGCCTGAAGCTCGCGCTGGAGAAGCAGTTCGACCTGATCGTGCTGGACTGGATGCTCCCCAAAAAGGACGGTCTCTCCGTGCTGAAGGACCTCCGGGAGCGCAAAAACGTGACCCCGATCCTGATGCTGACCGCCAAAGACTCGGTGGAGGATATCGTGGCTGGTCTCGATTCCGGCTCCGACGACTACCTCACCAAGCCGTTCGCCTTCGCCGAGCTTTTGGCCAGGGTGCGTGCCCTGATGCGCAGAAGCGAGCTTGACCGCGGCGCCGAGATCCGCTTCGCCGACCTGCGTCTGGACCCGGTTACCCACAAGGTCTGGCGCAAGGAGAAGGAGATCGACCTCACCGCCAAGGAGTACGGCCTCCTCGAGTACTTCATGCGCAACCCGCACCAGGTGCTGACCAGGACCATGATCGCGGAGCATGTCTGGGATTACACCTTCGACAGCTTCACCAACATCATCGACGTCTACGTGAACTACCTGCGTAAGAAGATCGACCGCGACGCCGACAAGAAGCTGATCCACACCGTGAGGGGCGTGGGCTACATCCTGAAGGAAGAAGAGTAGACCGCACAGGCGGAGCTGCCACCACTTCCCCAAGGTAGCCTCGACCGCGCCCTTCCCTTGGCGGGGAGAGCGTGGCTGGTGATCTGTTAACGGAACGGACGAACCTGGACTCTTGAGAGAGTCCGGCTCGTCCGTTTTTTTCGCCAACGGTTAAGCAGCTTCGCCAACTCCACCTCTTGACAAAATCGGCACCCGGCATTAGCTTTACGCTACCCAAAATTCAGGAGGTAGGTAGCCATGCAGGTAGCTATTGTCACTCGGTTGTTGGCAGTCGTCCTTGTTCTTTCCTCTTTTTTTACGGGTGGCGCATGGGCCGCGGCAGTCACCCCGGACTTCGTCAAGCTCGCCAAAAAGCTGAAGCCCGCCGTGGTCAATATCAGCACCTCCAAGACGATCAACGCCCAGAGCCAGCAGCATCCCTTCGGTAACGACCCCTTCGAGGAATATTTCAACAGGTTCTTCAACGCCCCCAGGCACCCCCAGAAGCAGAAGAGCCTCGGCTCCGGCTTCATCATCAGCGACGACGGCTACATCATCACCAATAACCACGTGGTGGCGGGCGCCGACGAGGTCAAGGTGAAGCTTTCCGACGGCAGGGAGTTCAAGGCCGAGATCAAGGGACGCGACGAGAAGCTCGACCTGGCGCTGGTGAAGATAGACGCCAAGGCGCAACTCCCCGTGGCCCCGCTGGGCGACAGCGACAAGCTCGAGGTGGGAGAGTGGGTGATGGCGATCGGCAACCCTTTCGGGCTGGCCCAGACGGTCACCGTCGGCATCGTGAGCGCCCAGGGCCGGGTGATCGGCAGCGGCCCCTACGACGACTTCATCCAGACCGATGCCTCCATCAACCCTGGCAACTCCGGCGGACCTCTCTTCAACGCGGAAGGTGAAGTGATCGGCATCAACACCGCCATCCTCGCCAGCGGCCAGGGGATCGGCTTCGCCATTCCCGTCAACATGGCCAAGATGATCCTCACCCAGCTGAAGGAGACCGGCAAGGTGACCCGCGGCTGGCTGGGCGTTTCCATCCAGGTGGTCACCCCCGACCTGGCCAAGTCCTTCGGCTTGGAGGGGGAGAAGGGCGCGCTGGTCTCCGAGGTTACCAAGGACAGTCCCGCCGACAAAGCCGGTATCCAGGGGGGCGACATCATCCTGGAGTTCGACGGCCACGCCATCCACGAGATGAGCGAGCTGCCGCGGCTGGTGGCCGGCACGCCGGTCGGCAAGAAGGTGAAGGTGCTCCTGCTGCGGGATGGCAAGCAGCAGACCGTGACGGTCACCATCGAGCAGCTGACGGACGGCAGCGAGGACGCAGTCGCGCTGACCAGTGACAAGCTGGGGGTCAAGGTGGCCGACCTCACGCCGGAACGGGCCCAGCAACTGCGGATGAAAGGGGACAGGGGTGTGGTGATCACCGAGGTGCAGCCGGAGAGCATTGCCGACCGCGGCGGTCTGCAGCCGGGAGACGTGATACGCGAGATCAACGGCGTGCGGATCAACAACGTCGCCGAGTACGGAAAGGCGATCGCCTCGGTGAAGAAGGGTGGATACCTGAAGATCCTTTTGCGCAGGAACAACAGTTCCATGTTCGTGGCCTTGAGGCCGGAGTAGCGGAGGCTTGAACGGCTGAAAAGAGAATAGAGACGGTACAGAAGGGACGGGGCGCAGAGATGCGCCCCGTTTTCGTTTTGGATCGGATCCTCCGACAACTCCTCCCCCTTCGGGAGAGGGGACTGTCGGGCTAACAATTCAAGGCAGCGGCGAGGGGGTGTTGAAGGCCTCGGCCACCTCCCGCCTGAGCTCCTCTTCGGCGTCGAGGTGGCGCGGCGAGAAGTGGAAGGGGATGACCCGTTCCGCCCGCGCCGCGCGGGCGAGCTCGCCGGCCTGCCGCGCGGTGAGGTGCGCCCGCTCCCTGGCGCGGTCGTGGTCCTCATGCAGGAAGACTGCCTCGATGAAGAGGTAATCGGCGCCCCGGGCCAGTTCCACGATCCGCTCCCTGTTCTTCTCGGTGTAGGCGGTATCGGTGACGTAGGCCATCTTCTCCCCCGGCACCACGTTCAGCACCCGCTCCTTCAACTCGCCCAGGGTGAGCGCTTCTTCTCCACCTCGCTCCAGCGGGACCCGGAAGACCGTCTCATCCGGAGCCTCGCGCAGCACGGCCTGCTTGACCTCGGATAGCCATGGCCCGACCTGCGCCCCCAGTTCGCCCAGCCGGTTCTTCATGAAGTTCACGTGCCGCTTCTCCTCGAAGGCGTAGGCGAGGCAGGGGATGCTGTGCTCGAGGAAGGCGACCCGCAGCCTCAAGTTCTCCTCGTCGAGGATCACATCCCCCTGCAAGACGAAGCGTTCCTCGTCCTCCCTGGCAAAGGTGGTGCGCGAACTGAAGCGGGCCCGGACCCCGCTGCCGTCGGGGTGCAACTCGTGGACAATGATGGTGAAGACGGTGGGGTAGCTCTGGATGAGGTTCCAGCTGTAGGAGGCGAGCCGGCACTCCACCTGGCGGAGGATGCCCGGCGGACCGAAGAGGTTCACCTGCCTGTCGCGGCCGAGCATGATCCGCAGCAGCCGGTCGAAGCCTATGAAGTGGTCGATATGGGTGTGGGAGATGCAGATGTCGCTGATACGCAGGATCTTGCGGGCACCCAGCGGGGCCAGGTCCCCCAGGTCGAAGAGTATTGCCCGCCGCGCGAACTGGAAGTCAAGGTAGACCCCCGGGTCGTCAAAGGGACGGTTTACCAGCGTGGGGAGAAAGTGCGGTGTCATAGGCGCACCTGAGCATCAGCCGTGAAAAGCCATTCGCCCTGAGCCTGTCGAATGGTGCCTGAAACTCATACGGCAGGACACGTCGGAAGAAGTTGGAGTACGTACTTCGACAGGCTCAGCACGAACGGTTCCACTTTCTCCCAACCACACTACGACCTTGATTCATCATACAGCGCCACAGAGTCAGTCGTCCATCGGGCTCTGGTCCTCGGTCATCAGCTTCTTGATCAGGGCGACCAGCATTCCCACCATGAGCAGAAAGAACATGTCCTGCAGCGAGTTCCAGTAGCGGACCGTGGAGGCCGAGTAGCTTATGTTGTCGGAGATGAGCCTGGCCAGGCCGGAGGCGATACCGATCAGGATCGCCCCCCAGCGTCCCACGTACCATCCCTCGATGGCGACGGGAATGGCATAGAAGATCAGCAGCGAGTAGTCACCGGTCACGTAATCGAGCACCCCGATCACCACCACCGCCATCAGTCCGATGACCAGCATCAGCCAGGTCGGCAGTTTTGCCATCGCCTTCCGCATCTCAAACAACTCCTCATTTCACTGAATCAGCCACAACGCTACTGTCATAGTCTCGCGTGCTCTCTTTCATATATAGCGTTTAATCCACCTCCGCAAGACAAAAAAGGGGGACCGGTTTCCCGATCCCCCTTTCTTATGCAACTCTCTCCGCCTTGGCGTTGGCTCCGGGGCCTCACAGCGAGTTCCCTATCAGGTGGGCTCCTGTAAATCGTTTTAGGCAATTCCCGCGCAATGGGGCAGCACACCACGATCACAAACAGTCGCCCGTTCAATTAATTATTCCGCAGGGGCGTTAGTTGCCTGACGGACAGGGCAGAGAGAGTTAGAAGTTGGTGTATCATAGCTTTGCGGCAGACGGAAATCAAGACTTTTTCCTTTAAAGAACAATAGCTTTGACATATATTCGTCCCATTAAAAGAGGTACAGGTAACGGCTGATACTGTGGCCCAAAACGCGGTTGCAATTTTGCCTGATTGACGTACAATGCCGCAACCACAGCTTCAAACGGAGGGAACATGCGGCTAAAGGATGACCAGGTAGGGCGTCTGGCGGAACGGGTGCTGGGGGACCTGGAGCGCGCGGGGCTCATCGAAGAGAAGGGGGCTAGGGGCGCCGTGCTGGCCGGGGTCAAGTCCGCCATCATCGCCGACCTCAAACAGGAGGAGACCCTGGAGCGTGACGCCGAGGCGCTGCTCGAACAGACCATGCGCAGCATGGGGGGCGGTGCCGGCATCGACCGCCACAAGATGCTGAAGATGATCAAGGACCGCCTCGCCAAGGAGCGGAAGATAGTTTTATAAGAGGATCCCATGCACATCTCCGAAGACCGTGTCTCCCATATCGCCCACAAGATTTTCGACAAGCTCTACAACGACGACCTCGCCGACTTCCCGGACGAGCGGCGGGCCCTGGACGCCATCAAGGGGTCCATCGAGTCCTTCTTCTCCGTGATGGGGCAGATCGACCAGGCGGTCCGTGACAAGCTCGCCTCCTACAGCCAGGCCAAAGTCCCCGGCAGCCGCGACTGGGAGATCCTCTACCAGAAGTTCTACGCCGAGGAGCTGGCTAAGCGGAAGTGGTAGGTTCGGGCCCATGCGGTGGCCACTAACCTAAATCCTGCGGAGGGTCCCTTCTGCTTCCTACCCCATCCTCCCCCCTGCCCTCTTCTTGAAGGAGAGGGAGCGTTCGTTGAGCGGAGGATGGTCACCGCTCCGGAAAATATTTCCCGCCCCCTCCCGCATTCCCCGTCTGATCCGCATAAGTGCCGACTTATCTCCTCGTAACCCGTTGAAAACCTGCATGATTCCCGCCCTCTGCAACCCCGGTAAATTATTTTTCCTCCCGCCCTTGATTTTTGCCACCTCGCTGTTTATATTTACGGAGCGTTTAGCACTCAGCTGTCCCGAGTGCTAATACTTTTAAAATCACGACACCGATCGTATCTCAAAGAAAGGAGAGGAAAATTATGATTAGACCGCTGCAGGACCGTATCATCGTGAAGAGGGTTGAAGAGCAGACCATGACCGCCGGTGGCCTTTACATTCCGGATGCCGCTAAAGAGAAGCCGCAGCAGGGTGAGGTGGTGGCCGTCGGTAACGGCAAGAGGGGCGAGGACGGCAAGGTTTACCCGCTCGATCTCAAGGTGGGCGACAGGGTGCTGTTCGGCAAGTACGCGGGGAGCGAAGTGAAGCTCGACGGCGAGGAGTTCCTGATCATGCGCGAGGACGACATCCTCGGCGTGCTCGAGAAGTAATCAGGGTAACCTAAGCCGCGGCAAGCGCCGCCGCTTCAGCCTTTCACGATTCACCAAATTTCAAGGAGGAAGATAACAATGGGTGCAAAGATCATCAAATTCGACCAGGAGGGGCGTAACGCCATCCTCAAAGGGGTCAATACTCTGGCAGACGCAGTCAAGGTAACCCTCGGTCCCAAAGGCCGCAATGTGGTCATCGAGAAATCCTACGGCGCTCCGCTCATCACCAAGGACGGCGTCACCGTCGCCAAGGAAATCGAGCTGGAAGACAAGTTCGAGAACATGGGCGCCCAGCTGGTGAAGGAAGTTGCTTCCAAGACCTCCGACGTCGCCGGTGACGGCACCACCACCGCTACCGTGCTGGCCCAGGCCATCTACCGTCAGGGCTCCAAGCTGGTGGCCGCCGGCCACAACCCGATGGAGATCAAGCGCGGCATCGACCAGGCGGTTGAGACCCTGGTGGGCGAACTGAAGAACATCTCCAAGCCGATCAAGGACCACAAGGAGATCGCCCAGGTCGGCACCATTTCCGCCAACAACGACAAGACCATCGGCGACATCATCGCCCAGGCCATGGAGAAAGTCGGCAAGGAAGGCGTGATCACCGTCGAGGAAGCCAAGGCGATGGAAACCACCCTGGAGACCGTGGAAGGTATGCAGTTCGACCGCGGCTACCTCTCCCCCTACTTCGTGACCGATCCGGAGCGCATGGAAGCGACCCTGGAGAACGCCACCATCCTGATCCACGACAAGAAGATCTCCAACATGAAGGACCTCCTCCCGGTACTCGAGCAGACCGCCAAGAGCGGCCGTCCGCTGCTGATCATCGCCGAGGACATCGAGGGCGAGGCGCTGGCCACCCTGGTGGTCAACAAGCTCAGGGGCGTGCTGAACGTCTGCGCCGTCAAGGCACCGGGCTTCGGCGACCGCCGCAAGGCCATGCTGGAAGACATCGCCATCCTGACCGGCGGCAAGGTGATCTCCGAGGAAGTCGGCTTCAAACTCGAGAACACCACCTATGACATGCTGGGCACCGCCAAGCGCGTCACCATCGACAAGGACAACACCACCATCATCGACGGCAACGGTGCCGAGGTCGAGATCCAGGCCCGCGTGAAGATGATCCGCGCCCAGGTCGAGGAGTCCACCAGCGACTACGACAAGGAGAAGCTCCAGGAGCGCCTGGCCAAGCTGGTCGGCGGCGTGGCAGTGATCAAGGTCGGTGCCGCCACCGAGGTCGAGATGAAGGAGAAGAAAGCCCGCGTGGAAGACGCCCTGCATGCAACCCGCGCCGCGGTTGACGAGGGTATCGTCCCTGGCGGCGGTGTCGCCTACCTGCGCGCCATGTCCTCCCTCGACAAGCTGCAGCTCCCGACCGAGCAGCAGTTCGGCGTCAACGTGATCAAGCGCGCCGTCGAGGAGCCGATTCGCCAGATCGCCCAGAACGCCGGCGTGGACGGCTCCATCGTGGTGGACAAGGTGAAGAACGGCCAGGGCTCCTTCGGCTACAACGCGGCCGATGACGTCTACGTTGACATGCTGCAGGTCGGCATCATCGACCCGACCAAGGTCTCCAGGACCGCGCTGCAGAACGCCGCTTCGGTCGCCGGCCTGATGATGACCACCGAGGCCCTCATCGCCGACAAGCCGAAGGAAGAAGCTCCGCTGATGCCGTCGATGCCGGGCGGTATGGGCGGCGGCATGGGCATGATGTAATCAGCGCCCCAGGCTGAAAGAAGAAATGAAAAGAGGGAGTCGGCCAAGGCCGGCTCCCTTTTTCGTGTTCAAAGCTGGCAGCTGTCGGTCGCCGTTCATGCTGAGCTTGTCGAAGCACCGCTTTCCCGACTCCGGCCAGCCACCCTTCGACAGGCTCAGGGCGAACGGTGGTGCCCCCCACACCGGCACTCTCCGGCCTCCCTTCCCTTACTAACTATAAGGAATCATTCACCGTATTTCCTCATTTCTTGCAAATTCCGGCGGGGCGGCGGCTTTACAGGGATTAGCCTTCAGCGTATGCTTAATGAGGCATGTCCCAGCTGCTGTTTAAGGGTTCCTTATGAGCTACACCGCTGATGACTCGCGCACCAACCAGACAGACCGCGAATCTGCGCCACCCAGCCAGGACGAGATAGCCTCGGCCGCCGACGCCATGCTGGCCATGGTGAGGGCCGCCAAGGGGATGAGGATCTACCTTCCCAACAACCCGGTCCTCATCAAGTTCGTGGACGAGCTGAACAGCAAGATGGCGGACCACATCGCCCGCTTCGGGGACCTCCAGCTCGACGTGGAGCCCTTCGCCCTGCGCTACAAGGGTGCCGAGCTCTACCGGAACGAGGACCCCAAGGACAGCCTCGCCTTCCGGGTCCACACCGACGGCATCCGGGTGCTGCTCTTCTCGGAGGGGCTCGAGCTGCGCGAGCTCAAGGCCTTTCTCGGGGTGATCGCCTTCGAGCAGCCAAGCCACCAGGACGACGACATCGTCACCCAGCTCTGGGAGCGTGAGCTTCCCCACGTCAGTTACCTTTTGGAGGAGGACCTGCTCGGTACCCTGGCTCCCGGGGAGGGAGGAGGGGCCGACTCCCAGCAGGACTCCATCACCCGCTTCAGGTCGTCCCACCTCGAGCTCCACCGCCTTCCTCCCCGCATGGTCCCCAAGCACCTGCTCATGCTGAGCCGCGACGACGCCGGCTGGCTTCGCAAGGCCCGGCAGTCCGAGGTGTACCGAAACCCGCTGGACGACGTCTTCCACGTCGTGTTCGCCATCCTCTCCGGGGTGAAGGAGCCCGGGCTTTTCACGGACTTCCTGCGCATCACCGCCTCTTTGGTGGAGAACATGTTCCTGATCGGCGACATCGGGCATGTCCTGGTGCTGGTCCGTTTCCTCAACCGGCTGAGGGAGCGCGACGGTCTCAGCCGGGAGCAGCGCCAGCAGGTGCGCGACCTCATGGACGGCATCCTCACCGAGAGAAACGTGCAGATGCTGCAGGAAGCGATCGACGGCGGCGAGGCGGTGAGCTACGACGAGGTCCGGGAACTCCTCAAGACCCTCGGCCTTCCCGCCTTGAGCGCCATCTGCGAGCTGTTGGGGCGGGTGGAAAAGCTCAAGATGAGGAAGCTGATCGTCGAGGTGCTGGTCGAGCTGGGCAAGGACCGGCCGGAGGTCTTCGAGCCGTTTCTCTCCGACCCGCGCTGGTACCTGGTCAGGAACGTGGTGCTGGTGCTCTCCCTGCTGGGCACCCCCAAGTCGCTGCAGATGATCGTCAGGCTGATCTCCCACAAGGAGCAAAGGATCCGCAGGGAGGTGCTGGGTTTCCTGGAGCGATCCACCGATCCCAAGGCCAAGCAGTACCTCTTGAAGTACCTTAGGGACGATGCCAGCGCCCTGCGCATCAAGGCGCTGCAGAGCTTGGCCCGCGAGCGGCTCCCCTTCGCCCTCAAGCCGATCCTCGCCTTGACCGCCGCCGAGGATTTCAAGGGAAGGGATTTGGCGGAAAAGAGGGCGGTATACGAGGCGATCGGTGAGCTCGGCTCGCAGGAAGAACTCGACCTCTTCCGGGACATGCTGCTGAAGAAGCGCTGGTTCCAGAAGGGGGCCACCAGGGAGGCGGTGCTCTGTGCCGTCGCCGGGCTCATGAAAATGGGACCCCCCCAGGCGCGCGAGCTCCTGGAGCAGGCGCGCTCCTTCCGCAATCCGGAGCTCAGGGAGATAGTGGAGCAGGCCCTGGCGGTGCTAACCGCCGGCCAGCAGTCAGGTGAGGCCGACGGCCCCGACCGGCGCAAAGAGGCGTAGATGGCACCCGAGGATCCCACATACCGGCAGAACGTGGACATGGTGAAACTAGGGAAGGCCCTTTTGTACCAGTTTTTCGTCCTGTACAAGACCTCCTTCAACTATCAGGAGGGGCACCAGGCCATCGAGGCCCCGGTCGCCAGGGTGCTGGAGGCGCTCAGGGAGATCCACGGCCGCCGCGAGGAAGCCTCGCTGCTGATCAGGGGGAACCACCTCTACCTGGGAGAGTACCGGCTGAAACCGGACCCGGCTACCTTCGAGGCGACCCGCTTCGTCTCCGGGGAGATGAGGCGCAGAAGGATCGGCCGGATCTCCTTTTCCCCCGGGGTCGGAGCCGAGGAGTTGAGCCGTTTCGTGTACGGCCTGCGTGAGGTCGAGGAGAGCGAGCCCAACGACGCCTATGGCCGTGTCCTGGATCGGATGCAGCAGCGGATGGTCACCCACGTGGAGGTCGAGGTGCTGGGCGAGGAGGTCGAGCTGGGGGAGGTCGGCCGGGAGCGGCTGACCGACGACCGGCTGAAGGCCAGGCTCCTCTACCAGAGGGCCCTGGCCGCCATGGAGGATGTCTCGGCAGGGACTGCCGCCGGGCAGCCCCTCAGGTTCAGGCAATGCAAGCGGGTGGTGCAGCACATGATCGACATCCTCGCCCCCCACGAGTCCTGCCTGCTGGCGCTCACCGCCCAGCGCTGCCGCGAGCGCTACAGCCAGCACCACGCGGTCAACGTCTGCATCCTCTCCCTCTGCGTCGGGCGCCGGCTGGGGTTCTCCAAGTTCCACCTGTGCGAACTGGGGATGGCGGCCCTCTTTCACGACCTGGGCAAGGCCGAGCTTCCCCGGGAGCTCCTTGACAAGGCGGGCGAGCTCTCCCCGGAGGAGCAGCGGGCGCTGGAGATGCATCCGCTGTACGGGGTGCGCAGGGTCATGCAGAACAAGGGGGTGGACGCCATGACCTCCCGCATCGTGAGCGGCATCTTCGAGCACCACCTGATGGCCGACCATTCCGGCTACCCCCGGCTTCCCTACCGAAGCTTCAGCCTGTTCGGCAGGATCATCAGCATCGCCGACAGCTACGACGCGCTCACCTCTTCGCGGGTCAACAGCAGGACCGCCCTGGCGCCGGACAAGGCGATCCGCTTCATGCTGACCAGGGGTGGCAGCGAGTTCGACCAGGGGCTCCTCAAGCTGTTCATCGGCTGCGTAGGGCTGCACGGCGTGGGCTCCCTGCTGCTGTTGGACACCGGTGAGGTGGCCGTGGTGGTGGCCAACAACCCCGACCCTTCCCACTGGGACCAGCCCAAGGTCCGCCTGATCGCCGACGCCAGCGGTCGGGAGATGGAGGGAGAGCTCCTCGATCTCGCCAAGACCGACCCGCCCAAAACCGTGATCGCCACCCAGGACCCTACCATCTACGACCTCGACGTGAGCCGCTACCTGATCTGAAGCGGCCCCCCGCGCCAGCCACCCTCATTAAATTAATTAAAAATAATGTTGCGGCGTGCGACTGCCGCCGTGCACCCCCGGCCGCTACCGCGGCGGCGACGCGTGCTGTCGTTTTGCTGCCGCTGGCTTGCGCAAATCGGACTGAATCGGTACAATTTCCTAACACCCAAGAATCACTTGGATTCCTGCCGGAAAAGAACCCCTTCGGCCCGGGCGGCGCCACTGCCGGAGAGGTGATTTTGCCCCGGCGGACACTTTGCAAAAAATTGAGGTAAGAGGGTATAATTTCCTAGAGTGCCAAGAGCCAATGAGAAACGAGAACCCAAGGAACCAATAAACGCGGAGGGAGAAATGACTGCGCAGAAGAACCAGACGCTCCGTCATCACTTGGCCGCCGTCAAGGCGGGAGAGAGAGTATTCGAGAACGCGTTCCAGGGGATCATCAGGATGATCCTGGAGCCCGGTTTCGAAAAGGTCACCGTGAATGGCAAGACGACCTACGACTTCAATATCTTCCGGACCGGCCGCAAGCATACCATCGGCATGTACGACGAGATCAACAGCTTCGTCTCCTTCGTGAAGGACGCGGCAGAGGGCGGCTCCAGCAAGGAGATGGCCTTCGTCCTGGTCGGTGAGCCGGGTAACGGGAAGACCTTCTTCGTCGAGTTCCTCTGCAGCAAATACCGCGACTTCCTGACCCGGGACAAGAACCGCAAGTACAGCTACCGCTTCCTGAACATGGACAAGCTGGGGACCTACGGCAAGATCCGGGAGATCGACTCGCAGACCTACGAGGACCCGATGATCCTGGCCATGAACCTGTTCGACAGCCAGGACGACAACCGCCGCTTCATCGCGGAGCAGGGGTTCAGCGAGGACGAGATCGACGCGCTCTACCGGAACTACCGGCCGATGGGGGCCTGCAGCGGCTACATGTGGAACGACATCCGTACCCACTTCGACAACGACCTGGAGAAGATGCTCGATAACGTGGCGATCGTGCCGGTTCCCATGAGCGAAAGCCTGGGCACCCTGACCGGCAAGTACCCGGCCAAGGACAAGATCACCTCCTCGGCGGTGGACCTGTTGGGCGAGGAGTCGATCCAGCGGCTCTTGCACCTCTCCGACACCAACAACCCGTACCGCTTCGACCTCAGGCGCGGCGCGCTGGCGCGGGTGGCCGGAGGTGGCATCCACTTCTCCGACGAGATCTTCAAGAACAAGAAGGACCTGGTCCAGGTCTACCTGGGGGTCATCCAGAACCGGGCCATCGAGATCGACGGCTACAAGTGGCCGATCGACTCCATGATCATCGCCACCAGCAACAACTCCGAGTTCAACCGCTTCCTCTCCGAGAAGGAGGAGGCGCCGATCGTCGACCGCTGCCGTATCTGCTACGTGTCGCACAACACCAACTACCGGATGCAGGAAGGGCTCACCGCCTACGCGCTGGGTGGCGAGGCCAAGACCACCCTGACCCGTGAAACCCTGCACCAGGACCCGAACCTCAACTACGCCACTTCGGTGGGGGTGGTGCTGACCAGGCTCCCCAGGAGCGAGAAGCTCACCCCGATCGAGACCATGAAGCTCGCCGCCGGCGAGGTGGCCGGCGAGAAGAGCATCAAGGCGCTGGCCGAGGTGATCGACACCCTGGGGCAGGAGCCGGACATCACCAAGCGCTTCGGGCAGAGGGGCTTGGGACACCGGAGCCTCGGCCGCAGCATCCAGATCCTCAAGGAGAGCTCGGAGACGAACGAGGGGCGCTGCATGGTGGCCTACGACGTCTTCAAGGCCCTGGAGCGGGTGGTGCTCGACTACGTGGTGGAGACCAACGAGCGGGCCAAGTACCTGGAAGACCTGAAGACCGCCAAGAAGCTCTACCGCGAAAGGATCATGACCGAGATGTTCAACGCCTACATGGACGAGCCGTTCGCCATCAAGAAGGACGTCCAGAACTACGTGAACATGATCATCGGCATCGACGCCGAGAACCTGGGCCCGGACCGGATGTGGAAGTACAAGGATCCGCAGTCGGGCGAGCTGAAGGCCCTGAAGATCGACGAGCGCTACGTGAAGAGCGTCGAGGAGCGGATCGGGCTGAAGACCGAGGAGCAGCGCTCCTCGTTTAGGACCTCGATCAGGAAGATCTACGGGCAGAAGATCTCCGTGGATCCCTCCTACGACTTCATGGACAACCTGGAACTGGTCAAGGCGGTGACCGATGTCCGGCTCAAATCGGACATCGCCGGTGCGGGGAGCCTGATAGGTGCCCTGGCCAACCGGACCAACGAGGAGAACCAGAAGCTCTACGACCGGATGATCGTCACCATGCTCGGCAAGCTCGGCTACTGCCGGACCTGCGCGCAGAAGACCATCGAGTACTTCTGCACCCAGGAAGACGAGAGCTGACGGTGACTGCTTAGTGGGCTGTCCGACCACCTCCCTCTCCCCCGCGGGAGAGGGCCGGGGTGAGGGAAGCCTCGCCCGTCGGAAAGGCGGCAGTTTCCAGCAGGAGACCTCCCTCACCCTAGCCCTCACCCGGAGGGAGAGGGGCCTTTCTGACGGCTGTGGCTGGACAGAGTGGCAGAGGGAGGCACCTTAACCGCGACCAAATCACAAAGGCTACGCAAAGGCCATGAGAGATCCGGAAAAATACCTCGACGAGATGATCAGGAAGGGGCTCGACCGGGAGCGCGAGGCGCGTTTCCGGAAGGAACTGGCGGTTGAGAGGGAGATACCCTCCTCGAGCCAGCGCGGGCCGTTCCCCGGTTTTGCCAAGAGCCTCTACGCCTGGCACGACATGACCACCCTGATGGGGCAGGAAGAGGTCAAGAACCCCTTCCTCACCCAGATGAAGTCGCTGGACGACCTTCTGGAGCGGGACCGGCAGCGGGAGAAGGACGGCTTCCCGCGCAAGATCCGCGTCGGGAGGCTGATCAAGCCGGGCAAGGTGGGGGGCAAGGGGAAGGTAGTGGTGGTCCCCTCCACCGAAGAGGAGAAGTTCATCCATGACCCCTCGGTCCGTCCCCCCGGCGAAGGGGGCTCAACCGGCGGCAGCGGCAAGGAGGAGGAAGGGGAGGTCATTGGCGAACAGAAGGTGAGGGAAACCGGCGAGGAGCCGGGGCAGGGGCCGGGCCAGGGAGAAGGCGAAGCCCACGAGGTGGGAGCCTCCGCCTACGAACTCGGCAAGGTGCTCACCGAGCAGTTCCAGCTTCCCAACCTGAAGGAGAAGGGGAAAAAGCGCTCCTTCACCCGCTACATCTACGATCTCACCGATCGAAACCGCGGCTCCGGCCAGGTGCTGGACAAGAAGGCGACCTTACGGAAGATCGTGGAGACCAACATCTCCCTGGGGAACCTGCCGGACCCCTCCGATCTGGACCCGACCCGTTTCCTGATCTCCCCCCGTGACAAGGTGTACCGCATCTTCTCCCAGGAGAAGGACTACGAGCCGCAGGCCATGGTCTTCTTCCTGCGCGACTACTCCGGCTCCATGGCGGGAAAGGTGACCGAACTGGTCGCTACCCAGCACGTGATGATCTACAGCTGGCTCCTGTACCAGTACGCGGGGCAGGTGGAGTCGCGCTTCATCCTGCACGACACCGAGGCCAAAGAAGTCCCCGATTTCCACACCTACTACAACTCGCGGGTGGCTGGCGGCACCGAGGTGGCCAGCGCCTACAAGCTGGTGAACGAGATCGTCGAGAAGGAGAACCTGGCGGCCGACTACAACATCTACGTCTTCCACGGCACCGACGGCGACGACTGGGACACCGGCGGCGACAAGTCGATCCCCGAGCTGATCAAGATCCTCACCTACGTCTCCCGCATGGGGGTCACCATCGCCGAGCATGCCGGCACCCAGTGGACCGAGGTGGCGCGCTACCTGGAGAACTCCGGCCTCCTGCGCGACAAGCCGAACCTGCTCAGGATGGACGTGATGACCGAGGACGCCGAGGAGAGCCGCGTGATCGAAGGGATCAAGAAGCTCATTTCGTAGAAGCGAGATTAAGATTCGGAGAAGCGAGACCAAGATTGAGGTTAAGACTGGAAAAGGCGTGGAGTAAGGGGGAGATAGAGGCTCGGATAGCAGAAAACGGTTTTCTTGATCTTAATCTCAATCTTAACCTTAACCTCGTAGTTGAGGCCTTTTATGGAACTGATCAACCAACATACCAAGGAGATCATGGAAGGTTGCAAGGTCCGGGCACGGGCCGCGGGGCTTTCCTTCACCGACGAGAGCCTGGAGTACATCGTCACCAACCGGGACCTGATCGAGCTCTCCCCCAAGGTGATGATCCCGACCCTCTACGACTACTGGGTGCACGACGTCGAGGTCTTGAGGGGGAAAGGGGAGTACGAGCTCTATCCGCACAACCCCTACGAGACGGTGATCAACACCCGTCCCCCCATCTCCTTCTACAACGACAACAACCCGGACTGGCTGAACGTGATGATCTTCTACCACGTGCTGGGCCACATCGATTTCTTCCAGAACAACCTCTACTTCCGGCACACCTGGGAGTACGACTTCACCGGGCAGGCGCTCTCCGACAAGCGGGTGATCGCCAAGCTGAGGGCCGAGAAGGGTCGCTGGGTCGACTACATCCTGGAGTTCGCGCGCTCGCTGGACAACCTGGTGGGCTACCACGCCGAGCTCTCGCCGCTCTTCGCCGCGCCCGAGCGGGCCTGCTCCAGCCGCCTCAACTTCTACTTCGACGTCTTCTTGCAGGTGGACAAGAAGTTCGCCGTCAGCGACTACCTGAAGGAGATCTCCAAGTACAACGAGAGCGTCGATCTCTACGGCGAGGAGGGCGAGCGGATCTTCTTCAACGAGGTGAACGTCCGTTTCCCCGAGTTCGAGGCCCATTTCCAGAAGAGCGCCAACGTGAAGCACGTCGAGCGCTATGACCTGCTCCGCTTCCTGGTGGAGAATTCCGAGTTCCTCGCCCGCGATGAGAACGTCTGGATGAAGTCGGTGCTGGAGGTGGTGAGGAAGACCTCCATCTTCTTCCAGCCCCAGATCCGGACCAAGATCATGAACGAGGGGTGGGCGAGCTACTGGCACGAGAAGCTCTTCCTGGAGGACGACCGGATCAAGGGGCACGAGGTCGATTTCGCCCGGGTGCACGCAGGGGTCACCGCCATGCCGCGCGTAGGTATGAACCCCTACGCCCTGGGCATGCGGCTCATGTACTACATCAAGGACGCGGCCGACAAGGGGAGAACCGACTGGTCGTTCGACCGGCTGCTGAACGCCAACGAGCGGAAGAAGTACGACACCCAGGCGGGAGCGGGCGACGACTTCCTGTTCAAGGTGAGGTCCAACTACTGCGACTACCTCTTCATCAAGGACTTCATCGACCAGGATTTCACCAACCGTTACGACCTGTTCGTGACCGGCAAGAGGCTCGACCCCCAGCGCATGGTCTGGCAGTACTACGTGAAGAGCCGGGACGCCAGAAAGTATCGCGACATGGTGCTCGCCTCCCTGTACCATCCACCCTACATCGAGATCGCCCCGGAGCGGGGCGA
>NZ_DATFBA010000379.1:0-2680 GCF_035254065.1 Geomonas sp.
CCACGCCCAGCAGGCCAAGGCGGCGACCCTGCGCGTGCAGCTGCGCGAGGTGGACGGTGCCCTGCAGTCGCTGGACTCGCGGGAGAAGGAAATCCAGCAGCTGAAACGCGAGCAGAGCATCGACGAGAAGAACTACCAGAACTATGCGGACCGGGCCGAAGAGGCGCGCATCGCAGACGACATGAACCGGCTGAAGCTCGCCAACGTTTCGGTGATCGAAAAGGGCTCGGTGCCCACCATCCCGGTGTCGCCCAAGCGGATGCGGAACATAGCACTAGGGGCAATCCTTGGCGCCCTGGCGGGGATCGGCTTCGCCTTCCTCTCCGAGCACGGCACCCAGAGCTTCTCGACCCCGGAAAGCGTCGAGCGGCGCCTGGGGCTGCCGGTGCTGGCGGCGATCCCGTACCGGGAGGGGTAGCACCATGTACCTCAACTTCTTCAACCTGAAGAAAGAGCCGTTCAACATCACTCCCGACCCGGAGCTGCTCTTTCTGAGTCCCAGCCACAAGGAGGCCTTGGCGGCGGTCATCTACGGGGTGAAGCAGCGCAAGGGGTTCATCGCCATCATCGGCGAGGTGGGGGTCGGCAAGACCACCATCCTCCGCTCGTTCCTGGACAAGGCCAACAAGCAGCAGCTGAAGACCATCTACCTGTTCAACGCCAACCTCTCCTTCAAGGCCCTGTTGCGCACCCTCTACCAGGGGCTGGGGCTCACCCCGGAGAACGAGGACATCTACGAGATGGTGGACCGCCTGCACCACCAGCTCATCGAGGAGTACCGGGCCGGCAACAACGTGGTGCTGGTGATCGACGAGGCCCAGAACATGCCGGTGGAGACCCTGGAGAACCTGCGCATGCTCTCCAACCTGGAGACCGCCACCGACAAGCTGATCCAGGTGGTCTTCAGCGGCCAGCCGGAATTCGAGGAGAAGCTGAACGGGCCGAGCCTGCGCCAGTTCAAGCAGCGCATCGTGATCTCGGTGCGCATCCTGCCGCTCACCGCCAAGGAGAGCCGCGCCTACATCGAGCACCGGCTGGCCAAGACCGCCCTGGGCGACCCCGAGCTGTTCAGCTCCGGCGCCCTGAAAAAGATCATCGACCGCGCGAACGGCATCCCCAGGGTGATCAACATCCTGTGCGACAACTGCCTGATCACCTCCTTCGGCAACCAGCAGAAGCAGGTCTCCTCCAAGGTGGCCGGCGAGATCATCGGCGAGTTCCACCGGGAAAAGCCGTCCCGGCTGGCGCGGCAACTGGCCCTGCCGGCGGCCCTCTTGCTCCTTTGCCTGTTCCTTTTGTTCCTGTGGGACCACCTGCACCCGCTGGACAAAAGCTCGGCGGCGGTTCGCCCGCAGGTCAGCGTGGAGCCGCTGCCGGCCAGCGGAGCGAAGGCGTCGCCCCCCGCTCAGTCGTCGCAGTCCCCGCACCCGGCAGAACTCGCCAGCTCGGAGCAACCGGCGGCAGGCGACGGCGACCAGCAGGGGGTGCGCAAGGTGGTGAGAAGGGGCGACACCCTGGCCAGCCTGATAAAGCAGAACTACGGGGTGGTCAACCGCAGGCTCATTCGACTCGTGAAGCAGCATAACCCGAACATCGTCAACGAGAATGTCATCGTCGAGGGTGACCGGATAGTTTTCCCGGAACGATGAACGCGGGAATCCAGCGGACAGGAGATCTGTCATGAGCAATATCTACGAGGCCCTGATACAGGCAGAGCAGGAGAAGAAAGGCGAACCGGCGGTGATCACCCTTCCCGAAGAAGAGGAGCGGCCGATAGCTCCACCCCTGACGGTACGCCGCGCCAGCAGCAAGACCGGCTTCAGCGCCGACACCGAGCTCTTCGACCTCTACCGGCACATCTCGGGGCTCATGGCCGACTCCCCCGGCAGGACCATCCAGTTCATCAGCACCCGACCCGGCGAAGGGGTATCGAGCGTGGTGCGCGAGTTCGCCCGGGCGGCCGCCCTGCGCTTCAACAAGCGCGTGCTGATCATGGACGCGGCCCACCATCACCCGACCCAGCACCTGAACTTCAAGATACCGGAGGGGTTCGGCTGGCGGGACGCCCTCTCCGCGGGCACCCCCATCCTCAAGGCCTGCTTCCAGGGGGGAGACAAGAACCTGTTCGTCTCGCCCATCTCCATGACCCCTGCCCTCACCCCGCGCATCCACGACGAGGCGGCGGGCGCGGCCATGTTCAGCGAACTGAGGGAGAGCTTCGACCTGATCGTGATCGATTCCTCCCCCGCCACCGTCTCGGCCGACTCCGTCGCACTCACCCGCTTCGTGGACGGCGTGGTGCTGGTGCTTGAGGCCGAGAAGACCCGCTGGCAAGTGGCGGAAAACGTCAAGAACCGCATCCTCAAAAACGGGGGGAACATCCTCGGTGTGATCTTCAACAAGCGACGCTTCTACATCCCCGACAGCGTCTACCGCCACCTGTGACGAGTGGTTTCGGGGGTACACCATGGAACGGAACGGCAAAAACATCCTGGAGCTGAACCCGCACCACCACAACCACGGCCGCTTAGGCGGCATCGTGGACGGCGAGTACGGCGTGCACATAGAGGAGTTCTTCCAGGAGACGCTCTGCCTGGAGAGGAAGCGCTCGGAAAGGTCGGGGCTTCCCTTCGTGCTGATGCGGATCACCTTCGAGAGAGAGGCCGCCCAACAGCCGGCA
>NZ_DATFBA010000380.1:0-18637 GCF_035254065.1 Geomonas sp.
CGAAGATCGGCTGCGCCTTTTCCAAAAGCGGCTCGAAACCGGCGGCCCCCTCGCGTTTCACGAAGGTGTCGGGATCGTCCTCGGCCGGAATCTCGATCACCCTGGCGGGGAAAGCCTCCTCCAGGAAGAGCTCCATCGACCTCACCGTCGCCTTGCGTCCCGCCTCGTCGCCGTCGAAGAGCATGTAGGCCTTCTCGGCGTAGCGCCTCAAGACTTTCAGATGCTGCGGTGTCAGCGCCGTGCCGCAGGTCGCCAGCACGTTGGTGAAGCCGGCCCGGTAGAGCGCCAGGTGGTCGAAGTATCCTTCGACGATGATGGCGCTTCCCTTCTCGCGCATCCCCTTCTTGGCGAGATCGATACCGAAGAGCACCTCGCTCTTGCGGTAGATGAGCGATTCCGGGGAGTTGATGTACTTGGGCAGCGAGTCGTCCATCACCCGGCCGCCGAAGCCGATGGCCCGGCCGTGCAGGTCGGAGATGGTGAACAGCAGCCGGTTACGGAAGGTGTCGTAGTACCCCCCGCCGCTGTCCCTCTTCCTGAGCAGCCCGAGCTTCTCGGCCTGTTCAGCGGAGACTCCCTTTCGCTGCAGGTACTTCGCCAGGTTGTCCCAACCGGCCGGCGCGAAACCCATACGGTAGGCGGCCGCAGTATCGCGGTCCACGCCGCGGGTCTGCAAATAGCTCCTGCCTGCGCTCCCCGCCTCGTCGGACTCCAGCACCCGGCAGTAGTACTCGCAGGCGAGCTCATTGATGCGGTAAAGCTCTTCCCTCTCGTCGACCTTGCGCTGCTCTTCCCTGGTGAGCGGCCGCTCCGGGATCTCCACCCCGACCCGCTTGGCCAGGAACTTGACCGCCTGGGGAAAGGCCAGCCCCTCCATCCGCATGATGAAATCGAAGGCGTTGCCGCCCGCGCCGCAGCCGAAGCAGTGGAAGATCCCCCTGGCGGGGTTGACGTTGAAGGAAGGGGTCTTCTCCCCGTGGAACGGGCAGAGTCCCTGGTAGTTGGCCCCGGATTTCCTGAGGCTCATGTAGTCGGAGATGACCTCGAGGATGGGAGCCCTCTCGCGCACCTCCCTAACCTTCTCGTCAGGTATCATCGACACGGGTCAAATCCTTATTTCTTGCGCTGTCCTTCGGCGGAAGCAGGTTCCTTGCGTAGGGCACCCTCCCACCCCGCGGCGATGTCGGCGCCGGTGGTGGCGAAGGAGTGCGCGGTCTTCGAGGTGTCGATCATCCGCCTCACCTTCTCAGGGACCGGCTTGGTGGTACCGAGATAGAGCAGGATGCAGAGGATGAAGCCCCCTTCCAGAAAGCCGAAAACGACCCCGCCGATCCGGTTGATCCCCCCGAGCAGCATGATCTTTAAGATGACGGTCAGCAGATGTCCAAGTAGATAGAAGAGGAGGCTGAACAGCAAAAAGACGAGGAGAAACGACAGCGGCTGCGCCACCTGCTGGGGAAGGTTGATGAAATGCTTCACCACCAGGCTGAGAGAGGAATAATATTTAAAGGCGGCCCAGCCGCCCGTGACGAGACCGAGCAGAGAGCACGCCTCCCTGATCAGCCCCTTCGAAAACCCTTTGACCACAAAGAAAATGAGAACAATCCAGATAACGATATCGAGAAGGATCATGCAAACACCTGGTCGGCTGACACAAAGCAAAGAAGGGGCAATCGCTAGATTGGCCCCTACCCATGACTCAATGACCCGCGTAATCGCCCCCGGGAACGGTCCCGGGGGGCGATGAACTTACGCGAGCTTTTCCTTCACAATTTCGCTCACCAGCTTCCCATCTGCACGACCGGCAACGGACGGTTGCAGGGCCTTCATGACCTTGCCCATGTCCTTGGCACCGGCAGCCGCGACCTCCGTGATGGTCTTCATCACGAGTGCCTCCAGCTCTTCGCGCGTCAACTGCTGGGGGAGGAAGCTCATCATGAGCTCAAGCTCTGCTTCCTCCTTATCCACCAACTCCTGTCTGCCTGCTTCCTTAAAGAGCCTGATGGATTCCCTGCGCTGCTTGCAGAGGGTTACTATGGTATCGGTGATCTCGGCATCGTTCAGTTCACGCCTGAGTTCGATGTCACGATTCTTCACCGCGGAGATAACCATGCGGATGGCGGAAAGCCTGAGCGCGTCGCGGCTCTTCATGGCCTCCTTCATCTGGGCTTGTAGTTTCTCCCTAAGCATATATCCCTCTAGTCAACCATCTTGCGCTGTTTTTTCAGGGCACGTTTGCGAGCTGCGATAGCCTTTTTCTTCTTCTTGATACTCGGCTTCTCGTAGTGCTCTCTCTTACGAACTTCGGAGAGGATCCCCGCTTTTTCGCACTGCTTTTTGAACTTTTTCAGTGCGAGCTCAAACGGCTCAGCTTCTTTTACCTTTACTCCCGGCATCCATATTCCCCCCCCTTCGTTTCTAGATTTACTACTTTGTGGGTTGATCTGGCCGGCAGACACTATTCAAGGAACAAGCAATATATCACGAGGAGATGAAATGTCAACGATTTTCTGCAGCTACGACTGAGTCACCTGCGTCTCAGCCGACCCGCGACTGCTTCTCCTCGATACCGGAGGTACCGAAGCGGCGCCGCAGCTCGCTATAGACCTCCTCGGGGTCGATGTCGTAGTAGCCCAAAAGCACCAGGTTGTGGAAGATCAGGTCGGCAGTCTCGTAGATGATCTCCTCGCGCTTGCCGCCCACACCGGCGATCACCACCTCGGTGGCCTCCTCGCCGAGTTTCTTGAGGATCTTCTCGACCCCCTTCTTCATGAGGCTCGCGGTGTAGGAGTTCTCGCTCGGGTTTGACTTGCGCTCCTGGATCACGCGGTAGACCGCGACGATGATATCTTCCTTTTCCTGTGCCATCATTAACTCCGGGCGCTTTCAGCGCTAACGTTCAGTGTACTCCCGATCAAGGAGCAGGTGCAAGAGGGGGTGCCTTTGCAATATGGCCGCCCAGTTGGCATTACCCTGCCTCTCCATTTTCTCATCCCCACTAGTTCCGACATCCCCCTTCGGGAGAGGGTTAGGGTGAGGGAACTCTCCATGAAGATGCGAGGTCTCCCTCACCCCGGCCCTCTCCCGGAGGGCGAGGTAGCGTTTGCAGAAGAGGATAGAGTGGGGGATTTGGAGGTTACAGCCTTACCGCGACGCCGCGGTCGCGCAGGTATTCCTTCGCTTCCTGGATGGTGTGTTCGCGGTAGTGGAAGATGGAAGCAGCAAGACAGGCGCTGGCGCCGGCGGTGGTGAAACCGTCGTAGAGATGGGAGAGGTTACCGACCCCGCCAGAGGCGATCACCGGGATGTTGACTGCATCCACCACCGCGCGGGTTAGCGGCAGATCGTAGCCGTCCTTGGTGCCGTCGCGGTCCATGCTGGTGAGCAGAATCTCGCCGGCGCCCAGTTTCTCCATGCGAGCCGCCCACTCGATGGCGTCGATACCGGTGGGATTCCTGCCGCCGTGGGTGTAGACCTCCCACCCCCCGCCTTCCCTGCTGCGGGCGTCGATGGCGACCACGGTGCACTGGGAACCGAAGCGCTCGGCGGCCTCGTTGACGAACTCGGGACGGTGGACGGCCGCGGTGTTGATGGAGACCTTGTCGGCACCGGCGTTGAGAAGTCGCCTGATGTCTTCCACCACCCTGACGCCGCCCCCCACGGTAAGCGGCATGAAGACGCGCTCGGCGGTGCGGCGCACCACGTCGATGATGATGTCGCGCTCGTCGGAAGAAGCGGTGATGTCGAGGAAGGTGAGCTCGTCAGCTCCCTGGCTGTCGTACAGTTCGGCGATCTCCACCGGATCGCCGGCATCGCGCAGGCCCAGGAACTGGACCCCTTTCACTACCCTTCCGCCCTTCACATCGAGACACGGGATGATTCTTTTGGTCAGCACGGTGAAATCTCCTGAAGCAGAGCCCTCCGCCGGAGGACACTCGGTTAACTTAACTTTCTTTGCCCCTTTTAGTACTCCTCCTCCCGAAGGGGGGAGGCTGAAAGGGGGGAGCGCTGCCCCGACTCGAGATGACGCCTGGCCGTGACGCGAGATCATCCAGAGTTGATCCTGAGCTCCCCCTCCCTAACCCTCCCCCTTCGGGAGAGGGGACTGAAACGGGAAGTCGGAAGGAGCAGATCCGGAAGGGTGGAGGAACTACGCGGCCTGCCCCTTGGTCAGCGCGATCGCCTCGGACAGCTTGATGGCACCGGAGTAGATCGCCTTGCCGGTGATGACGCCGGTCACGCCGGACGACTCGATCGCCATCAGGTTTTCGATGTCCTTCAGCGAGGAGAGGCCGCCGGAGGCGATCACCGGTATGCTGATCGATTCGGCCAGCGCCTTGGTGGCCTGGATGTTCGGCCCTTGCATCATGCCGTCCCGGCTGATGTCGGTGTAGATGATGGCGGAGACGCCGTCGCCCTCGAACTTCTTGGCCAGTTCAGTGGCGGTGATGCCGGTGACCTCTGCCCATCCCTGCACGGCAACCATGCCGTTCTTGGCGTCGATGCCGACCACGATGCGGCCGGGGAAGCGGCTGCACGCCTCCTTCACGAACTCGGGGTTCCTCTGGGCGGCGGTGCCGATGATGACGCGGCCGATCCCCAGGGAAAGGTAGGCCTCGACGGTGGCGATATCCCTGATGCCGCCGCCCAGCTGGGTCGGGATGGTGACGGACCTGACGATGGACTCGATGGCCGAGCGGTTCTTCGGTTCGCCGGCGAAGGCGCCGTCGAGGTCGACGATGTGAAGGATCTCTCCCCCCTGCCGCTGCCACTCCGCCGCCTGCGCGCCGGGGTTGTCGTTGAACACCGTGTCCTTGTCCATCAGCCCCTGCTCCAGGCGGACGCAACAGCCGTTCTTCAGATCTATCGCGGGAATGACTATCATCTAAGCTCCAAAGACATTCGATTTTATAAAGGGGCGGTACTCTACTTGCGGAGGGGAAAGCTCCCTCACCCGCCCTTCGGGCACCCTCTCCCCTGAAGGGGCGAGGGAACTGCAAGCTATTTCATGGAAGCGAAGTTCTTGAGCATGGCAAGCCCCTTCTCCTGGGACTTCTCCGGGTGGAATTGGGTGGCGACGATGTTGTCGCGCCAGATCGACGAGCAGAACTCGATGCCGTAGCGGGTCGTGGTGGCGACGACACCTTCATCTTCGGGCTTCACGTAGTACGAGTGCACGAAGTAGACGTTGGTGCCGTCGACGATCCCCTCGAAGATGGGAGCCTGGCGCTTCACGGAGAGCTGGTTCCACCCCATGTGCGGGACCTTCAGCTCCTCACCCGCCTCCCGCATCCCGTCGGCGAAACGGACCACGCGGCCCGGGATCACGTCCAGCCCCTTGTGCAGGCCGAACTCCTCGCTCTCGGTGAACAGCAGCTGTAACCCGAGGCAGATGCCGAGGAACGGCTTCCCTGCCTTGATGACCTTATGGATGGGGTCGATGAAGCCACCCTCCTCCAGGTTCCTGATGCAGTCACGGAAAGCGCCCACGCCGGGCAGCACCACGCGCTCGGCATCCAGCAGGACTTTGGGGTCGGTGGTAACCACGGCTTCACAGCCGATCTTCTCGAAACCCTTTTGAACGGAACGGAGATTCCCCATCCCGTAATCGATAATCGCGATCATCGCTGAATCCTTTTTACAGTTTTCCTTTGGTGGACATGACACCTTCGATCCGGGGATCGAGCTGGGTCGCCTGGTCGAGCGCCCGCGCCGCCGCCTTGAAGCAGGCCTCGACGATATGGTGGACGTTTTCGCCGTACTGGAGGTTCACGTGCAGGTTGGCGCCGCAGTGGTTGACGAACCCCTGGAAGAACTCCTTCACCAGTTCGACGTCGAAATCGCCGATCTTCACCTTGGGAAGAGAGACGTTGTAGACCAGGAAAGGCCTGCCGGAGAGATCGGTGGCGACGGTGGCCAGCGTCTCGTCCATCGGCACCACGGCGTTGCCGTAGCGGCGGATGCCCGCCTTGTCGCCCAGGGCTTCCTTGAAGGCGGCCCCCAGCACGATGCCGATATCTTCCACGGTGTGATGGAAGTCGATGTCGATGTCGCCGCGGGCCTCCACCTTGAGGTCAAACAGGCCGTGCCGGGCGAAGAGGTCCAGCATGTGGTCCAGGAACGGGACGGAGGTGCAGACCTGCGCCTCCCCTTTGCCGTCGATCTCGAGGGAGAGCTTGATCTGGGTCTCCTTGGTGATCCGCTCGATGACTGCCGATCTTGCCATGTCGCCTCCTCCTTGCTTAATCCATCCGAGTAAAAAAGGTTCATGCTTCGACAAGCTCAGCACGAACGGATAATGATTTCATCCCCTCAACCCGCTCGTCCTGAGCCTGTCGAAGGACACTCAAACCCTTTGCGACAGCAGCTAATCCAGCCGCACGCTCACCGACTTCCCGTGGGCTTCCAGCCCTTCCAGTGCGGAAATCCTGACCACGTCCCTGCCGATCCTCTGCAGGCCGCCCTGCGTGATGTGGATGATGGAGCTCTTCTTCACGAAGTCGTCGACCGACAGCGGTGAGAAGAAGCGGGCGGTCCCGCCGGTGGGAAGCGTGTGGTTGGGACCTGCCAGATAGTCGCCCGCAGCCTCCGGGGTGTAGTGCCCCATGAAGATGGCGCCGGCGTTGGTGATGAGCGGCAGGATCTCAAACGGGTTCTCCACCGCGAGTTCCAGATGCTCCGGAGCGATCCGGTTGGAGAAGGCGATGGCCTCCTCCAGATTGCCGGCGGCGATGATGACGCCGAAAGATTCCCAGGACTTGCGGGCGATGGCCTCCCTGGAGAGCTCCTTCAGCTGGCGCTCGACCTCGGCAGCCACCTTCTCGCCGAAGGAGCGGTCGGTGGTGATCAGCACGGAGGAGGCCAGTTCGTCATGCTCGGCCTGCGAAAGCAGATCCGCCGCGATGTGGGTCGCGTTGCCGCTGCCGTCGTTGATGACCAGGATCTCGCTGGGGCCCGCGATCATGTCGATGCCGACCTGCCCGAACACCAGTTTCTTGGCGGTGGCCACGAAGATGTTGCCGGGGCCGGTGATCTTGTCCACGCGGGGAATGGTCTCGGTACCGTAGGCCAGTGCCGCGACAGCCTGGGCGCCGCCGATCTTGAAGACACGGTCGACACCTGAGAGCTTCGCCGCGACCAGCACGTAGGGGTTCAGCTCGCCGCCCGGCGCCGGCACCACCATGATGATCTCACCCACCCCGGCAACCTTGGCCGGGACCGCGTTCATGATGACGCTGGAGGGATAGCAGGCCTTGCCGCCCGGGACGTAGATGCCCACCTTGGCAAGCGGGGTCACCTTCTGCCCCAGCATGATGTCAGGCTCTTCGGTGGAGATCCAGGTCTGCTGTTTCTGCTTCTCATGGAACCGGCCGACCCGCTCCACGGCGAGCTTCAGGGCCGCCAGGTCCTTCTCATCCAGCTTCGAAAAGGCCTGCTCGATTTCTTCGGCGGAGACCTCAAGGCCGGCAGCATCGCACTCAAGGCGATCAAAGCGTTTGGTGTACTCCAGCACCGCCTCGTTGCCGCGTTTGCGCACGTCGGCGATGATGTTGAGGACGATCTCTTCCACCTCGCGCCCGGACTCCTCTCCGCGCTCGACAATGGCGTCAAATTTCGCCTGGAAATCCTTTTCCCTGATATCGAGGAATTGCATGGTCACCTCGGAAATAGCATTGAACGTGGCGTAGTAGGTTAAACGTGCTTTTCCAGCCCCTCGATGATCTTGGAGATCCGCTCGTGCTTGGTCTTCAGGCTGGCGCGGTTCACGATCAGGCGGGTGGTGATCTCCGCGATGGTCTCCACCTCGACCAGGCCGTTCTGCCTCAGCGTCTCGCCGGTGGAAACGAGGTCGACGATCCGCTCGGACAGTCCGACCAGCGGGGCAAGCTCGATGGAGCCGTACAGCTTGATGAGCTCAACCTGCACGCCCTTGGCGGCGAAGTACTTCTCGGTGACGTTGGGGTATTTGGTGGCGATCCTGATGTTGTTCCAGACGGAGGGATCGTCCTTGCTGGAGAGTTCCACCGGCTCGGCGACCATCAGGCGGCAGTAGCCGAACTTGAGGTCGAGCGGCTCGTACAGGTCCTTCTCCTGCTCCATGAGCGTGTCCTTCCCGACGATGCCCAGATCGGCGCAGCCGTACTCGACGTAGGTCGGAACGTCGGTGGCGCGTACGATCATGTAGCGCATCTTCTGCTCGTCGTTCTGGAAGACCAGCTTCCTGGTATCGGAAAGAAGCTCCTCGCAATCGATGCCGATCTTCTTGAAGAGGGCGACGGAATCCTGCAGGATGCGTCCCTTGGGAATGGCGATGGTTATGAAATCAGGCATGTAGAACCTCTTCTTTAATAGCTCCCCCCCTGTTAAAGGGGGGCTGGGGGGGATTTGCCTTGGCAGTTGGCTCTAAAGTAAAAAAGCAAATCCCCCTAAATCCCCCTTTATCAAGGGGGACTTAATAGGACTAGACCTGGTTGTTGTCCTGCACCCGCTCGATGTCTGCGCCGAGGGCGGCGAGCTTTTTCTCGATCGCCTCATAGCCGCGGTCGAGGTGGTAGATGCGGGAGATCTCGCTGGTGTTGTCGGCCGCCAATGCCGCCAGGATCAGCGAGGCGGAGGCGCGCAGGTCGGTCGCCATCACCGGAGCGCCGGAGAGCTTTTTGACCCCCTTGACGGTGGCGGTGTTCCCCTCGATGACGATATCGGCGCCGAAGCGAAGCAGCTCCGAGACGTGCATGAAGCGGTTCTCGAAGATGTTCTCCGAGATGACGCAAGCGCCGTCGGCGAGGCACATGAGGGCCATGAACTGCGCCTGCATGTCGGTCGGGAAGCCGGGGTAGGGACGGGTCTTGATGTTGACGCTCTTGATCTTCTTCGGCCCCTTGACCCGGACGATGTTGTCCTTGTTGGTGATCTCCACGCCGATGTCCTGCAGCTTGAAGGTCAGGGCATCCAGGTGATCGAGCCGCATGTTGCGGATCTTGATATCACCGCCGGTGATGGCCGAGGCGATCATGAAGGTGCCTGCCTCGATCCTATCCGGCATCACGGAGTGGCTGGCGGGGGTGAGCTGGTCGACGCCGATGATGCGGATGGTGTCGGTGCCGGCCCCGTCGATGCGGGCCCCCATCTTGATCAGCATGTCGGCGAGGTCCACGATCTCCGGCTCACGCGCCGCGTTCTCCAGGATGGTCTCCCCCTGAGCGGTGGCGGCGGCCATCAGCAGCTGCTCGGTGCCCCCCACGGTGGAGATGTCGAAGTTGATCCGGGCCCCTTTCAGCTTCTTGGCCTTCGCCTCCACGTAGCCGTGCTCCAGGGTGATCTCGGCGCCCAGTGCGGCAAGGCCTTTCAGGTGCAGGTTGATGGGGCGGGCGCCGATGGCGCAGCCACCGGGAAGCGAGACGCGGGCCTGGCCGAACCTGGCCAGCAGCGGACCGAGCACCAGCACCGAGGCGCGCATGGTGCGCACCAGGTCGTAGGTCGCCTCCCAGCTGTTCAGGTCGGTGGTGTCGATCTTGACGATGTTGCCCCTTCCCTCGACGCGAGCACCCAGCTGTTCCAGCACCTTGATGGTGGTGTTGATGTCCCTGAGGAACGGGACGTTGCTGATCTCGTGGCAGCCAGGTGCCAGGATGGTGGATATGAAGATGGGAAGAGCGGCGTTTTTCGAACCGCTGACGGTCACCTCGCCGGAAAGCTTCTTGCCGCCGTGAATTACCAGTTTGTCCACTCGTACCTCTTTCCACTGCTGGTTTTACCCCGCCAGATGAGAGCGGGATGGGGACTGGCTCCGCGAGGTGCCGGTCCCCCATTTGCTTGTCCTGACAATCACAATCTTCCGCTCAGGCAACGCCCCCTCTCCTTCAAGGAGAGGGTCGGGGTGAGGATGGGGTAGTAGGTGGGAGGCGAAGGAGGCACCCATCCTCATCCTGTCCTTCTCCTTGAAGGAGAAGGGACGCTTAGCGGAAGGTTATCTGCTAGGTCAGGTACAAAAGTCCTCGGTGGGCCGTGCCCACCCTACGGCACTCTGCCGCCAACCACCCGATCGATACCTGCGGGGTCCTTCTCGGAGAAGCACTCCCGCGAGAATCCGCCGGCACGCAGCAATTCGAGGACCTCCGGCGCCTGACCGGCACCGACCTCCAAGAGCAGCCACCCCCCCGCCGTCAGGTGGTTTGAGGCCTCGGCGGCGATGCTCCGGTAGAAGTCGAGACCGTCGGCACCGCCGTCCAGCGCGCTCAGCGGCTCGAAGCCGCGAACTTCCTGCTGGAGTGTGGCGATATCCGACGCGGGTATATAGGGAGGGTTGGAAACTATCATGTCGAAGCGCCGTCCCGCAAAGGGCTCGAAAAGCGACCCCTGGGAAAACTGGACGGTCACCCCGTTTTTCTCGGCGTTACTCATGGCAACGGCCAGGGCGTCGGCCGAGACATCGACGCTGCAGACCTCGACATCGGGCAACTCCTTGGCCAAGGCGATGGCGACGCAGCCGCTGCCGGTCCCGATGTCCAGGATGCTGCCAGCCCCGGCGCTTCTCTTCACCGCCTCGCTCACCAGCACCTCGGTGTCATGACGCGGTATCAGTACGGCCGGGGTGACCTGGAAGTCGAGCCCCATGAACTCCTGGCTCCCAAGGATGTACTGCAGCGGCTCGCGCTTGCCGCGCCGGGCCACCATGTTCCGGTAAGAGGCCAGCTCGCTGTCGGAGAGCGGCTTGTCAAAGTTCAGGTAGAGACCGACCCGATCGAGGGAAAGCGCCTCGCACAGCATCCACTCAGCCTCAAGCCTCGGGTTTTCCACCCCTTTTTCAGCGAGGTACCCCTTGGTCCAGTTGAGGATCTTCAGGACGTCCCATTTTTCCCGCTGCTGTGTCATATCGATAACTAGATGCCGCCCTGGCTCTGCTCCTGCAGGGCTTCCATCTGGTAGTGAGTCCTCAGGGCGTCGGCGATCTCGGCGATGTCGCCGGCCATGATGGAATCGAGACGGTAAAGGGTCAGGCCGATCCGGTGGTCGGTCATCCTCCCCTGCGGGAAGTTGTAGGTCCTGATCCGCTCGCTCCGGTCGCCGCTGCCGACCTGGCTCTTGCGGTCCGCGGCCAGCTTGGCGTTCTGCTCCATCACGATGGTGTCGAGGATGCGCGACTTGAGGACCTTCATGGCCTTGGCCCTGTTCTTGATCTGGCTCCGCTCTTCCTGGCAGGCGACCACGGTGCCGGTCGGAATATGGGTGATCCTGACCGCGGAGTCGGTGGTGTTGACGTGCTGGCCGCCGGCGCCGGACGAACGGTAGACGTCGATCTTCAGGTCGGCCGGGTTGATGTCGATATCGACGTCTTCCGCCTCGGGAAGTACCGCCACCGTGCAGGCGCTGGTGTGGATGCGGCCTTGGGCCTCGGTTTCCGGAACGCGCTGCACGCGGTGGGTGCCCGACTCGTACTTCAGGCGGGCGAAGACGCCGGCGCCTTCCACCAGCGCCACGACCTCCTTGAAGCCCCCTCTTTCCGATTCGGAGCAGGAGATCATCTCGACACGCCAGCGGTTGGTCTCGGCAAAACGCGAGTACATCCGGAACAGGTCGCCGGCAAACAGGGCGGACTCGTCACCGCCGGTACCCGCGCGGATCTCGAGCACCACGCTCTTGTCGTCGTTGGGATCCTTGGGGAGGAGCAGGATCTTGATCTCGGCATCCAGCTCCTCGCGGCGCGCCTCGAGGCCTTCCAGCTCGGCCTGGGCCATCTCCCGCATCTCCTGGTCCGGCTCCTTGAGAAGCTCTTTGTTGTCGTCGATCTCGGCGAGCACCTTCTTGTACTCGCGGAAGGCGGCGACCAGCTCGGCAAGGCCCGAGTGCTCCTTGGAGAGGCGCCTGAACTCGGTCTGATTCGCCAGCACCTCGGGATCCGAGAGCAGCGACTCCAGTTCCTCGAAACGTCTTTCCAGTTCGGCTATCTTGTCAAACATGTAAGAACCTCAGATTCCGTGAAAGGTGAAAGGTGAAAAGTGAACGGTAAAGCCAAGGCTCCAACCTTTCACCCTTCACCTTTCACTTTTCCCGTAGTTTTATACGACCAGCCTGTCATCCATGTGGCCGCCGTTCATATCCAGCGCCACCTGCATGGACTTGATGGCTACCTCGATCTGCTTGTCATCCGGCTCCCGGGTGGTCAGCCGCTGCAGGGCGAGCCCCGGGGCGATCAGCATCTTCACCAGCGCGTTGCCGTCATGCTTGGCGGTCCACTTCAAGACCTCGTAGGAGAGCCCGGCGATGATCGGCAGCAGGACGATCCTGGATCCCCCTTTCAGGTAGAAGGGCCAGGCCTTGGGTATCAGCGAGAAGACCACGATGCTCACCAGCATGACGATCAGCAGGAAGCTCGTGCCGCAACGCGGGTGCAGGCAGCTGTACTTGCGAACGTTTTCGACGGTCAGCTCCTCGCCGGCCTCGAAGGTGTAGATGGATTTGTGCTCGGCGCCGTGATACTGGAACACCCGCTGGATGTCCGGCATCCTGGAGATGGCGGTGATGTAGATGAGGAAGACGGCCACGCGGATCACGCCGTCCACCAGGTTGAAGACGATGTTGGAGCTGCCGATAACCGGGACCATCAGCTTGGTCAGGTAGAGCGGCATGAGGAAGAACAGCAGAATGCCGAAGCCGAAGGCGGTGGCCATGGTGCCGCCGATGGCCCAGCCGGAGAGATCTTCCTTCTTCTCGCCTTTATCCCCTTCTTCGATGATGGCTTCGTTGGCGGAGAAGTTGAGGGCCTTGATGCCGGTCGCCAGCGAGGAGAAAAGCGCCACCGCACCTCTCACGATGGGAAGTTTGACGATGGGAAACCTTTCCGAAAGCGGGACCACGGTTTCGCTTTTGATGGAGATCTCGCCGTCAGGCCTTCTGACTGCGATGGCAAGCGACCGGGGCGCGCGCATCATGACCCCTTCCAGAACCGCCTGTCCGCCGATATTGATCTTTGCCATTTACACCTCGTGTGGAGACCGGATACCCCATCCTCACCCCGTCCCTCCCCTAGAAAGGACGCGGTGCGGAGGTCCCACCCTCCGGTTGGTTCAGCTTTGTTGCAGGTTCGCTTACCCCAAATCCCGCTCGTCCTGAGCCTGTCGAAGGACGTAATCAACTTTCATGCGGGAGCAATCAACTTCGTTTTGTGAGGCAAAGGGGACAGGCACCTGCGGAGCCAGTCCCCGAAATCGTTACACCCCTTTGAAGAACTCCCGTACTTCCGCCATCTTGCCGCAGCAGAAGGGGCCCTCGGGGCAGGGGCCTGCCAGGCAGCCGGGGCCGGCCTTGCCGAAGACGGTGGGGGCCAGCGGCCGCACCAGCTTCAGCATCTCGATCGCCATGGCCCGGATCTCCCACTGCGCCCGCTCGCAGCAGCGCACGGTGAAGAAGTGCAGCAGCTCGCGGCCGTTCATGGTCACGATGATCTTGGTCTCGGTGGCGTTGGGAAGCAGGTACCTGGCATCCTCCGCCGGCACCCCCGCGTTCACCAGCTCGGCGTAGGCCGCGTGCAGCGCGGCCACCTGCGCCTGGAAGCGCTCTACGAATTCCGGATTGTCGGCGATGGAAGGGGGCGTCACCACCGCGAACTGCTCCTTGTGGGAGACGTAGCGCTGGGACTGCTGGGAGTAGGAGGCGACCCGGTGCCGCACCAGCTGATGGCTGGTGACCCGGGAGATACCTTCGATGCCGAAGGTGAAGGAGGCGTGCTCCAGCACCGACTGGTGCCCGAGCGACATGATCTTGTCCAGGAAGTTCTTGATGTCGGCGCCGGACAGCTTTTCCTTCAGCGCGTCGATGCCTACCTGCGAATAGCAAAGCCTGGCAGCCAACGCGATGGTCAGCTCGGGCTCGGGGGTGTGTTGGAGGAGGGCAACCTTCATTGAGATCCTTCAGACGGCATAATGCTCACTACAATAAACGAAATAAGGGGATTTTGCCATAGACAAAATCCCCTCACCGGTTTCACAAACGCGAGAGCCTCTATTTTTCCAGGTTGTATCTCTTGCGGAAACGCTCCACGCGGCCCGCGGTATCGATCAGCTTCTGCTTGCCGGTGTAGAACGGATGGCACTGCGAGCAGATCTCGGTGGAGATCTCAGCCTTGGTCGAACGGGTCTGGAACTGGTTCCCGCAGAGGCACTTCACGGTGATTTCTTCGTACTTCGGGTGGATTTCTGCCTTCATATCTTCCTCCATGCGGGGCGGACCCCGTTAACTTGTGCACGTTTTAGCCGGAAAGCATGTACCAATAGCACCTTCAGCGCAAGTTTTCAAGTTATTTTTCTACTTGCTCATCGAGTCCAGGAATTCCTGGTTGGTCTTGGTACCCTGCAGCTTGGAGATCAGGAACTCCATGGAGTCCACCACGTTCATCGGGTGGAGCACCTTCCTGAGTATCCAGATCCGGTTCAGGGAGGCCTTGTCGATCAGCAGCTCCTCTTTCCTGGTGCCGGACTTGTTGATGTCGATGGCCGGGAAGGTCCTCTTCTCAACCAGCTTTCGGTCGAGGTGGAGTTCCATGTTACCAGTCCCCTTGAACTCCTCGAAGATGACCTCGTCCATTTTACTACCGGTGTCCACCAGGGCGGTAGCGATAATGGTAAGCGAGCCACCTTCCTCGATGTTCCTGGCGGCGCCGAAGAAGCGCTTGGGCTTGTGAAGCGCGTTGGAGTCGACACCACCGGAGAGGATCTTGCCGGAGGGGGGTATCACGGTGTTGTAGGCGCGTGCCAGGCGGGTGATGGAGTCGAGCAGGATGACAACGTCGCGCTTGTGCTCGACCAGTCGCTTGGCCTTCTCGATGACCATCTCGGCAACCTGGATGTGGCGGGAGGCCGGCTCGTCGAAGGTGGAGGAAATAACCTCGCCCCTCACGGAGCGCTGCATGTCGGTGACCTCCTCCGGGCGCTCGTCGATCAGCAGCACGATCAGGAAGACCTCGGGATGGTTCTCGGCGATGGAGTTGGCGATGTTCTGGATGAGCATCGTCTTGCCGGTACGCGGCGGAGCGACGATCAGTCCCCTCTGCCCCTTGCCGACCGGTGCGATCAGCTCCATCACGCGGGAGGACATGTTGTCCGGCTCGGTCTCCAGCTTGAGCTTCTCCTCCGGGTAGAGCGGAGTCAGGTTGTCGAAGAGGATCTTGTCGCGGGCCACCTCGGGCGACTCGTGGTTGACGGTCTCCACCTTCAGGAGGGCGAAGTAGCGCTCCCCTTCCTTGGGAGGACGGATCTGGCCCGCCACCGTATCGCCGGTGTGCAGGTTGAAGCGGCGGATCTGCGAAGGGGAGACGTAGATATCGTCCGGCCCCGGAAGATAGTTGTAATCCGGTGCCCGCAAGAAGCCGAAACCGTCGGGCAGCGTCTCCAGCACGCCTTCGCCGAAGATCATGCCGTTTTTCTCGGTCTGGGCATTGAGAATGGCGAAGATCAGGTCCTGCTTACGGAGGCTGGACGCGCCCTCGATGTTGAGACCCTTGGCGATCGCCGTAAGATCGTTGATCTTTTTCTCTTTAAGTTCCTGTAGGTTCATCTGTTCTCCTGAAATGGCGCAACTCCACAGTGAAGCGGCGACGCCTGGATGCGACGAGGTATCATGTTGACGAACTGCTCGATGGCGATGTTCACGGATGATGGGGCATGGACGACATGCGCGGACTGCCTAATATGCAAAGGTTTGTGAAAAGTCTGTAGTGACCTTGAGGTGTCGGTTCGGGTTGCGGTATGGAATTAGAGGTGTAAGGAACGCTGCAAAGGTCTCATAGAGGATAATAATACCCTAAATTTATAACCTTCACCTCCTGGGATTGTCAACTTTTTTTTGGTTTTGCAAAATCCAGCGCGCCGGAGCCGGTGGCGGGAACAGGATGAGCCTTGATCCGGCCATAAAACCGTTGTCATTACGGGGTGATGTCAATCACGGGTATAGGGAAGCATTTTTCTTGCCATTCTGATGATCTGGCATCCGATTCCCTCGCCCCTTAAGGGGAGGGTGGCCGGAGGGCGGGTGAGGGTTGCCGCAACCGCCACGAAAGTCCCGCCCTCACCCCTGTCCCTCTCCCCCAAGGGGGCGAGGGGGAGCGTTTGGAAGACCACCTGCTTCTAAGAGAGCTCGTCTTGCGTCCCCTCCCCTTCAAGGGGAGGGACAGGAGCCTGCACGCCGTAGCCTTTAGGCGGAGGCGGGTGGGGATGGGTTTCTCCGGCGGCTGCCGCGTACTTGGCGCCGCTTCGCCTCTTGCGCCTGGCCTTCTGCCTGCGGAGCTTTTCCGCCGCAATATCCTTCTTGGTCAGCGCCCCGGAGAGCGCCTCCACCTTTTCCAGCAGGTAACGGCGGGCCAGAAAGCGGTTGAGGGACTGGCTGCGCGACTCCATGCACTTAACTTCCAACCCGCTCGGCAGGTGCTTGAGGTACACGCAGGAAGAACCCTTGTTGACGTGCTGGCCGCCCCGTCCGGAGGCGTGGACGAATCGCTCCTCCAGGTCCGCCTCGGAGACCCCGAGCAGTTCCATCCTCGTTTTCAGCCAGCGGTTCTTCTCCTCGCTCACCGCGAAATCGGCCATCATCTCCCCCCTTGTTCATTAGGGCATGATAGCGCCGCCCGTGGTGGAAGTCAAAAAAAGTGACGGGTGATCCCACCTCCTGCTGCCGGTGCTATGTGCTATACTCAGGCTATTCTGGAGGGCCCCATGATGAAACTGTCACGACGCAGCTTCCTCCTCGGAGGAGTCGTCATCCTCCCGTACCTGTCCTTGGAAAGACAGTTCCTCGCCGTCCGCAGGTACCGGGTTCCCATCCGCGACCTCCCCCCTTCCTTCGAGGGGTTCACCATACTGCACCTGAGCGACCTGCACGACAAGGAGTTCGGCAAAGAGAACGAGCGGCTGATCGGGATGATCGCCCAGGAACGCTTTGACATGGTCGCGCTGACCGGCGACCTGGTGGTCGGCGGCGCGCCATCGCTGCTGCCGGCCCTGCAGATCATCGCCGGCATCAAGCGGTCATCGAACGTCCCCCTTTACTCGGTCCCCGGAAACCACGACTGGATGCTGCGGCGCGGCGACGAATTCAACCGCCAGCTGACGGAAGCGGGAGTGACGGTACTTTCCAACCGGTCGACGGTGCTGGAGGCCGGCGGGCAGCGGCTTTTCGTGGTGGGGGTGGACGACCCGGTTACCAGGCGTGACCGGCTGGACGAGGCGCTTAAGGAGACCGACCAGGGCGCCGTCCGTTTGCTGCTCTGCCATTCCCCGCAACTGCTCCCTCAGGCGAGCCGGCACGGCATCGACCTGATGCTTTCCGGCCACACCCACGGCGGCCAGTTCCGCCTCCCCATCCTGGGCGCCTGTTACGTGCCAGCCTTGGGCATCTTCCCCCGCTGGGACTACGGGCGCTTCAACTCCGGCCGCACCACGCTGATCGTCAGCGGCGGGCTGGGAGAAAGCTGCGTCCCGATCAGGATCAACATCAGGCCGGAATTCTCGGTTATCACCCTGGTCAGGCACCAGGAACCGTCGTAGACCGAGGTAATCGGGTATGATTTGATCATGCTCTGGCTGCCGCTCACCCTCATCTCGGCTTTTTGCCTTGCCACCAGTGACGCCCTCACCAAGAAGGCTCTGGCCGGCCACAACGAGTACCTGGTCACCTGGCTCAGGATCCTCCCCGGGCTGCCGCTCTTTCTGCTGCCGCTTCCCTTCATACCCGTGCCGCCCCTTGGCCCGGAGTTCTACCTCTGCGTGTCCGCCTCCTTACCGCTGGAGATCCTGGCCTTATTTCTGTACAGCAAGGCGCTGAAGCTCTCCCCGCTCAACCTGACGCTGCCGCTACTCTCGCTGACCCCGCTCCTGCTCCTGGTGGTCCCCTTCCTGCTCCTGGGGGAACGGCTCACCATGTGCGGGGCCGCCGGCGTGGTGCTGGTGGCGCTGGGGGGATACCTCCTTCCGGTCAGCCGTGGGCAAGGGGGCTTACTCGCACCGTTACGTGGGCTCTTCAATGAAACGGGATCGCTCTGCATGATCGCGGTCGCTTCCATCTACAGCGTCACCTCCGCCCTCGGCAAGCGGGCCATCACCCTCTCCTCGCCGCTTTTCTTCGCGGCCATCTACATCCCGCTGATGGTGCTGCTCACCGCCCCGGTGGCGCTCTACAAGGGGAAGCGGGAACTGAGATCCATCACCAGGAACGGCATCCTGCAGGCCTCGGCTCTGCCGGCGCTCTTCTATGCCCTTCAGGTGGTCGCCCACGTCTACGCCATCAACACCACCAACGTCGCCTACATGATTGCGGTGAAGAGGCTCAGCCTGCTGTTTGGCGTCCTGTACGGCCGTTACCTCTTTCGCGAGCGGGGAGGAGTGCTGGCCTGCGGCATCATGCTGGCCGGTGTCTTCCTGATCATGATCGGCCAGTAGCTCCCACCAGTCGTTTTTTTGACACGCCCCTACAGGCCTCCTTCAAAACATTGACCTTCACCTCCCCGCCCCGCACCAGCCGGCCCTTCACCCCTCTCATCCCCTCCAGGAACCGCCAGTGGCATGGCAGTTGCTATATCTGTCTCGACCCATTTCGCCTAACCCACCCCCCGAGAGCGGTGCAGGTCGGGCGCCCCAGCATCGCCGACGGC
>NZ_DATFBA010000381.1:0-15462 GCF_035254065.1 Geomonas sp.
GAGAAGGAAGGCTCCATCTCCAACTCCGGCCGCTGGACCCAGTGGCGTTACAAGGCGGTCGAGCCGCTGGGTGATGCCAAGAGCGACATGTGGATGATCGACCAGTTCTACAAGCGGATCAACGCGCTCTACAAGAAGGAGAAGGGTGCCTTCCCGGAGCCGATCACCAAGCTCGCCTGGGGCTACGGCAACGAGGAGCCGGAACCGGCCCTGGTGGCCAAGGAGATCAACGGCTACTTCCTGAAGGACACCACCATCAAGGACAAGGACAAGACCCTGGAGTTCAAGGCAGGCGACCCGGTGCCCATGTTCAAGTTCCTGGCCGACGACGGCTCCACCTCGGCCGGCTGCTGGATCTACACCGGCTCCTTCACCAAGGACGGCAACCAGATGGCGCGCCGCGACCCGGCCGACCCGACCGGGCTGGGGCTCTTCCCGAAGTGGTCCTGGGCATGGCCGGTCAACCGCCGCATCATCTACAACCGCGCCTCGGTCGACAAGGACGGCGCCCCCTTCAACCCCAAGCGGGCGGTGATCGCCTGGAACGGGCTGGAGAAGAAGTGGCAGGGGGATGTGCCCGACGGCCCCTGGCCGCCGATGAACGACGCCAAGGAAGGGAAGTACCCCTTCATCATGCTCCCCGAGGGGCACGGCCGCCTCTACGCCTTGGACCTGAAGGACGGTCCCTTCCCCGAGCACTACGAGCCGATGGAGAGCCCGGCCAAAAACATCCTCTCCAGCGTGCAGAACAACCCGGCGGTGGCGGTTCCCAAGAACGTCTCCAGCGATGCCGGCAAGTTCCCCTACATCGGCACCACCTACCGGATGACCGAGCACTGGCAGGCGGGCGCCATGACCAGGAGCCTCCCCTGGCTGGTGGAACTGGTCCCCGACATGTTCGTGGAGATCAGCGAGACCCTGGCGAAGAAGAAAGGGATCGCCAAGGGGGACAAGGTGCGCGTGCAGACCGAGCGCGGCACCATTGAGGCGGTGGCACTGGTCACCGCGCGCCTGAAGCCGCTCAACGTGGCCGGCAAGCAGGTCGAGCAGATCGGCATGCCGTGGCACTTCGGTTACGCAGGTCTCGCCAAGGGGGACAGCGCCAACCTGCTGACCCCGGCGGTGGGATGCGCGAACACCGGTATTCCGGAGTTCAAGGCGTTCCTGTGCAACATCGAAAAAAGGAGGGCCTAAGGGATGAGCTCCGACAAGATAGATTTCACTAAGACCAAGACCTTCCTGATCGACACCACCAAGTGCACCGGCTGCCGCGGCTGCCAGGTCGCCTGCAAGCAGTGGAACCAGCTTCAGGGCGAGCAGACCAAGTTCTTCAGCGGTGAGGGGTACCAGAATCCCCCCTCCATGTCCGAGTACACCTTCACCAGGATCAAGTTCAAGGACTACCAGAAGAACGGCCAGAACGAGTTCGCCTTCTACAAAGAGATGTGCATGCACTGCAACGAGCCGGCCTGCGCCTCGGTCTGCCCGGTAGGAGCCTTCCAGAAGACCGCCGAAGGTCCGGTCATCTACGACTCCAAGCGCTGCATCGGCTGCCGTTTCTGCATGATGGCCTGCCCGTTCGGGGTCCCCAAGTACGAGTGGAGCAAGGCGTTCCCGCTGGTGAGGAAGTGCACCGGCTGCTACAGCCGCATCAAGGAAGGGCTGAAGCCCGCCTGCGCCACCGCCTGCCCGACTGCCATCAGCTACGGCACCCGCGAGGAGATGCTGAAAGAGGCCGACAAGCGGCTGAAGGCGAAACCCGGCCGCTACTACCCCGCCGTCTACGGCAAGAACGAGGCGGGCGGTACCAGCGTCCTTTACCTGACCCACCAGCCGCTGGACGAGCTCGGCTTCAAGCCGGTCACCCAGCGTCCGCTGCCGTCCTACACCTGGCAGGCCCTCCGTTTCGTACCGGGCATCTTCCTGACCGTGGGCGGCACCCTGTCGGCGGTCTCCTGGTTCCAGCAGCGCAAGGACCGCATCAAGGCCGAAGAGGAAGGGAAGGCCGGGCACGGCAAGCACGACGCTAAAGACGAGAGGAAGGAGAACAGCCTATGACCGCCGCCAAGCTGGTAATCAACGAAATCAAGGGATACCACCGGTTCCTGAAATTCATGATGGTGCTGGTAGGCCTCGGTGCACTGGCATCCCTGGTCCGCTTCATCTTCGGACTCGGTGTCACCACCAACCTGAACGACACCTATCCGTGGGGACTCTGGATCTCCTTCGACGTGGTCACCGCCGTGCCGCTTGCGGCCGGCGCCTTCACCATCGGCATCGTGGCCCACGTCTTCCACATCAAGAAGCTGGAGCCGCTGGTCCGTCCGGCCATCGTCACCGGCTTCCTCGGCTACTCGCTGGTCTGCGTCGGGCTGCTGCTCGATCTGGGCCAGCCGCAGCGCGGCATCAACGTGCTCCGCTACTGGAACATCCACTCTCCGATGTTCGAGGTCTCCATGTGCGTCATGGCCTACACCACCGTGCTCACCCTGGAGTTCCTGCACCCGGTGGCCGAGAAGTTCGGCTGGCACCTGCCGCTCAGGCTGCTGCGTACCCTGGAGCTGCCGTTCGCCATCCTGGCGGCCATGATCTCCACCCTGCACCAGTCGACCCTGGGCACCTTCTTCCTGATCGCGGTCGATAAGCTGCACGCGCTCTGGTACAACCCGCTGCTGCCGCTGCAGTTCTGGCTTTCCGCCATCTTCACCGGCCTTTCCATCGTCATCTTCGAGGCGAGCCTGGTGCACAAATACATGGGGCAGCCGGACGAGTCCGACCTGCTGGCAACCCTGACCAAGATCATCCCCTGGGTGATGGCGGTCTACATCGCCATCAAGGCTTACTCCCTGGCCTTCCTGACCCACGGTCCGCTCTTCGACCGGCCGGTGCTCCTGGCACTGTTCCTGGTCGAGATCGGCGCCGGCGTGCTGCTCCCCTTCTGCCTGTTCCTGACCAGGAAGATAAGGACCGACAAGAAGCTGCAGCTCAGGGCAGCCAGCCTGGTGATCTTCGGCCTGGTCCTGAACCGCTTCAACGTCTCCATGTTCGGTATGGAGCAGCCGGGGAACCTGATCTACGCCCCGTCCATCATCGAGTCCCTGGTGACCATCGGCATCATCTCGGCGCACATCCTGTTCTTCGTGCTGATCGCCAAGTACTTCCCGATCTTCGAACACCACCCGGAGACCGTCGACTACTCGATCCCCGACCGCATGCACCGTATCGACGACGGCCGCAAGAGGGTTGGCGGCGAGGTGGAAGCCTAGAGCATTTTAGGGGACTGGTTCCGCAGGTGCCAGTCCCCCTCCCTTGGCTTTTTTAGCCGTTCGCCCTGAGCCTGTCGAAGGGGGGAAACTTCTTACGGCTTGTGAAAGGCGGAGATGTGGAGAGAGTGCTTCGACAGGCTCAGCATGAACGGCTCCACGCTCCGTTGGAATGGAAGGAGATTGCAGTGACGGATTCGTTGGCAAGGGTAATAGAGCAGAGATCGGTGTGGTCCCAGGACGGTAAAGAGTCACCGTGTCTTGGCCTTCTTCCCGACGTCACCGGCGTCATCCTGGCCGGAGGCGCCTCCCGCCGCATGGGGAGCAACAAAGCCGTCCTTCCCTACGGCGGGACCACCCTCATCGAACGTATCTACCGCCAGATCAGCACCCTCTGCGGGGAGGTGATGGTAGTCACCAACAGCCCGGAGGTCTACCCATTCCTCCCCTGTCCCAAGGTGCAGGACATCCACCCCGGCAGGGGCCCCCTCGCCGGCATCCACGCCGCCCTTTCCCACAGCAAGACTGGCTACATCCTCGCGGTCGCCTGCGACATGCCCTGGATCAATCCCGACCTCGTGCGCGGACTGGCCAGCGGGCGTGAGGGGTGGGACGTGATCGTTCCGGAAGGGGAGAAGGGGATGGAACCCCTGCACGCCCTTTATTCCACCCGCTGCCTCCCTGCCGTGGAGAAAGCCCTCTCCGACCACCGCGGGCGGATCGTCTCCTTCTTCGACGAGGTCCGTGTCAAGGTGCTGCTCCTCTCCGAGACCGCCGAGCTCGACCCCGGCCTGCGCGCCTTCCGCAACATCAACACCGTCCAGGACTACCTCGCCCTCGATCCCCGCGCTTAAAGTCACCATCCAAGGCAGCGCCGATTCCCAACCATTCACGTGCTTCCTTATACGCTGGCTCAGCGTTCCCTCCCCTCCGAGGTGAGGGGCAGGGGCTTGCCGGCCGTAGCCTTGGGCAGAGGCGGGTGAGGATGGGGTTGACACAGACGTCCCTCACGCTATATATACTTTTTTGCATAATTCGTCTTTCCCAACATTCCCTCTCCCGAAGGGGGAGGGCCAGGGAGGGGGGGTGAAGCCGGCGCAAAGAAGCTGCCCCGCCATGCTTCGCAGCCCTGCCGATGGTAGGACGGGCGCCGCCCACCGCACCGGTCCGGTGCGCACAGAGCAAGCGGCATACGCTGAGCCAGTCCAAACGGTGACGTCATCAACTCTGCAGATTCAGGGGGAAAAATGGTCAAGGAAGGACGAAGGGATTTCGACGCGGTGGCCCAACAGTGGGACCAGGAGCCGCGCCGGCAGAAGCTGGCGGAGGACGTGGTGGCCGCCATCAGGAAGGAAGTCCCCCTCAGCAAAGAGATGAATGCCCTGGACTACGGCTGCGGCAGCGGTCTCGTCACTCTCGGGCTGCGTCCGTACGTGAAGAGCATCACCGGCGCGGACAGCTCGCAGGGGATGCTCGATGTCCTGAACGCCAAGATACGGCAAGGGGAACTCGGCAACGTCGAGACGAGGCTGCTCGATCTGGAAGAGCGGGTGAACCTCCGCAGACGGTACGATCTCATTGTCAGCAGCATGACGATGCATCATGTCGACGACGTCGCTGCCCTGATCGGAGCTCTGTCGGACGGATTAAGGAGGGGGGGCTGGCTGGCGATAGCCGACCTGAAGGCGGAGGACGGCAGCTTCCACGACAACCCGACCGGAGTGCTCCATGCCGGGTTCGAGCCGAGCTTCCTGAAATCAGTCTTCGAGAGCTGCGGTCTTTCAACCGTCCGGGTCGTTACCGCCGCCGTCGTCGACAAGTCCAATGATCGGCACAACCAGGTGTTGCTCTGCGTGGGGAGGAAGGAAGGCTAACCCTGCCCCTCCCTTCCCCCATCCAGCAGGATCACCTCCGCAACATCGCCGGCAGCCAGGGCCACGGCGGGAGGCAACTTCAACAAGCCGTTGCTTCTCACCATCGAAAGGATGTTGGCGGACCCCTGGTTCCCGGCCACCGCCACTCGCGGTTCATCTTCCTGGAAAGAAACCAGTGCCCTCACCAGGGTCGGTCGCTCTCCCTTATTGGCAAGCGGTTCCTGCAGACGGGCCTTGATGACCGGCCTCATCACCCGGCTGCATCCCCTCATCTTCAAAAGGGCCGGCCTTACGAACAGCTCGAAACCCACCATCGCGGCCACCGGGTTCCCGGGGAGCGCGAAGATCGGCTTGCGGTCCAGCACTGCAAACGCCACCGGCTTGCCCGGTTTCATGTTGACCTTCCAGAAGAGGATGCGTCCTCCCAACTCCTCGATCGCCACCTTCACGTAATCCTTGTCCCCCACCGAAACCCCGCCGGTGGTGATCAGCAGGTCGGCAGTGGCCAGCGCCTCGCGGATCGCACGCTTGGTCGCCTCGAAATCGTCGGGTGCTATGCCGAAGTCGACCGGTGTGGCACCGGCCTCTTTCAGTTGGGCGGCGATGGCGATGCTGTTGCTGTTGACGATCTGCCCTGGGTGCGGAGTTTGCCCAAGCGGCAGCAACTCGTCTCCGGTCGCCAGGATCGCCGCGGTAGGCTTGGCAAAGACCGGCATGGTGGTCATGCCCAAAGACGCCAGCATGGCAATTTCCTGGGGGCGGACGATCTTGCCTTGGGCGACGACCTGCTCGCTGGCCTTCACATCCTCACCGCGACGCCGGATATGGGAGCCCTGCCGGGGGCCGGCGGTCAGCCGGATCTCACCCGCCAGCGATTCCGTCTCCTCGATCGGCACCACCGTGTCGCAGCCGGGAGGAATGGGGGCGCCGGTCATGATCTTCACCGCGCAGCCGGGCGGTACGGCGTCGAACTGGGGATGGCCGGCGGCGAGAAAGCCGGAAACGGGGAGGCGGTCGCCGTGTACGAAGTGGAAGGAGAAGGCATAGCCGTCCATGGCCGAATTGTCGGTTAGGGGGACGTCGAACGGTGACAGGATATCGCGGGCGAGAACCCGTCCCAGTCCCTCAACCAGGGGGACCTCTTCCATCGGCAGGCGCGCAGTATGCTGCAGGATGACACCTTGGGCTTCCTCAATGCTGACCATGGAGCGCTCCTTTGCTGGATCAGTAGTGGCGATGAACGTCCGTCATCAAGTGCCCCCCTTGATAAAGGAGGGACAGGGGGGATTTACCTTTGTTTGTATGGTGGGCACTGCCACCGAATTGGACGGGGGCTTCGAAAGGCATGGTGGGCGCTGCCCACCCTACTTGTGATGGTGGTCCTGGAGACGCGCGAACTCCTCCGGGGTGTTCACGTTGATGAAGGACCTCCCCTGGTCGGCGAAGGGGGCCAACTCCTCGACGGTGACATAGCGGGTGCGCAGCATCGGGTAGAGGTCGTATACTCTGAAGTTTCCCCGCTCCAAAAGCGTCTGCATGGCCGGAAGTGCGCTCTTCGCGTACACGGCGAAAAGCGGCTCCAGCGCCTCGGCGGTTTGCGCGACCACGCAGTCGTAGCCCGCCTTGAGTGAGCAGAGGTGCCGCAACAGTCCCCGGTTGGGGTAGGGCATGTCGCAGGCGGAAACGAAGACGTGTTCGGTCGCGGCGTGAAAGAGCCCGGTATAGAGCCCGCCCAGCGCGCTCCCCGGATAGATGTCAGCCAGGAACTTCAATCCGTAGCGTGCGTACTGTGCTTCCTCCCGCCCGACGAGGCAGGTGGTGGCGAAGCTCTCCCGGAACACCGAGAGCACCGTCTCGAAGAGGGGCGCACCCTGCCAGCAAAGAAAGGCCTTGTCGCGCCCCATGCGGCGGCTTTGCCCTCCCACCAGGATAACCCCGGTGATGTCGTGCTGGATTATGGCCACTCAGTCAACCCATCCTCACCCGCCTCCGCCCAAGGCTACGGCGGGCAAGCTCCTGTCCCTCCCCCCTCCTTCGCCAAGGCTTCGACGGGCAGGCATTGAAGGGGTAGGGACGCCGTTGGAACTTATCGAAAGAAAACGCTCCGCGTTCCCCCCTTGATAAAGGGGGGACAGGGGGGATTGCCTTTTTGCCGTCGTCAGTTTTGCGGTTTTTCGTCGTCCTTGGGATTTATTACGCGCGGTTCGTCGTTCATCCCCTTCTTGAAGCTCTTCAGGGTCTGCCCCAGGGAGGAGCCGAGTTGGGGTAGTTTGGACGGTCCAACTATCAGCAGAATAACGACGAGAATGATGATGAGTTCAGGGATGCCAAAGCCGAACATGAAGTCTCCTGTCTGTGACGCTAATTAATAAGTATTTCTTTATATCAGCCTGATCAAGATCTGGCAAGACAGTGGACAGAATATACCATTTTCCCCGCGTTCTTCCAAAGAAAAAGAGGCTCCTTTTCAATGTGATAGCTGCTTTATAGTGAGCTTCAGGTGGCACTATCTTTAAATGTATTGACGGCGGGAGCCGAAGCTGCGTAAAATCCATCCATTTAGACAGTAAGGAAGCAGCGTGGAACAAGAAAAGAAGCTCTATCTGGAGACCTTCGGGTGCCAGATGAATGTGAGCGATTCAGAGAAAATCGTCGGGCTGATGAGGGGGATCGGTTATGGAGAGACCAGCGATCCCGCCCATGCCGACCTGATCCTTTTGAATACCTGCAGCATCAGGGCGACCGCCGAGCAGCGGGTCTATGGGCACCTCGGCAAGTTCAAGTCGATCAAGAAAAAGAAGCCCCGCCTCATCATCGGGGTAGGGGGGTGCGTGGCCCAGCAGGAAGGGGAGCGGCTCCTTGAGAAGGCCCCTTTCGTCAACCTGGTCTTCGGCACCCACAACCTGCACCTTCTGCAGGGGATGGTCACCGCGGCCGAGAGCGGCAAGCGGAGCATCGAGACAGATTTCCTGGACGACGAGAAGAGATTCGACCTCTTCCCGGCCGCGGGGAAAGATGGCAGCGTCACCAGGTTCGTCACCGTCATGCAGGGGTGCGACAACTTCTGCGCCTACTGCATCGTCCCCCACGTCCGGGGGCGCGAGATCAGCAGGAGCGCTGCCAAGATAGTCGACGAAGTTGCCAAGCTTACCGAAGCCGGCGTCAGCGAGGTGACCCTGCTCGGCCAGAACGTCAACTCCTACGGTCTCAAGACGCCGGGAGAGCCTGACTTCGCCGATCTGCTGAAGATGGTGGCAGAGCTAGAGGGGCTTCAGCGGCTCCGCTTCACCACCTCGCATCCCAAGGACATCTCGGAGCGGCTGATCGCCTGCTTCGCCGAAATACCGAAGTTGGCGCCGCACATTCACCTGCCGGCGCAGTCGGGAAGCGACCAGGTGCTGAAGAGGATGAACCGCGGCTACACCCGCACCGAGTACCTCGCCAAGGTCGCCGCCTTGAAGGAAGCCTGTCCCGGGATCCAGATCACCGGCGACATCATCGTCGGCTTCCCGGGCGAGGACGAGGCGGCATTCGAAGAGACCATGACCCTGGTGGAGGAAGTGGGCTATGCCGACCTCTTCTCCTTCATCTACTCGGCGCGTCCCGGGACCAAGGCTGCCGATTTTGCCGACGACACCCCGCGCGCCGACAAGCAGCGGCGGCTGGAGCGGCTGCAGGCGGCACAGAAGCGGAGGACGCTCGCACAGAACCAGGCCCTGGTGGGGAGCGTGCAGCAGGTGCTGGTCGAGGGGTTGAGCAGCACCGGCGACGCCTTGTTCGGCAGGACCGGCGGCAATCGTGGTACCGTCCTCTCCGGCGATCCGTCGCTGGCCGGGCGGCTTTTGGATGTGAAGATCGTCGAGGGGTTGCAGACGCTCCTCATGGGCGAGATCGTGCAGGTCTGATCGTGGAGGGTTGCTAGCATGTATCTTGAGATGAAGGTATTCGGATTCGCTCTCGATGGTATTGCGCAGATGCCGGTGATTATCCTCAAAGATGCCGATGAGAAGAACACGGTTCCGGTCTGGGTGAGTGCGACGGAGTCGGTATCCTTTGCGGCGGAATTCCTGAGCCGCGAGCTTTCCGTCAGAAGTGGCCGTAAGGACGTTTTCTGCGCCCTCATCGACAAGTTGGGGATGAAGGTGAGCGGCATCGTCATCGAGAGCCTGAAGGACGGCGTGTTCAACTCCTTCGTGCGGCTATCCGCCGCGGACGGAGAAGAGGTCTGCGTGGATCTGCACGTCAGCGAGGCGATGCTCCTTTCCCTCAAGTACCGTCTCCCCGTGCTGGTGAACGACGAGCTCCTGGAGCAGGTCTCCAGTCTCGACATGAGCGAGGAAGGGCTCACCGGTGAGAACAACGCCCGCCGTTTCGTCGATTACCTCGATCAGCTCGACCCCGCCTCGATGGGGAAATACCCGATGTAAGGAAGCATCGTTCCCGAAGTCCAAGCATCAATGACGAAAGGCATTTTAACAGCGATAAAGGGGATGAAGGGGATAAAAGCAAAAGAAGAAAGTTTTTAAGACTTTTGCTTTATCCCCTTCATCCTGTTCATCCCTGTTACTATGCCTTTTTTGTTTTCGTCCTGTTTTTGCCTATCGATTTCCGTCCTAATCTCTCTCTATATGTTGATATACTCACTAATGAAGAGTAAGGTGAGTAGCAGACCGCTTTTCTCAATCTTAATCTCGTCTTTGAGGTGTCCCTATGCGCGAAGCATCGTTCGAATTCCTGAAACAGTTACTGACGGCACCGAGCCCTTCAGGGTATGAGCAGCCCGCCCAGCGGGTTTTCCGCTCCTACATATCGTCCTTTGCCCAAGTCGGCACCGACGTGATGGGCAACGTCTTCGGCTTCATCGAGGGCGCCGGTGACAACCGGCCCCGGGTCATGCTGGTCGGCCACTCCGACGAGATCGGCCTGCAGATCCGCTACGTCGACGACGACGGTTTTCTCTACTTTTCCGCCATCGGCGGGGTCGACCCGCACATCACCCCCGGCGCCCGGGTCCATGTCCACACCGCCAAGGGGACGCTGAACGGCGTGATCGGCAAGCGCCCGATCCACCTGATCGAGCCCAAGGAGCGCGACAACGTCATCAAGCTGGAGAAGCAGTTCATCGACATCGGCGCCTCCAACAAGAAAGAGGCGCTGGAACTCGTGCGGGTGGGCGATCCGATCACCTTCGCGGTGGGGCTCGAGCGGCTGGTCGGCGACCGGGTGACCTCGCGCGGCCTGGACGACAAGGCGGGGAGCTTCGTGGTGGCCGAGGTGCTGCGCCTGGTCTCCGAACTGCCGGCGCAGCTTCCGGTCGATCTCTACGGCGTCTCCTCCGTGCAGGAGGAAGTCGGCCTGCGTGGCGGCACCACCAGCGCCTACTCGGTCAACCCGGACGTCGGGATCTGCGTGGAAGTCGATTTCGCCACCGACCAGCCCGACGTGGAGAAGAAGCACAACGGCGAAGTTTCCCTGGGCAAGGGGCCGATCCTGCCGCGCGGCGCCAATATCAACCCGGCGCTCTTCGACCTTCTCTCCGACACGGCCACCCAGCAGGGGATCGCGGTCCAGTACACCGGCATCGCCCGGGCCACCGGCACCGACGCCAACGTGATGCAGATCTCCCGTAACGGCGTGGCGACCGCCCTGGTCAAGCTGCCGCTTCGCTACATGCACACCCCGGTGGAGACCCTGTCGCTCTCCGACCTGGAGGCGGCCGCCAAGCTGATCGTCGCCACCCTGGCCCGCATCACCGACAAGGACGCCTTCATCCCGGTCTAACCTCGTCGCCTTTCGCCTTCTCACCCCTCCCCCTCCGGGCCTGTCCGCCGGAGCCTTCAGGCGGAGGAGGGAGAGGGGCGGGAGTGAGGGAAGCCGGCGCAACCTACCCTGCGGATTTCAGGCAGAGTCAAAAGCTGGCCCACGGATGACGCGGATGTAACGGATTGACGCAGATTACGGCAAAAAAATCAGGGTTTGGATTTACCCTCAAAGAATCTTTTTCCGTGAAAATCCGCTCGATCCGCGTCATCCGTGGTCAGCAGTTGACGTGCAGTAATCCGCCAAGATCAATGCCATGAACAGCCGCGCTGAGGGAAAACGCGGTTCGGTTTTTTTTCGTGCCCTTTCGTGCCTTTCGTGGTCCCCCGGCTGTTGATGTATTTGCTTTAATTCACAGGCTTTTTGTAGTTTTATTAGTCTAATTTTAGTTGACTTGGAGGGCGGCTTGTTCTAGATTTTTCGGTTAATATCCTGACCGGCCCACAACCCAAAAGGAGTCAATTTTATGTTAGACAGCAGCATCCCCGAAGGACTTACGTTTGACGATGTCCTGCTCCTCCCTGCCCACTCCCTCATCCTTCCCCGCGATGTCGATCTCAGCACCAGACTGACCAACAACATCCAGCTCAACATCCCGCTGGTCAGCGCAGCCATGGACACGGTCACCGAGTCCAGGGCCGCCATCAGCATGGCTCGCGAGGGGGGACTCGGCTTCATCCACAAGAATTTCACGATCGCAGAGCAGGCGATGGAAGTAGACAAGGTCAAAAAGAGCGAATCGGGGATGATCGTCGATCCGATCACCATGCGCCCCAACCAGCGCATCCGCGAGGCCCTGGAGATGATGGCCAAGTACCGCATCTCGGGCGTGCCGATCACCAAGGCCAACGGGAAACTGGTCGGCATCCTCACCAACCGCGACCTGCGCTTCGAGACCAACCTCGACCTCCCCATCTCCGCCCGCATGACCAAGAAGAACCTGGTCACCGTGCCGGTGGGAACCACCCTGGAGCAGGCCAAGGAACACCTGAAACACACCCGCGTAGAGAAGCTGCTGGTGGTCGATGACGAGAAGAACCTGAAGGGTCTCATCACCATCAAGGACATCGAAAAGATCAAGAAGTACCCCAACGCCTGTAAGGACTCGCTGGGACGCCTGAGGGTAGGGGCCGCAGTCGGGCCGACCCCCGACGCCGAGGCCCGCATCGACGCCCTGGTGAAGGCCGGGGTCGACGTGGTGGTCATCGATACCGCCCACGGCCACTCGCAGGGTGTTCTCGAAGCGGTGGCCAGGATCAAGGGGGCCTTCCCCAACGTGGAGCTGGTGGCCGGCAACATCGCCACCGCCGACGCCGCCGAGGCGCTCATCAAGGCCGGCGTCAACGCTATCAAAGTCGGCATCGGGCCGGGCTCCATCTGCACCACCCGCGTGGTGGCCGGCATCGGCGTCCCGCAGATCACCGCCATCGCCGAGTGCTCCAAGGTCGCCAAGAAGTACGGCATCCCGATGATCGCCGACGGCGGCATCAAATACTCCGGCGACATCACCAAGGCCGTGGCGGCCGGTGCCGACGTGGTGATGATCGGCTCCCTCTTCGCCGGCACCGAGGAATCCCCCGGCGACACCATCCTCTACCAGGGGCGCGCCTACAAAGGCTACCGCGGCATGGGCTCCATCGGCGCCATGAAGGAAGGGAGCAAGGACCGCTACTTCCAGAGCGACGTGGAGAGCGACATCAAGCTGGTCCCGGAAGGGATCGAGGGGATGGTGCCGCTGCGCGGACCGCTCTCCGCCAACGTGCACCAGCTGATGGGCGGCCTGCGCGCCGGCATGGGCTACACCGGCAGCCGGACCGTTCCCGAGCTGCAGCAAAACGGCCGTTTCGTGCGCATCACCGGCGCAGGTCTCAAGGAATCCCACGTCCACGACGTCATGATCACCAAAGAGGCCCCCAACTACCGCGTCGAGAAATAAACCATCCCACCCAACCCTTCTCGCGTTCCCCCCTTGATAAAGGGGGGACAGGGGGGATTGCTTTCTGAGGACTAAACATGACCATCGATATCCATTCCGAGAAGGTGCTGATCCTTGATTTCGGCTCCCAGGTGACGCAGCTCATCGCCAGGCGGGTGAGGGAACAGAGCGTCTACTGCGAGATCCACCCCTACAACATGTCGCTGAACAAGATCAAGGAGTTCGCCCCCAAAGGGATCATCCTTTCCGGCGGCCCCTCCAGCGTCTACGACAAGGAAGCACCCCATTCCGATCTCGGGATCTACGACCTCGGCATCCCCATCCTCGGCATCTGCTACGGCATGCAGCTGATGACCCAGCAGCTGGGCGGCCGCGTGCAGCGTTGCGACAAGCGCGAGTTCGGGCGCGCCAGCCTGCTGATGGACGGCGCCAGCGAGATCTTCAGCGGCTTCGACGGCTCCGCCGAAGTCTGGATGTCCCACGGCGACCGCATCGAGGCGATGCCGGCCGGCTTCAAGCTGATGGCCCACACCGAAGGGTGCCCGATCGCCGCCATGAAGGACGAGAAGCGCCGCTTCTACGGCGTACAGTTCCATCCCGAGGTGGTCCACACCCCGCGCGGCGACGAGATGATCGGCAACTTCCTCTTCAACGTCTGCGGCTCCAAGCCGACCTGGACCATGGCGAACTTCATCGAGACAGAGATCGCCAACATCCGCGAGAAGGTCGGCACCGGCAAGGTCCTCTGCGCCCTCTCCGGCGGCGTCGACTCCGCCGTGGTCGCCGTCCTCATCCACAAGGCCATTGGCGACCAGCTGCAGTGCGTGTTCGTCAACAACGGCCTGCTCAGGAAGGGGGAGGCCGAGAAGGTGGTCAACCTCTTCACCAAGCACTTCCAGATCAACCTCGACTACGTGGAGGCGACCGACCGCTTCCTGAACAAGCTGGACGGCATCTCCGACCCCGAGCAGAAGCGGAAGATCATCGGCAACGAGTTCATCTACCTGTTCGAGGAAGAGGCCAAGAAACTTGGCCAGGTCGACTACCTGGCACAGGGGACCCTCTACCCCGACGTGATCGAGTCCGTCTCCACCAAGGGCCCCTCCGCCGTCATCAAGAGCCACCACAACGTGGGCGGTCTCCCCGAGAAGATGAACCTCAAACTCCTGGAGCCGGTGCGTGAGCTTTTCAAGGACGAGGTGAGGCTGTTGGGCAAGGAGCTCGGCATGCCCGACGAGATGGTGTACCGCCAGCCGTTCCCCGGCCCGGGGCTTGCCATCCGCTGCATCGGCGAGCTTTCCGCGGAGAAGCTCGACATCCTGCGCGAGGCCGACGCCATCGTCATCGAGGAGATCCGCAAGGCCGGGCTCTACCGCGACATCTGGCAGTCCTTCGCCGTACTGCTGCCGGTGAAGACCGTCGGCGTCATGGGCGACGCCAGGACCTACGAGTACACCTGCGCGCTGCGCGCGGTCAACTCGCTGGACGGCATGACCGCCGACTGGGTCAAGCTCCCCTACGAGATCCTGGGCAGCATTTCCAGCCGGATCATCAACGAGGTGAAGGGCGTCAACCGCGTCGTCTACGACATCAGCCAGAAGCCCCCCGCAACCATCGAGTGGGAATAGACGATCGCAAAACCATCTGATATAAACAATCGCGGCAGCCGTTATCAACAGCTGCCGCGATTCGCGTTTGTAGCTTCCACTCCCCTGGATCCGCTCATCCTACATCCCCCCCTTGTTAAAGGGGGGCCAGGGGGGATTTGCCTTTGATTCTTTCCCCAAAAGGAGCCCCAAACCACCATGCTCCCCATCAAACTCCTCATCTTCGACTTAGACGGCACCCTGATCAATTCCCTTCCCGATTTGTGCGATGCCACCAACGCCATGCGCGAGCACTTCCAGCTCTCCACCTTGTCCGATAAAGAGGTACGCAAACTGGTAGGGCAGGGCGCCCGCTCCCTGGTCGAGCGAGCCTTGCCCGGCGCGACGGCCGCACAGGTAGAAGAGGGCCTGAGGGTCTTTCTCGACTACAACCTCGCCCACATAGCCGACAAGACCAGGCTCTACCCGGGCGTGGTCGAGACCCTGGAGACCCTGCATCACCGGGAGCTTGCCCTGAGCATCGTCTCCAACAAGAACGTGGCGCTCTGCCGCGAGGTGCTGGCGAAGCTCGGTATCGAGAAGTTCTTCCCGACCGTGATCGGCGCCGATTCCCTGCCTTTCCGCAAGCCCTCCCCCGAGCCGCTGCTGGCCGTGCTGAAGAAGTTCGGAGCGGCCACCCGCGAGAGCGTGATGATCGGCGACAGCATCAACGACATGGCCGCCGGCGAAGGCGCCGGCGTCATCACCGTCGGCTGCTCCTACGGCTACGGTGACCAGAGCGAGCTGGCCGGCGCCGATTTCATCGTCGCCGACTTGCCCGCCCTGCTGGACCTGCCGATACTGGCCTAGCCGATGCCGTTGGCCCTGAATCTTTCGTCCTTCCCTATAACTCCCTCGGCCTCCGCCAACATTCTCCCCTCGCCCTCCGGGAGAGGGGCGGGGGTGAGGGAAGCCCCGCATCC
>NZ_DATFBA010000382.1:0-10584 GCF_035254065.1 Geomonas sp.
TCTTCATGACGCCGAACTCCTCGGCGGTGAGGGGGCCGGGCTTCAGGAGCACGGCGTCGGGTATGCCGATCTTCCCCACGTCGTGCATGGCGCTGGCCGTGGTGATGGTCTCCACGAACTCCCTGGGGAGCCCCAGCGTCCCGGCGATCCTCCCCGAGTAGATGCCGATCCGGGAGATGTGGGCGCCGGTGTCCTCGTCGCGCAGCTCGGTGGCGGCGGTTAGCCTTTCGATGATCACCTGGCTCATGCTCTTCACCTGCCAGAGGGCGTCGGTCAGCTCCCGGGTTCGCTGGGCCACAGTCTGCTCCAGCTCCACGCGGTAGCGCTGCTCCAGCCGCTTCATCCGCTTGTACTGCACCCCCTTGTCCACCGCGTGCAAAAGGTAGGCGAACTGGAAGGGCTTTGATATGAAGTCGAAGGCCCCCTTTTTGAGGGCTTCCACGGCCATGTCGAGCTCGGCGAAACCGGTGGTCAGGATGACCGGCGTGTCGGCATCGATCAGCCTGATCTGCTTGAGCAGCTCGATGCCGTCCATGCAGGGCATCTTGATGTCGGTCAGCACCACATCGGTCTGGGCCTGCCGGAAGCGGTCGAGCGCGGAGCCGCCGTTGTCGAAGGCGCTGACGGTGTAGCCGTGCTCGGTGAGCAGGTCGCTCACGCTCTCCAGGACGAAGTCGTCATCGTCGATCAACAGGACCGTGTGGCCGTTGCTACCGTTCATATGGAAGTACCTCCCGTAGTGTTAGCGCAGCGTCCGGATGGACACCGTGGGTGACCAGCTGCTCGGCGTGGTGCAGCCCGGCAGCTGGTCGGTGTACCCACTCAAGAAAAACCTTGCCGCCGGGGTGCATCCGTTCCAGCTCTCGATGGAGCGCGGTGCCGCACCTGGCGACCGGTAGGTGTAATCGGCGTAGTTTCGCATGTTTCAGCTGATTACCGCAAGTAGTACCTTAACTAATCGGCAGCGCGCCTTCCAACTGCTCCCGGTGGGGCAGTTGGTTTGGCCGGCAGGGGGGCGAGCGGGCCCCCAAACAAAAACGCCCACTTTCAGCCGAAAGTGGGCGCTCTACTCCAACCGTGCCTGCAGGCGCGGAGGAGGCAAGGAATCCTCTGTTTCGGCAACCCGGCTATCCCTGAGGGACCCGTGGCTTTGCGTCACCAGATTGCTCTGGTTTTGCTAGTATCGATCAGAAGCAGGTGCTGAGCCGTGCTTGGCATCTCGTTTAGCAATTCGCGTGCCACTGGGCTCCTTGCCGATTTGCAAGGGATTGGCAGCGGTGAGCGGGCGGGAAGGGGGAGAGGCACTATCGAAAACGGTTACTGGTGTACGATGAGGTAGCGATAAGCGATACCCGCACTCTGCGCCCCCCTGTGCAGGCCACCGTCAGCGCCAGCCGGCCGGAGGCCCCCGTCAAGCTAATCCTGTGCATCTCCCGGCTGCTCGCCGACGCTGATGCCGTGCTTTTCCAGTCGGCGGCGGAAGGTGTAGTAGTTCATCGCCAGCATCTCGGCGGTCTTCATCCTTCTCCCCTCACAAAAGGCGAGCGCCTGTTCCAGGGACCATTTTTCCAGATGGTCCATGCTGCAGGGAAACGGTGGAGGTGACGCCGCCGAGGCTGCCTCGGTGTGGGGAACGAGCGTGCTCTTCAGGGGGAGGCGCGCGACGGCTGCGATCTCCCGGGCGCTGATCTCGTGTCCCGCGTACAGCATCAACTGCCGGATGGTGCTCTTTAGTTGGCGCACGTTGCCCGGCCACGACAGCTCGATCAGCATCGCCCGGGCCTCCTCGGCCAGGGTCGGCGGTACGCACCCCAGTTCGTCGGCGGTTTCCCGCAGGAACTTGATGGCCAGCGGCACGATGGCCTCCGGGGTCTCCCTGAGCGGCGGCAGCTCGATGGTGACGTCGGCAAGCCGGTAGTACAGGTCTTCCCGGAAGCGACCCGCTGCAGCTTCCTCCTTGAGGTCCCGGTTGCTTGCCGCCACTATCCTCACGTCGATCATCCGCTCCGCCAGGCTTCCCACCGGGGTGAAGCGCTTCTCCTCCACGAAGCGCAAAAGCTTGGCCTGGATGGCGGGGGAAGCCGCCTCGATGTCGTCCAGGAAGAGGGTGCCACCCTGCGCGGTCTCGACCAGCCCCGCCTTGTTGCCGGCGGCGCCGGTGAAGGCTCCCTTCACATAGCCGAACAACTCGCTCTCGGCCAGGTGCTCCGGGATCGCCCCCATCTGGACGGCGATGAAGGGGCCCTCCCGCCGCGCGCTCATGTTGTGGATGATGTTGGCAAGCCGCGATTTGCCGGTGCCGGTCTCTCCCTTGAGCAGCACGCAGAAGGGGGTGCGCGCGGCGCGGGAGGCAAGCTCGGTGACCGCGTTCAGGGCCGGGCCGGTGCTTTCCAGGGCCAGTTGCCTGGGGGCGCGCAGTCTCACCCCGCTGAAAGCCCCCACGGCGGCCTTGGCGATGGCGCTCACCAGTTCGTCTCCCTTGAGCGGCTTGCGCAGGAAGGCGGTCACTTTCAGCTCGAGTGCCTTCAAGAGGTAGTCGGTGTCCACGTATCCCGAGCAGAAGATGAGTGGAAGCTGCGGTGCCTGCTCCCGCACCCGGCTGGCGAATTCCAGCCCGTCCATGACCGGCAGCCGGATGTCGCTCAAGACGAGGTCGCAGTTTTGGCGCTGGAGCAACTCCAGCGCCTGGCGGCCGTCAGCCGCCTGCAGGACCTGGCCGCAGTAGTGTTCCAGAAACTCGGCGGTATCCTGCCTGAGCTCATCTTCGTCGTCGACCAGTAGTAGGGTGAGTTGCTTGAGATCGGTCATGCGGGTACCTCGCGAGGGCCAAGCGGCAGGTGGTAGAGCGGACAGGTAGCGGCCGGCGGCCGTCCAGGCGCTGCCGTCAGGCGGGCTCCTGGAGTTCTGGCGGTGGTGCGGTGTGTCTGCGCCCCGGCTTGCTGAGAGCTGGGGAGGGTAAGTGGGGGGTGAGGTGAAGGGAATTCGGCGGCTCGGTGGGCCCCTCGTGCAGGCCCGCTTCCGTTGTGGGGGGGCTTGCGCCTCCCTGGCGGGAGCGGAGTGCAGTCGGTGCAGCGCGTGTGATGTAAGACAGTGGTAACTGTAGGGTTCAAGCGTATTTCTCTGATGTGATACACGACCGGCTTGGCAGGTCTCAAGCGGCGACACGAGCGACTAATTTAGTCGTTTAACTTTATCTTTTTTGCCATTTGCAAGTCAAGCATTCTCATAGAGCCTCCTGGTACTGGCACGGGGATCGTGGGAATTGACAGAAAGAAGCTGAGCACTGTATTTGCCCTACCGGCCACCGCCGGCAGTGAGAGTGCCTTTGTAAGCAGTTGAAGCTACCCCGTCCTTTCCGGGGCAGATGCCGTACTGTTTGCCGGCGTGGCCTCCAACCCGTGATGCCCACCGCTATTCCTTTGAAATGTCGATCAATTGGCGCAGGTTTTTACGCCTCAGTTCAGCTGATGGGGACCTAGAAGTAGTGGTTCCAGAGGGCGCGCAGCTCCGGGACCCGGTCACCGTTCACCCATTGGAGGGAGCCTTCCAGGCTCAGGCTGTTGTTCTGGGAAAGTCGCAGGTTCTGGGCGAGCTGAGATTTCACCGAAAAACGGTGGTCGCCGATACCGTAGTAGAAGGTCTGCGCCTGCAACTGTACCTTCCACCAGGGGGTGAGCTGTTCCATGATCCCCAGGCTCACCCCCGGCCCGGCTGTCACCCCCGCCCGGATCCCTCCACCCGCATTCAGGTCGATCTCCCCGAATCCATACATGATCCCGCCAAACGGTGAGTGATAGGAGAGCCCCCCTCCGGAGTTGAGCCTGAAGATCAGGTGGTCTTCGCCATCGGGCATGGCCTCCTGGTCGAAGCCGACGTTGACCTTCCAGGACAGCGGCCTGAAGAAGAGATCCCGCGGCGCCGTGGAGACGATATCCAAAAGGTGCAGGGTTCTCAGTTGCGCCTTTTCCTGTGCCGGGTAGTAGTCCACTGCGGTGTCCAGGAACTTGATCTGCGCCCCTTTCAGGTAGCCCTGGTCGGGGTCGAGCAGGCCGTGGAATTCCGGCTGGAGTCCCAGCTCGGCGTACCCCTCGCCCCGGCGCGCGCCCCCTCCGACGGCGAGCTTGGTGGTCCGGTGCCCTGCTTCCGGCGGGGGAGGGGGATCTATCTTGTAGGGCTCGCCGGGGGCGGTCCCCAGCTTGCTCCGCTCGGTGAGCAGCTTCAGGTACAGCTTGGAGTAGCTCTCCTTGTCCAGTTCCTTCTTGGCGAACCTGAACTGGACCATCTCAGCGGCGAGGTCCAGGACCTCCCTTTGCGTGTCGAGAGGGGTGTTGGAAAGGCGCAGGGCCACCGGCTGCCGCGCATCCTGCGCCAGCTCCAGGGCCGCCTGCTGACCTGATGCATCCAGCGTCGAGGCGATCTTCCTGATCCGGGTCCCCTGCGAGGGGCGGTAGGCCGCCTCATCCAGTATCCCGCTCTCCAGCGCAATCTCGATGGTGTTGGTGGGAAGGACCAGCACCCCGGTCCGGTCCGTGAGGTGGAGCGACGGCCTGGCCGCCTCGATCAGGAACAACAGGTTGTAGGAGCAGTTCTCGTCCAGGAAGTAGTACTGCGAGGAGATATACTCCAGCTCCAGGACGTGCAGGAGCATCCGGTTCACCTCTTCCCGGGAGAGCTTCAGGCGGTATTCCCAGATGTCCCGGTGCTCCAGGTCGCTGTACTCCTTCACCTTCAGGTAGTAGGGCATGAGGGAGTAGTACCCCCGGTATTTGCCGAAAAGCCCCTTGTACGCGTACACGATGCCGTTCACATCGGTGGTCTCCGCCGCGTAGTTGACGGCAAAGGAGATCAAGCTGCTCCGGCTGCCGCTGTCGATGCGGATCAGGGTGTGGCCGAACATGGAGGCCGGGCTGTTGATGTGGCCGACCGGAAAGATCAGCGCCGCGGAGTGCGCATCGACCTGCCCAATCAGCGAGTCCCTCTCCGAGCAGCTGAAAGGGGGGAGTTGGGAAACGTCGATGGCGAGGCGCTCTTTGAGCCATTGCAGGCGTGCGGGAAACCGGCAGCCGGCCTGGGTGCCGTCCTTGGCCCCGGCCTCGAAGAAGCCGGCAAGGGTCGCCCGAAGTTCCGCCTCGGGGTCGGTCCTGCCGTCTGCCGAGAGGAAGAAGCGGGGATCGTTGATCTTGCTTCGGTAGGAGCCGCCCATGCCCTTTCCGTAATGGAGCAGCACGATCCAGTTTCTTTCCTCGTGCAGCCGCTGCTGCTTTGCCTGGGCAAGGAGTTGTTCCAGGTAGGGGGAGGGCTGGGACAGCGCCGGGGCGGGAACTGCCGCGAGCGCGAAGAGCGCCCAGAAAGTGAAGACGGCGCGGCGCACGGCAGCAGGTTTTATGGGGGAAAGGGCCATCCTTGATTCCAAGTACTCATCGCATGAAAAAAAGGTGCACAGAACTGGTCCGTGCACCTTTCTTCCTCTCAGGGAACGACTCAGTTCTTGTCGACGGTCACGACGTTATCGATAACCTCGGCCATAACCACCTTGTCAGAGGTGAAGATGTTGGTGAAGTTGGCCTGCAGTTTTGCCTTGAAGGCGTCGCTTTGGGAGGGATCGACACCAAGCATCTCCACGAAGGTGTCCAGGGTCTCGCCTTTGCCCATGGCGATCTCCTTGGCCAGGTTATCCATGTTGGCACGAACGAACTGGTTCAGCCTCTCGTTCTGTGCGGACTTTGCGGGAGGCTTGCACTCCGATGTGCCGGATGAGATGCCGAAGGTCTGGTTGCCCGAGCTGCCGTTGGTGGTAGCTTGGAGGGCCTGGAAGAATACGTTGTCGTCAGCCTTGTTTTCCCAGAGCACGGTCCCCAGGCCGCACCCGGTATTGGTACGCGCCTCACCTGCGGCGAAAGCGGTACCTGACAGTAGCAAGCTCACCATCAATCCCGTCAAAAGTTTCTTCATTGTTTTTCTCCTTTTCCTGTTGGCCGATGTCGAATTGGCAGGTCCGCCATGTTCCCACCTTTGGGTAAAGCGGATTCAGGGTAGACATGGCTTGTAGAAAAGCCACCTGGATCAGGCTTCCTCATGAGTCCTGACCTTGTTCAAGTGTAACCTGCAGGTTAGGGGTGTCAATGACACCACCGGCCGGGATATTTTAACCAGCTTTGTCCAGCTGCGATCTTAATGACTATTGCCCGTCTTGATCAGTCACCAGGATAACCTGTTGCCCATTGGCATAGAGGATGACATTGGCCGGGACTTTGCTTGCTTTTGGTGATCGGGGAGGCATGCCTATCCGCTGGAAACGTCAAGCGCCTTAAAAGGCAGGGGATTGCGTTTGGTAGCGGTCTTCCTGGCGGTAGTAAAAGAGCGGAAGAAGGTCGCTATATCATCCCCTGGACGCTATTTCGTCCTTTGATCTCCTGTCTCGCAGTCCGGATCTGCGTCAACAGGTCCATCAGACGATGCGGAATTAAATCAACTGACCGCATCAGCGCAGTGTGCCGTCTATGGCCATGAAGAGCTTTCTAAAAGCTGTCGCCGTGACTCTTCTTTCAGCGTTACTCCTCGCTGTGGCAGCGGTCGTTATCGCCCCGCGCCTGTTGACCATGGACACCTTCAAACAACAGATACTCTCCATGACGGAGCAGGCCTTGAACAGGAAGGTGACCTATCAAGAGGTCACCTTTTCCTGGCGCCTCTTCCCGTCGGTCGCTTTTCGCGGGGTCACCGTCGCGGAGAGGTCGGGGAGCTCGCCGTTTATAGAGGCCCGGCAGCTTGCCTTCACGTTCGCGCTGCTTCCCTTGTTCAACAAGGAGGTTTATCTGCGGGAAGTGGAGTTAGATCGACCGGTTGTGGTGGTCGGCAGAGACCATACCGGGCAGTTCAATTTCGACGACTTGCTCAAGGGGAAAAGCTCCGGGTATGAAATCCATCTCAAAAAAATTCGCATAACAAACGGCCAAATCCGTTTGAATGACCGCTTGCAGGACCCCGCCGGCTTCACCTTACTGCTTGAGAACCTGGAACTTAAGGCAAGTGGGTTGGCCAAGGGGAAGACCTCCACCTTCCAGCTTTCCACCACAATTCCCGGTGCACGCGTGCCCACTGCCGTATCTGTCAAAGGCACCGCACGGATCCCCGCCACCGGCAGCCCTCTGCGCGAATCGAAGTTCGACCTCGCCCTGGCCGCCAATAACCTCGACCTTGGCCGCTACTGGCCCTATTACGGCAGCTTGCTACCCTTCAAACCGTTGCGCGGGCAGTTGGACGTGGAGGGAACCTTCAAGGGGACACCCGACCAGTTCGCTACCAAGGCGAAACTCCGCTTCCGGGGCCTCCGCTTGGACTACCCTCAGCTCTTCCATGCCGTTCTCACTCCCCGCGACTTCCGTGTCGCAGGGGAAGTCGACCTTTCCCCGAAAGGGCTGGCGATCAACTCTGTCGATCTCGCAGTCGACGGGCTGCGGGTCACGGGGAACTGTCTATTGGGAGACCTCCAGTCCAGCGATCCGCGCATCACTGCCCATGCCGTCACCTCTCCCTTCCGCCTGGAGGAGTTTCACCAGTATATCCCGTTCGGTATCATCCCCAGCAACACCTCCGACTTCATCGAGCGGCATATCAAGGGAGGGATCTACAGGCTCGACGAAGGCAGGCTCGACGGCAGGGTCAGCCAGATCCTCCACATGGAACGGGGCGACAACCACAAGGTCCTGCACATCCGCGGCAGAGTGGAAAAGGGATTGGTCGATTTTGGTCCAGGCGTGCCCACCTTCAACAACATCAGGGGAAACCTTGATATCCTGCACAAGGACTTCACCCTCCGCGGCATGTCTGGGAATTTCGGCGCTTCCCCCTTTACCCTGGAAGGAAAGATTGCCGATTACCTCCACCCACTCTGCCAGTATCCCTTCGAGATGGCCATCACCCCGGCGAAGAGCGAAATGGCCTGGCTGTTAGGTCAGGGGTCGGCAGCGGCCTCCTTCGTCGGGCCTGCACTGCTGCGGCTGTCTGGTTCGGGCTCACCCGGCGATTATCGGCTGGGTGGGGCGTGGGAGTTGTCCGGCGCCGATTACCAGTTTGGGAACGTTATCCGAAAGCCGGCTGGCACCTCGAACCGGCTCCGGTTCACCGCCCATCTGAGGGACGCCGAAATCAGGGTCGATGAACTCCAGTATGAGATCCCTCCGCTCCAGGTCACGGCCGACGGCAGCTATCGTTACCGTCAACGGGACCCGCTCACCTTCAGGGCCGCTACCAATCGATTCCTGGTCGAACCACTAATCCCCCTGGTGCCGCGGTTGCAAAAGTACCATCCTGCAGGTGCCGTACAAGCGCGCATCAGCGGGGCGGGGAGTCCAGACCGACCAGGTGCCATCAGGCTTGGCGGAGAGATCACCCTGGCCGACTTTTCGGCGCGGCCGCTCCAACAGATAGCCCGCTTGAGTGACATCAACGGGACAATCCACCTTGACGGAGCGGCCTTGGAAACGCAGAAACTGATCGGCAGGGTAGGGGGCTCGCCGTTCACTGTCTCAGGGCGCGTGGAAGGACCTTCCAATCCTGCCGCCGATCTGGTCTTCTCATCCCCCCAACTGCATCTGCAGGACCTTGGGTTTCATGACGAGGGACCCGTCCCGGAGGTGAACCACCTGTCCGGAGGATTTTCCGTCAAGAACGGGAGAGTGACCATCGGCTCCCTGTCAGGGCGGGTAGCGCACACATCGTTCGCAATGAGTGGCGAGGTTACTGGGGGCGATAAACCGAAGCTCTCCCTAACGGCGAATTTCCCGCACCTGAAGGTGGAGGACCTGGAACCTCTGCTTCGTCTGAAACGCGCAGGCGAGCACAAGGGAAGCGCCGGGAAGATTTCCGTGAAAGCACGGGTGACTTCACCAGCGGGTAGTGTCCGGGAGGTTGCCTTTAAGGAGTTGGATAGCGAGCTCACCATGGAAGGAAGCCGGCTTGCTGTCGAGGCGCTCCGGGTAGGCGCTTTCGGTGGGACCATCTCCGGGAACGGTGAAGCCGATTTCGCCGGCGAAGGTCTGGCGACCTACCGTGCACAGTATCGGCTCGACCAGATCGATGCTGGTAAAGCTCTGCACGCTGTGGGAGTAAAACCGCAGCTAACCGGTGTACTGGTTGCAGAAGGAGAAATCACCGCTCGGGGGAACACGCCGGGCGAGCTTCGGAACACGGCGCAAGGTAACGCCAGTGTGCGTCTGAGTGGCGGACAGCTGATCCCGTCATCATCGGCAGGGGGGACGGGGAGCCCGATCCCTTACTCACAGATCGCGGGGAACTTATCCTGGGGCAACGGAATCCTGACGGTCCAGGATCTAAATGCAGGTATCTTCAGCGGGACCATTTCAGGTGACGGTAAGGTCGTCTTCGCGGCCAAAGGGGCCCCTGAATTCGAGGTGCGCTACCGCCTGCACCACCTGGATTCGGCCCAGTTGACCCGGGCGGCGGGTGCCGACGGCTACCTCCGCGGAACGCTCGATGCCGAAGGACATCTGGAGGCAACGGGGAGCGGGTGGGAAGAGGTGAGAGACAGCGGCCGGCTGGTGGCGGTCATCGATCTATCGAAGGGCGCCGTTCGCCTTGCAAGTGGCGAAACCGGCCTGGTAGCCTTCAAAACCCTTCACTCGCAGGTCACCCTGGACCGGAAGGTCATCGGGATGAAATCACTCCGGGTGGAGGCGATGGACGGGGTGATCAGTGGTCATGGCGAGGCCGACTTCAGCCTCGCCGATGGGCCCGGCTACCAGGTCAACTGCATGTTGGAAAAGGTCGATGCGGCGCAATTCCTCAAGATCTTCAGGGTGACCAAGGAACTGTCGGGCCGGCTCAACATGCAGGCGGCAGTGACGGCCAAGGGGGGAAACGTGAACGCCTTGGAAAAGACCCTCCAGGGTTCGGTCCACATGCGTTTGGACAAGGGGGTGATCAACAAGTACCGCGTTCTCGCCCGGGTATTTTCCATTCTGAACGTGTCCCAACTCCTCAAGTTCCAGTTGCCTGACATGGAGATCAACGGTATGCCCTATAACCGGATCGAGGTGACTTTCTCTCTGCGCGATGGGATCGCCTCAACTGAGGACTTCACCATCGATAGCCCGACACTCAACATGACGGCGGTAGGGACCACTGACCTGGTCAGGGAACAGGTAGACCTGAAGATCGGTGTCCACCCGCTGCAAACGGTAAGCGGTATCATCAGCCGCATCCCGGTGATCGGCTGGATACTGACCGGCGATAGCAGGCGCTTCCTGGTGGTCTACTTTGAGGCGAAGGGGCCCTGGAGCGATCCGAAAGTATCCACCCTCGAAATGACGGCCCTTCCTCGCAGCGTCTTCAACATCTTCAAGCGTGTCTTCAAACTTCCCGACACCCTCGTCACCGAACCGGGCAAGGTCATCATGGGGCGCTGACCTCTACTAATCCCGCGCAGTAAGCATTTAACACTCTTGTAACAATTTCTACACATTCCCCCTGTAATAAGGTGGCATGACTGGTACCGAGCGAGGAGTGTGATGCCTACTATTTTGATCATCGAGGACGAGAGGGATTTGGCGGAACTGGTGGCGT
>NZ_DATFBA010000383.1:0-17233 GCF_035254065.1 Geomonas sp.
GGGGACAGGCACCTGGCGGAGCCAGTCCCCGGTGGTCCGGCCAGGAAGGCAACGCTGAGTTGAAAAAAAAACGCGTACGGTAAATTATCTGCTTCTTCGACCCCGGAGCGGCAACAGGGCCTCGTTGAGGACCTCGCAACGGGAAACGCCCCAAGAAAAGGAGTGAACATGCCGGAGATATCGACTATCCGAGCCGCCCTCTTTGTCGACTTCGACAACATCTTTCTTAACTTTCACAACCAGGACCAGGACCTCGCCAAGGCCTTCGCCACCCGGCCGGAGCGCTGGCTCAAGTGGCTGGTGGAATCGAAGCTCCCGCTCCCCGGCAACGGCGTGGACCGGCGCATCCTGATCCGCAGGTGCTATCTCAACCCCTCCTCCTTCGGCGACTTCAGGCCCTATTTCACCAAGGCCGCCTTCGAGGTCATCGACTGCCCGCCGCTGACCAGCCGCGGCAAGACCAGTACCGACGTCCACATGGTGATGGACATCCTGGAAACCCTGCATCATTACCCCTCCATCGACGAGTTCATCGTGCTTTCTGGTGATGCCGACTTTACGCCGGTCCTCATCAAGCTCCGCAAGCACGACCGCCGGACCTCCGTGCTGGCGGTGGGATACGCTTCCCCAGCCTACAAGGCCTCAGCCGACCACGTCTTCGACCTGGACGACTTCATCAGCACCGGTATCGGCTTCGTGGAGATCGAGGCTGCCCAGGACGTTCCCGCTGCCGATGTGAAGACGCAGACCTCGCTGATCGACCGGATGGCCAGCCGCGTGCTGGAGGTGGTGTCGGAATCGGGGCCCGTGCAGGCGGCTGACCTTCCCAAGATCTTCCGGGAGTTCAAGGAGTTCGGGCGGGACACCAACTGGCTGGGGTTCGGGACGTTGAGAAGGCTTTCCCAGGAACTGGTCAACTGCCGCGAGGGGCTGGTGCTTTTGGACGAGGACCCCTGGAAGATCGGCCTGCAGGGGCCGCCGGTGGCCGATGTCACCGTCATCGAGCAGCCGGTGGGGAGTTCGGAGGTCACTCCCGACAACCGCCAGAGGATCGAGGAGTTCATCGTGGAGACCGTGCGCTCTTCGCCGGTCCCGGTGGTGCTGGCCAAGATGGCGCATCTTTTGGGGATGAGGTTCGGCTCCGGGCTCACCGAGTCGCAGTGGTTCGGAAGCGGCAGCTTCAAGTCGCTGCTCGGGCAGCTGAACCTGCCGGGGATCGAGATGTCCAGCCTGCTTCCCGGCTTTCTGTATGATCCCAGCGTGCATCCAGCACCCGAGGAGAAGATGGACTCGCTGCAGGTGAAGATCCACAACATCACCGACACGCCGCTGCTCCCCACCGAGCATTACCAGATCCTGTTCCGCTGCCTTGCCAACGAGGTCAACGCCAACGGCTACAGCCTGAGCCGGACCTCCAAGGCTGTGCGCGACTGCTGCGCGGAAGAGGGGGCGACGGTGGCCCGCAGCCACGTCAATTTCGTCCTGTTGGGGCTCGGCCACGTGAGGTACCGGTTCCAGCAGGGGCAGGTGGAGGCAGCCACGCTCTCCCAAAAATTCTACGAGAACGTGCTGAACCTCTGCCGCAGTTCGCAGATCTCCCTCTCCGACGAGGACACCGCCTCGGTCAAGGAATGGATCACCGGAAACCAGTAAAGACGGACAGGGCCACCCTGCTTATTCGCTAAAGAGCAGGGTGGTGCCGCCCGCCATGTGCCCGACCCGTCCTCACCCCGTCCCGTTTCCTCATTTCTTCCATAATTTCTCCCAATTTAGCTGCTAACCTTCCTACAACTGACAAAAATGACCTCCTCTTGCGGTCCCTTTTGAATTCCCTTCCCAATACGACGTGCAGAGAAGGCCGGAGCCGGTTTCGTGTACCTCCGGCGCCGTTGCGCATATCCCAAATGAGCGGATTTTCCATCGAAAATACGGGGTTCCGCAGAATAATGAGGAAAACTTGATAAAACGTCGAATGTAAATTGACACTCACATAAAGCATCTGATAAGTTCGCTCGGTTGAAGAAGGAACATCGCCCCTCCATGACGCTTTCGACAGCACACTTGACTGAAACAATAGAAGGGTTGACATGACCACAGCACCTGAAGACAAAGCCCCCTATACCGAGCGCCCGGCCGCTGGCCCTGGCAACCGTTCGAACCGCCGCTGGTGGTATCTCCTGCTGGTCCTCGGCCTGGTGGCCGCCGGCATCTACGTCCTCTCCGGACGCGGCAAGCCGGATGAGAAGAAAGGGGCCAAGCCGGCCATGCCCCCGGCTCCCGTGCTGGCCCAGGCGGCCAGGAAAGGTGACCTCGGTGTCTACCTGAACGGCCTGGGGTCGGTTACCCCACTGAACACCGTCACCGTGAAGTCGAGGGTGGATGGCCAATTGATGGAGGTGCGCTTTCGCGAGGGGCAGCTCGTCAGGCGGGGGGACCTGCTGGCGGTGATCGACCCGCGCCCCTTCCAGGTGCAGCTGACCCAGGCCGAGGGGCAGATGGCCAAGGACGTCGCCCTCCTGAAGAACGCCGAGGTCGACGTGCAACGCTACCGCCAGCTCTGGGCGCAGGACTCCATTCCCAAGCAGCAGCTCGATACCCAGGAAGCCCTGGTGCGCCAGTACCAGGCGGCCATCAAGGTCGACCAGGGGCAGATCGATGCCGCCAAGCTGAACCTGGTCTACTGCCGGATCACCGCGCCGGTCGCCGGCCGGGCGGGCCTCAGGCAGGTCGACGCCGGCAACATCATTCACGCCAGCGATACCAACGGACTGGTGGTGATTACCGAACTGCAGCCGGCGACGGTGATCTTCCCGATCCCGGAGGACAACCTGCAGCCGGTGCTCAGCAAGCTCAAGACCGGCGCCAAGCTCACGGTGGACGCCTATGACCGCGAGCAGAAGCAGAAGCTCGCCACCGGGACCCTGCTCACCATCGACAACCTGATCGATCCCACCACCGGCACCGTGAAGCTCAAGGCGCTCTTCCCCAACGCCAACAACGAGCTCTTCCCGAACCAGTTTGTGAACGCGCGGCTGCTCCTGGAGGTCCGGCGGCAGTCCGTGCTGGTGCCGACTTCAGCCGTCCAGCGGGGCCCGCAGGGGACCTTCGTCTACCTGGTGAAATCCGACAGCACCGTCACCGTGCGACCGGTCACCATCGGCCCCAGCCAGGGGGACGATACCTCGGTTACTGCCGGCCTGGCCGAGGGTGAAGTCGTGGTCATCGAAGGCGCCGAACGACTGCGGGAAGGTAGCAAGGTTGCGGTGAAGCAGCCGGGCGCAGCCGGCAGCGGCCGTGGCGGGCGCGGGGGACAACCCGGCCAACCCCAAGGCCAGGGGGGGCAAAGTCTCGGTGCAGGGCTGCCCGGTCAGCCTCCGCTAGGGCAGGGGGGGAACTACCAGGGACAGGGCGGCATGCCGCAGGCAGGATCGGCGGGACAGGGCGGAGCCCACTCCGGAGGTGCGGGGCAGGGCCGCGGACAAGGCAGCGGACAGGGCGGCGGACAGGGCGGCGGACAGGGCGGCGGGTTCGGAAGGTAACAGCAGATGAACATCTCACGTCCATTCATACTGCGGCCGGTGGCAACCACGCTCTTGATGGTTGCCATCCTGCTGGTCGGCGCCGTAGCCTACCGGCTGCTGCCGGTCTCGGCGCTCCCGCAGGTCGACTATCCCATCATCCAGGTGCGCACCTTCTATCCCGGCGCCAGCCCGGACGTGATGGCCACCTCAGTTACCGCACCCCTGGAGCGGCAGTTCGGCCAGATGCCGGGGCTCACCCAGATGACCTCCACCAGCTCCAACGGCAGCTCGGTGATCACCATGCAGTTCAGCCTGGACCTCTCGCTGGACGTGGCCGAGCAGGAGGTGCAGGCGGCCATCAACGCGGGCTTCAGCTACCTCCCCAAGGATCTCCCCAACCCGCCGGTCTACAGCAAGGTCAACCCGGCCGACACGCCGATCATGACCCTGGCGCTCTCCTCCGACTCGCTGCCGATGCCGCAAGTGGAGGACCTGGCGGATACCCGTTTCGCCCAGAAGATCTCCCAACTCCCCGGCGTCGGCCTGGTGAGCATCAGCGGCGGCCAGCGTCCCGCCGTGCGGGTGCACGCCAATCCGACCGCGCTCGCCTCCTACGGGCTCACCATGGAGGACCTCCGGACCGCCATCACCGCCACCAACGTCAACCAGGCCAAGGGCGGTTTCGACGGCCCGCGCCAGGCCTTCATCATCGGCGCCAACGACCAACTCTACTCCAGCAAGGACTTCCAGCCGCTGATCGTCGCCTACCGTAACGGCGCTCCCGTCAAGCTCACCGACGTGGCCCAGGTGGTCGACGACACCGAGGACGTCAACCAGGCCGCCTGGATGAACACCACTCCGGCCGTGATCGTCAACATCCAGCGCCAGCCGGGCGCCAACGTGATCGAGGTGGTGGACCGCATCAAGAAGCTCCTGCCGCAGCTGCAGGGGGCGCTGCCGGCCTCTATCAAGGTGCAGATGCTGACCGACCGTACCACCACCATCCGCGCCTCGGTCCATGACGTCCAGTTCGAGCTGATGCTCTCGGTCGGCCTGGTGGTCCTGGTCATCTTCCTGTTCCTGCGCTCGCTGCCGGCCACCGCCATCCCGAGCGTCGCCGTGCCGCTCTCGCTGGTCGGCACTTTCGGCGTCATGTACCTTTTGGGCTTCTCCCTCAACAACCTCTCGCTGATGGCGCTCACCATCTCGACCGGCTTCGTGGTGGACGACGCCATCGTCATGATCGAGAACATCTCCCGCTTCGTCGAGGAAGGGGAAAAGCCGCTGCAGGCCGCCTTGAAGGGGGCGAAGCAGATCGGCTTCACCATCCTGTCGCTCACCATCTCGCTGATCGCCGTGCTCATTCCGCTGCTCTTCATGGGGGACGTGGTCGGTCGGCTGTTTCGGGAATTCGCCGTCACCCTCGGCGTCACCATCCTGATCTCCGCCGTGGTCTCACTGACCCTCACCCCCATGATGTGCGCGCGGCTTTTGAAGCACGTCCCCGAAGAGCAGCAGGGGTGGTTCTACCACGCCTCCGGGCGCTTCTTTGACAGGACCATCGAAAAGTACGGCCAAACCCTCAGGTACGTCCTCAAGCACCAGAATGCCACCTTGCTGGTGGCGGTCGCCACCATGCTGGTCACCGTCCTGCTCTACATCGCCATACCCAAAGGCTTCTTCCCGGTGCAGGACACCGGCGCCATCCAGGGGATCTCCGAGGCGCCGCAGTCCATCTCCTTTGCGGCCATGGCCGAGCGGCAGCAGGCGCTCGCCCGCGAGATCCTGCAGGACCCGGCGGTGGCCAGTCTCTCCTCCTTCATCGGCGTGGACGGCACCAACACCACCCTGAACTCCGGGCGCATCCTCATCAACCTCAAACCGCTCGCCGACCGTGACCTGAGTGCCACCGAGGTGATCCGGCGGTTGCAGCCAAGACTCGCCAAGGTACCCGGCATCCAGCTCTTCATGCAGCCGGTGCAGGACCTCACCGTGGATGCCAAGGTGAGTCGGACCCAGTTCCAGTACACCCTGGAGGACCCCAACACCGAGGAGCTCAAGCAGTGGGCCCCCAAGGTCGTGGAAGCGCTCTCCCAGCGCTCCGAGCTGCGTGACGTGAGCTCCGACCAGCAGGACCTGGGGCTCATGATGGCCCTCAATATCGACCGCGCCACCGCCTCCCGGCTCGGGATATCCCCACAGCTGATCGACGACACGCTGTACGACTCCTTCGGGCAGCGGCAGATCTCCACCATCTTCACCGAGCTGAACCAGTACCGGGTGATCCTTTCCGTGCAGGACGAGTTCAAGAAGGGACCCGCGGGGCTCAATGGTATCTACCTGAAAGGCTCAGGCGGCAGCATACCGCTGGGGAGCTTGGCCCGCGCCAGCGAAGGGACCACCCCGCTGGTCATCAACCGCCAGGGGCAGTTCCCCGCCGTCACCACCTCCTTCAACCTCGCCCCCGGCGTCTCGCTGGGTGGCGCGGTCACTGCCATCGAGGAGGCGACCAAGGACATGCACCTGCCGGCCAGTATCCGCGGCAACTTCCAGGGGACCGCGCAAGCCTTCAAGGACTCGCTCACCAACGAGCCGTTGCTGATCCTGGCCGCGCTGATCACCGTCTACATCGTGCTGGGGGTGCTCTACGAGAGCTTCATCCATCCGATCACCATCCTCTCCACGCTCCCCTCCGCAGGTGCCGGTGCCGTCTTCTCCCTTATGATCTGCCGGACCGAACTGAGCGTGATCGCCGTCATCGGCATCATCTTGTTGATCGGCATCGTCAAGAAGAACGGCATCATGATGGTCGACTTCGCCATCGAGGCCGAGCGGGTTGAGGGGAAGCGTCCCGAGGAGGCCATCTTCCAGGCCTGCCTGTTGAGGTTCAGGCCGATCATGATGACCACCTTCGCGGCCCTTCTGGGCGCGCTGCCGCTCGCGCTCGGGCACGGGGTGGGGAGCGAACTCCGGCGCCCCTTGGGCATCTCCATCATCGGCGGCCTGCTGATCAGCCAGATCCTGACCCTCTACACGACGCCGGTCATCTACCTCTACTTCGACCGCGTCTCGGCCCGGTTCAGAAAGAGGAAAGGGGAGGAGGGGGAGCACCCAGCAGGGGAGCTGCCACCCGAGGCGCAATAAGGTGCCGAGGATAAGCAGGGAATGACCAGAGGATCTGTCTATAGCTGTGATAGTCGGCTGACGTCCCCCCCTTGATCAAGGGGGGGACGTAAGGCGGGGGCCTTCATCGCGACTGGCGGATCCTGGGAATGAGCATCAGCAATGCAGCATCATCCAATGGAGCATCCATTGTTGAGCTATCCGCATCAGGTTCCCCCCTTGATAAAGGGGGGACAGGGGGGATTGCAGTTTCAGTAAAGGTACTATGAACATTTCCTCCACTTTCATATCCCGCCCGGTGGCGACCTCGCTTCTGACCTTCGGGCTGGTGCTGGCGGGGATTATCGGCTTCCACTTGCTGCCGGTCTCGCCCCTGCCGCAGGTCGATTTCCCGACCATATCGGTGAACGCCTCGCTGCCGGGGGCCGATCCGCAGACCATGTCCACCTCGGTGGCGGCACCCCTGGAGCGCCAGTTCGGCCGCATCGCCGGGGTCACCGAGATGACCTCGACCTCCACCCGCGGCTCGACCAGCATCACGCTGCAGTTCGACCTGAACCGGGACATCAACGGCGCCGCCCGCGACGTGCAGGGGGCGATCAACGCAGCGCGCAGCTACCTGCCGGCCAACCTTCCCAACAACCCCACCTACCGGAAGGTGAACCCCTCGGACGCGCCGATCCTGATCCTGGCGCTCACCTCCAACACCATCCCCAAGCCGAAACTCTTCGATGCGGCATCCAACATCCTGCAGCAGAAGCTCTCCCAGGTTAAGGGGGTGGGGCAGGTGATCGTCGGCGGCAGTTCGCTGCCGGCGGTGCGCGTGGAGCTGAACCCCCTGCAGCTGAACCGCTACGGCATCAGCCTCGGCACCGTGCGCAACGTGATCTCCTCCACCAACGTGAACCGGCCGAAGGGGACCCTGCAGGCGGGCGACAGGAGCTGGGAGGTCCGCAGCAACGACCAGTTGCATACCGCCGAGGACTATCTGCCGCTGGTGGTCACCTACCGAAACGGCGCTGCTGTCCGGCTGGCCGACGTGGCGAACGTGCAAGACTCCATTGAGGACATCCGTACCACCGGCCTGGTGAACGGCAAGCCCTGCGTTATGGTCATCCTCTTCCGGCAGCCGGGCGCCAACATCATCGAGACGGTTGATAACGTCAGGGCGCTGCTGCCGCACTTGAAGGCGGCGCTGCCGGGTGATGTGGACCTGTCGGTGGTGGTCGACCGCACACCCCCCATCAGGGGGTCGTTGCGCGATGTCGAGATCTCGCTCATCATCTCCGGCTTCCTGGTGATCATGGTCGTCTTCTGGTTCCTCAGGAACGTCCGCTCCACCCTGATCCCAGCGGTCGCCGTCGCCGTCTCCATCATCGGCACCTTCATGGTGATGTACCTGTGCGGCTACTCGCTGGACAACCTGTCGCTGATGGCGCTCACCATCGCCACCGGCTTTGTGGTGGACGACGCCATCGTGGTGCTGGAGAACATCACCCGCTACCGGGAGATGGGGCAGAGCCCGCTGCAGGCCGCACTGAACGGCAGCCGGGAGATCGCCTTTACCGTGCTATCCATGAGCATCTCGCTGGTGGCCGTCTTCATCCCGATCCTTTTGATGGGGGGGATGGTGGGGCGGCTCTTCCGGGAGTTCGCTGTGGTCCTCTCCGCCGCCATCGTGGTTTCGCTGGTGGTCTCCCTGACCCTCACGCCGATGATGTGCGCGACGCTGATGAAACCGCTGGAGCCGCGCGAGCACGGTATCATCTTCAAGACCAGCGAGGCTCTGTTCGACTGGATGCACCGGACCTACCAGCGGACCCTGAGCTGGGCGCTTAGGCACCACCTCCTCATCCTTTTGGTCATGCTGACCACCGTGGTGCTGAGTGTCCTCCTGTTCCGGGCGCTCCCCAAGGGCTTCTTCCCAGACCAGGACACCGGGCGCATCGCCGGGGGCATCCAGGCTGCCCAAGACACCTCCTTCCAGGCCATGCGGGAAAAGCTGCAGCAGATCGTGGCCATCATCAAGCAGGACCCCGACGTCGACTACGTAGTCGGCTTCACCGGCGGCGGGGGCGGCTCCACCACCAACACAGCCCGGCTCTTCATAACGCTGAAGCCTTTCGAGAAGCGCAAGGTGACCTCCGCACAGGTGATCAACCGGTTACGCGGGAAGATCTCCTCGGTCCCCGGCGCCCCGACCTTCCTGCAGCCGGTGCAGGACCTGCGGGTAGGCGGCAGGATCACCAATGCGGCCTACCAGTACACGCTGCAGGGAGGGAACCTCGCCGATCTGAGCTCCGCCGCGCAGACCCTCCTGCGGAAGTTCCGGAGCATGCCCCAGTTGGTGGACGTGAACAGTGACCTGCAGGACAAGGGGCGCGAGGCGAGCCTGGTGATCGACCGGCAGACCGCCTCCCGGCTGGGCGTGACCACCCAGGCCATCGACAGCACGCTATACGGCGCCTTCGGCCAGAGCCAGGTGGCGATCAGCTACACGCTGTTGAACCAGTACCACGTGGTTATGGAGGTCGACCCCGCCTTCTGGCAGCGTCCCGATACCCTCAAGGACATCTGGGTCCCCTCCACCAGCGGCACACTGGTGCCCCTCTCCGCCTTTAGCCACCTCGAGCCCAAGGCGTCGGCCTTGGCGGTCAACCACCAGGGGCAGTTCCCGTCCATCACGCTCTCCTTCAACCTGGCGCCCGGCGTGGCGCTGGGGCAGGCGACCACCGCCATCGACAAGGTCTTCCGGGAGGCGGGGATGCCTCCTGGTGTGCGGGGAAGCTTCTCCGGAACCGCCCAGGCCTTTAAGGCATCGCTCGCCAACGAGCCGCTCCTTATCCTGGCGGCGCTTTTGACCGTGTACATCGTGCTCGGCGTTCTCTATGAGAGCTACATGCACCCGTGGACCATCCTCTCCACGCTGCCGTCCGCCGGGGTGGGGGCAGCCTTTGCCCTGATGCTGACCCACAACGATCTCAACCTGATCGCTGTGATCGGGGTGATCCTCCTGATAGGCATCGTGAAGAAGAATGGCATCATGATGGTCGATTTCGCGCTGGCCGCCGAGCGCAACGAGGGAAAGGCGCCCGAAGACGCCATCTACGAGGCCTGTCTGCTCCGCTTCAGGCCGATCATGATGACAACCATGGCGGCCCTTTTCGGCGCTCTGCCGCTCGCCTTGGGGCTGGGGGTGGGAGGAGAGCTTAGGCGTCCGCTGGGGATTTCAATCGTGGGTGGGCTGATCTTCAGCCAGGCGCTGACCCTGTACACCACCCCGGTGGTGTACCTGTACATGGACCGCTTCCGCCTCTGGATCGACCGCAAGCGCGGCAAAAGCCAGCGCAGGCGTGAGTACGAGCAAAGCCGCGCCGAGGTGGCGCCAGAAGTCAAAGCGTAGAGTAATGTTCTTTGTCCGACGTCCGACCTGTCTGACCTGCCCGACGCCTTAGAGGTGCTAACCATGAGCTGCAACAGCCTTTTCAAAAGATGCCTCCTGCTGGCCCCCCTCGCCGCGGCGCTTGCCGCCTGCTCGGTCGGGCCTGACTACGTCCGTCCGACCCCGCTTCCCCAGGACACCCCCCTGCCGACCGCCTTCAAAGAGGTCGCCGGTTGGAAGGTCGCGCAACCAAACGACGGCAAGCTCGACCAGCGCTGGTGGGAGGTCTTCCACGACCCTGTCTTGAGCGCCCTCGAAGAGCAGGTGGTGGTCTCCAACCAGAACATCGCGGCCGCCGAGGCGCAGTTCCGCCAGGCGAAGGCCCTGGTCCGGGAGGCGAGGGCGGGGTACTTCCCGACCATCACCGCCGGCCCTGCGGTCTCTCACTCCTTCCAAGGTGGCACCGGCCTGAGCGCCACCACCGATACCGGCTCCACGGTCACCACCAACCCCAGGCGCGGCGGTACCACCTCCACCTCCTACTCGCTCCCCGTCGACCTCTCCTGGGAGGTGGACGTCTGGGGGCGCATCCGCCGCACGGTCGAGGCCAACAAGGCCAACGCCCAGGCGAGCCAGGCGGACTTGGCGGCCGCCCAGTTGAGTGCCCAGGCGGAACTGGCCCAGGATTACTTCCTGCTTCGCAACCAGGACATGCAGATAAAGCTGCTGAACGACACGGTGGCGAGCTTTCAGAAGGCGCTCGATCTGACCCGCAACCGCTACAACGGCGGCATCGCAGCCAAATCCGACGTGCTGCAGGCCGATACCCAGCTGAAAACGACCAAGGCGCAGGCCATCGACCTGACGGTGCAGCGCGCACAACTGGAGCACGCCATCGCTTTATTGATCGGCAAGCCCGCCTCCTCCTTCTCGCTGCCGGTGGCGCCGATGGGGGACCTCTTTCCCGATATCCCCGCCGGCCTGCCCTCGCAACTTCTGGAACGCCGCCCGGATATCGCCGCGGCGGAGAGGAGGATGGCGGCGGCCAACGCCCAGATCGGCGTGGCGAAGGCCGCCTATTATCCCGACCTCCGTCTGAGCGCCTCGGCCGGTTTCCAGTCCCTGCTGTTGGGTGACTGGCTGACCTGGCCCAGCCGTTTCTGGTCGGTCGGGGCCGGGCTCACCGAGACGGTCTTCGACGGGGGGCTGAGGGGCGCCCAGACCGAGGCGGCACGGGCGGCCTACGACCAGACGGTGGCGGCCTATCGCCAGACGGTGTTGACCGGGTTCCAGGAGGTGGAGGACAACCTGTCTGCCCTGCGCATACTGGAGGCGGAAGCCAAGGCGCAGGCGGAAGCCGTGCAGGCGTCCGAGGAGACTCTGGCCGTAGCTGTCAACCAGTACAAGGCCGGGATCATCAGCTACCTGAACGTGATCACCGCCCAGACCACGGCCCTCAGCAACCAGCGAACCGAGGTCGGCATCCAGGCTCGCCGGCTCACCTCCAGCGTCGGGCTCATCAAGGCCCTGGGTGGCGGCTGGGAAAGCTCCTCGCTCGCTGAGGATACGGCTACGGCGAAGAAATAGTGACGGAGATCTGGATTGACAAGGCTTCCATCTGTGATATCAACATGTGATGTTTTTAATAATACAGGACGCCCTCACCCATCAGCAGGTACCGGCGGCAAGAAACACCGCCCACGCTATCGTAGAGACTACTACTAGATTCCTGCTGGAGGGTTTATTATAGGAGAAGTAGAGATAGGAGGAGTTTAGATACGAGTATGAGCTCCATTCCATGCCGGGGTTGCCGGCAGTTGATGCGGCCTCCCCGCTGGACCGAGCAAAAGGAGGTTGACCATGAAGATCGGAAGGAGCGTTTCACTGGTACTGGTTGCTTTGCTGCTGGTTGGCGCCTGGGCCACGGCGGCCCTGGCCAGGAACGAGGCGAAGGACGTCCGTGATTCAGCCGACGTCCTGAAGGAAGTCATGAAGATCCCGGAGAAGGGCATCCCCCCCGCATTGCTTAAAGATGCCAAGGCGGTGGTGATCATCCCCGACACCATTAAAGGGGCCTTCATCGTGGGCGGGCAACACGGCACCGGCGTCCTGATGGTGCGTAAAGACAACGGCCAGTGGAGTGACCCGCTCTTCATCAGCATTTCCGGCGCCAGCGTGGGCTGGCAGATCGGCGGCAAGGCCACCGACCTCATCCTGGTCTTCAAGAACAAGAGAGGGGTTGAGGGATTGCTGAAAGGGACCAAGTTCACCCTGGGAGCTGACGCCTCGGTGGCAGCCGGTCCGGTGGGACGCGACGCCCAAGCGGCCACCGATGCGATGCTTAAATCGGAGATCCTCTCCTACTCGCGCACCCGCGGGCTGTTCGGCGGCGTGTCGCTGGAAGGGGCCGTGCTGCTGGTCAGCAAGGATGCCAATGCCCACTACTACGGCAAATCGTTGACCTCGCAGGAGGTCATCGGCGGCATGGGGGGCAAGAAGTCGCCGGCCACCAAGCGCCTCCAGGACATGCTCAACCATTACTCCAGGATGTGATGACGCAACCAGTGAAAAACTGCACTATTACCTGAATCGTGACATGGCCTGATTGGGCCGTTCTCCAACATGCCCGGGACATCATCCCGGGCATGTTTCATGGTGGCAATTTATCCTTGCCTGTGGCGACACGATGTGTTAGGGATGGTCAGCCTGCCGGGTTGACCTGGGAGGGACGGCGCCATGGCAGATGCCAGGATCCTCGTGGTGGTCAAGGAGGCCGACGCCAGGGGCGCCTACGAGGAGATCCTGCAACGGGTCGGTGTCTCCTACGATATCGCCGAGACCTTCACGGATCTGCAGCGGATGTCGAGCGCGGTTCCCTACAGCGGGCTGCTGGTGGACATCCTCACCCTGATCCGTTGCAGCAAAGAGGAAAAGGCCATCGCCTATGACTGCCTGAACTACTACCCCTCCTTGAGGCTCAAGTGGGACGGCAGAGATAGAAGCATCAACCTGAGCCCACTGGAGCAATCCGACACGGTCGACGTCGGGGCCTCCCTTTCCTTCTTCGTCGAGACCAGGTGCAAGGCGTTCACCGCCAGGACCCTGCGCAGGTTCGACCGCAAGGAGAGCTATCTGAACCTGCTGCTCTCACCCCGTCCCGAATGCGGCGAGGGAGAGTGTCTCAAGACCTTTACCCTCAACATATCGAGGGGGGGCGCCTTCGTTCACACCACCGACCCTCTGCAAAAAGGGGAACCGGTCTGGCTCCGCTTTCTGGAGCTGCCTGCCAACGAACCGCTCAAGGCCGTGGTCTGCTGGTGTATCGAATGGGGGACCTGCCGGGGCATCCCGGGTATCGGGGTGCAGTTTGAAGGGCTGACCGACCAGCAGCTGGATCGGATCAGGAAGATGGCGAACCTGTAGCAAGAACGGTTTTTCTATGAATCAATCCCCTGACGAAAAATCCTCCGCTCCGCGCGGCGTCTCCTTGCGAGCGATGCGCTTCCCGCTGGCCCTGGTCCTGTTAGCCGGCGTCTGCCTGCTGACTTCCCTGGCCGGGGCGGGCTCTCCGCCGCCGAAGGAGCGCTCGGGCCCGCCGGTCAAGGAACTGCCGCGCCCGCTGCTCGCACAGCATCCCAACCCGCTGGCCAACGAACTGGAGGTGCTCTCCGTTTCTGCAGAGGAAACCTACGAAGTGGCCATCTCGGGGAAGTTGGACCGTCTGCCGAAGAAGTTCGAGGCGGTGAAGAAGAGCGCCGCCTCGCTTCCCGCCATGCAGGACGAAGCCAACGCAAACCTGTTGCCGCACTTGAAGCACACCATCACCGAGCTGGAGCAGGCGGTGAACTCGAAGGACCGCCTGGATGTGATGCGCTTTTCCAACCGGGTGTCGCTGATCGCCGCCACCCTGGCGGTCCCCCTCAAGCCGTGCGTGCCGACCGAGGTGTCGCTTTTGGATTACAACGCCCGCGAGCTCGCCATCTGGGCCGAGCTGAAGCGGATGGAGCGGCTGTCCAGCATCGTGATCCGGATGCACCTTGCCTGGCAGGCCCTGATGCCCAAGCTGGTGGACCACAACGCGACCCGGGAACTCCGGCGCTTCTCCGACCTGATGGGGCACCTGGAAGCGGCCAAGAGCTCAGAAGAGTACAGCCGCCTCTCCCGCCAGTTGAGCAGCGAGCTGACCGGCCTCAGGATGGTCTTCGCCCGCAAGTAACGCATTTCGAACCTTAGCTCCTAGTCCCGAGCCCCTGCCTTCACATCGGCTGCAACCGGAGAGTCCGTGCCGGCCGAGATGCCGGCCTCCCCCTTTTCCGCGAAGCCGAGCCGGCTCACCTCCTCCTGCAATTCGACCCCCAGCGACGCCAATACCCTTCCCTTTACCAACTGCGCCAGGTGCACCATGTCCTCGGCCGTGGCCTGTCCGCTGTTGATGAGGTAGTTGGCATGCAGGGGGGAGACGGAGGCCCCGCCCACCGCGGTACTGCGCAGCCCGGCGCGGTCGATGAGCCAGCCGGCCGGAATCCGCCCATCCCGGCTGCGCACGTGTTGGTCGGCCTCGAAGCAGTCGATCAGTGCCGGGTCGTGCACTACCGGGTTCATGAAGAAGGAGCCGACGCTCCGCTCACACTGGAGGTTGCGGGCTGCCCTCCTGGCGAGGGTCGCCTCCACCCTGGCCCGGATCTCCTCGGGCATGCCCGGGGTGAGAGCCAGCAGGGTGGAGATCACGATCAGCCGCGGCTGCTCCTTGAAGCGGCTGAAGCGGTAACGGAAAGCGCAGGCATCCCGGTTGAAGGTGACCAGTTCCAGGCTCTCCGCGTCCAGGGCCACCACCTGCTCGCTCAGTTCCCCGATGCAGCTGCCGTAGGCACCGGCGTTGCCCCGCACGGCACCTCCCACCAAGCCGGGGATGCCGGCCAGCGACTCCATCCCGGAGAGCCCCTGGTGGGCCAGGTCGTGCACGAGCGAGGTGAGATCGACCCCCGCCTCCGCCCTCACCAGGTTCCCGTCCCGTTCGACCGCTTCCAGTTTCACCCTGACCACCAGGCCGTCAAACCCGCGGTCGCTGATCAGCAGGTTGCTGCCTCCTCCCAGCACCGCGAAGGGGAGCCGGTTGCCGCGCGCGAAGAGGAGCGCCTCCCGGAGCTCATCGATGCTTCGGGTGGTCGCAAAGAAGCGGGCAGGACCGCCGATTTCCAGGGAAGTGAAGGGAGCCAGGGGGAGATTTTCAAGGATGGTTATCATAGGGAACGCCGTCCGGAGTGAAGGGTGGTATAACGTCAATATAATACAGGAGTTGGGCGCCTAGCACACACTTTTTTAAGGGATATGGCTCAGGGGGAGAACGGAAGGGGGGAAGGGTTGGCCAGTGGCCGGCGGCGCCAGTCCGGGAGCTCGCTCGGCGGCCAAATATCCTCTCAAGTGGAGGAGCCGGGTGGCGATAAGGTATCCAGCTGACCAAATGGGAATGCTGGAAGCTCTGACGCGGCCGATACCGCGGAGCTGACCTGTCGGTCGATGAGCCCTCACGCTGCCGCTCCCGCAGCGTGGGGGCCTTTTTTTATCGCAGCCGCTGCCGTGATACGGCTCACCGCTACGCATCACTTCCGCCGGCATGCCATCCCCTCGCCCCTTCAGGGGAGAGGGGGGCCGAAGGCCGGGTGAGGGCTGCAGCGAATTACTGTCAGTCGCCGTAAAGAAGGTAGGCCTGCCGCTGGTGGAGGAAGTGGTGGATCCCATCGCTCCAGCCCGACACGATCGCCGTCACCGGCTCTCTCCCCTCGACCCCTTTTCTGACCCGCTCCGAACCGGCCATGTCGTCCAGGCCGCCTCTGAAGAAGACCTTGCGCGCGGGCTCCTGAATGGAACCGTAAATAGCATCCATCACGGCAACCCCCGCCTCGACCGGCTGCACGTTGCGGTAATCGGTGATCTCGATATGGACGCCGCAGAGGTCGCGGTTCTTGAACTTGGGTGCGCTGGAGATGCCGGGGAGGCTTACCGGCGTGAAGTGCACCGGATCGAAGCGCAGGCCGGGGAGCCCTTGGCTGTTCAGCTTGTGGGCCAGGGCCTGCGGGTCGATGCCGGGCCAGCCGGCCAGCTGGAACGGCTCCTTGCTGCCGCGCCCCTCAGATGCGCTGGTCCCCTCCAGAAGCCCGATGCCGGGATAGAGCAGGGCGGAGTCGAAGGAGGCGAGGTTGGGGCTGGTGGCGACCCAGGGGAGCCCGGTGTCCGGCCAGCGCATCCAGCGCTGCCATCCCTGCATGGTGACTACCGCCAGGTCGAGCCGGGAAAGCCCCGGCAGCATCTTCTCCCCCTTGATCATCTCCGCCAGCTCGCCCACCGTCATGCCGTGCGCCAGCGGGATCGGGTAGAGCGCGGTGAAGGTAGGCTTGGTCTCGCGCACGAAACCGGCCACGTAGTTCCCTCCCAGCGGGTTGGGGCGGTCGAGCACCACGAAGGGGATGCCCGCCTCGGCGGCGGCCTGCATCGCGTACCCCATGGTGGAGATGTAGGTGTAGAAGCGGACCCCGACGTCCTGGATGTCGAAGAGCACCAGGTCGAGCCCCTTGAGGTCCTCGGGGCGCGGCTTCCTGGTGGCCCCGTACAGGCTCTTGATCGGGATATCCCCCTGGCTGCTGTCGGTCAGCTTGACCCCGTCCTCGGCATTCCCTTCCAGTCCATGCTCAGGAGTAAAGATGACCGCTGGCTGCACGCCGGATTTGGCCATGGCTTCCAGGATCTGGACGCCCCCCACGGTGGCTGACCGGTTGGTGACCAGGGCGAACCGTGTTCCTTTCAGGGTGTGGAAGCCGTTTTCGCTGAGTATCTCGGCACCGGTTTTCACGGTCTCGGCGGCTGATGGACGGGGAGGGGAGCAGAGGAACAGGAGCAGGAGCAAAATAAAGCAGCGGAACACGGCGTTGTCTTCCTTATGGGTGAAATTGGCAAGCAACATACTTGATAAATATCGGTATTGCAAGGAGTTACTGAAGTAGCCGGGACCGTTTTTTTTGTCGCGCAGCAGGAGCAAAACCGAGATTAAGATTAAGATTAAGATTATGAAATGGGCTGAGGCGTGGCGAAAGGGAGGGAAGAGGGTGAAGACGAGCGCAAGATCGATATTGAGATTAAGAAAACCGCTGAGATTTCAGAAAGCGCGAGGGGGGGAGGGGGCGTGAGATCAAGATGAGGAAAAGCTGCGCAG
>NZ_DATFBA010000384.1:0-27171 GCF_035254065.1 Geomonas sp.
GCGTGGTGGTGCTGGGGGACCCGGGCCCCTGGCTCTGTTCGGGGATGACCGGAGGGGTGGTGTACTGCCACCTGGACCAGGAGATGGGGTTCACCCGCGACGCCCTACGCCGCAGGCTGGCCAGCGGTGCGGGCGTCGAGATCCGCGACCTGGAGGAAGACGACGTCGCCCAACTGGAGGAGCTGCTCGGCAAGTACGGCCGGGAACTCTACCATTCCCACCAGAAGGAGGAGGCCGACTGGGTGCATGTGGTGCTGGCCCGCGCCCGCAGCCGCTTCGTCAAAATCGTTCCGGAAAAGGCCCTGGTGATGCCGAACAGCACGGAGTAGCGATGGGCTGTATTCCTTGAAGGGGAGGATGCGTTGGGCGTAGTGTGAAGTAGGGGGAACTCCCGGAAGAGGGTGATGTTTGAAGGAGGAAACCATGAGCGAAGCAAACAAACCCTGCTGTCTGGTCCTGATGCCCTTCGATAAGAGGAAGGACTGCACCGGCAGGGAGATCGATTTTGAGGCGGTGTATCGCCGGCTGGTGGTTCCTGCCGTGGAGGCAGCCGGGCTGCAAGCGGTCCGGGGCGACGAGGGGCGTACCGGGGGGCTTGGCCGCCGCCTGCTGGAAAGGCTCGCCCTCTTCGAGTACGTGCTGGCCGATCTCAGTGCCGCGAGCCCGACCGTCTTCTACACCCTGGGGATCAGGCATGCCTCGCAGCCACGAAAAACCGTGCTGATCCACGCCGCGAGCCGCGCCCAGCTCCCCTTCGACGCCCAGGCCCTGGGTGCCGTTTCCTACCGGGTCTCCCCCCAGGGACACCCGGAGTACGAGGCCAAGTACCGGACCGTGATAACCGATGCGCTGAAAAAAGGGGATAGCGGTGCAGCGGACAGCCCGCTTTTTCGTCAGCTGCCGGGTTACCCGAACCTTGACCGCGGGGCGAGGCTTAAGGCCGCCGAGGCGGAGGCCGGCCTGGAGCAGGGTGTCAAGCAGAGCCTTTTGGAGGCCAGGTCGCGCGGAGGAGGGGCGGTTAGAGCAGTGGAGGCGTCCCTGGGTAACCTGGCCGAGGTCGAGCCGGGGGTGGTTCTGGAGCTTTTCTTCGGCTATCGCGAGGCGCAGTGGTGGAACGAGATGACCGCCCTGGTGCCGCGCATGGCGCCCGTTTTGGCCGGCACCCTCCTGGTGCAGGAGCAGCTCGCCCTGGCGCTGAACCGGATGGGGAAAGGGGCCGAAGCGGAGCGCGTGCTGCGGGACCTGCTGGCGCGCCGTGGGCCGAGCGCCACCACCTACGGCAAACTGGGACGGGTGCTGAAGTACCAGTGGGAGAAGGCCGCGGAGAAAGGGGACAAGGCGCTCGCCAAGGAGCTGTTGGACAAGGCGGCCACCGCCTACTGGAAGGGGTTCGAGGCGGACTGGCGCGATACCTATTCCGGGGTGAACGCGGTCACCCTCATGGAGCTCAAGCAGCCGGCCGATCCGAGGCGGCGGGAGATCCTGCCGGTGGTCCATTACGCGGTCGAGCAGAGGATACGCTCCGGTGCCGCGGACTACTGGGACTACGCGACCCTGCTGGAGTTGGCCGTGCTCGCCTGTGACGAGGCCAAGGCGGCCGGCGCCCTGGGGCAGTGCCTTGCGCGGGTCAGGGAGTCGTGGGAGGCTCAGACCACCGCCAAGAAACTGCGGCTGATCAGGGAGGCGCGGCTGGGACGGGGGGCAGATTGCCCGGTGTGGGCCGACAACGCGGTGGAGGAGCTGTTGAAAGCGGCCGCGCGCTGGACCGCGCGGCCGTAGGAGGAAGTTAAGCCGGTACCTTCCCGAAAGCCCGCAGGAAGAGGGGCAAAAGCATGGGAGCGTTGGATTTGATGGCGCCTCCCATGAAGTCCATGATCCCGGGCTTGTAACCTTTGAACCAGATCTTTCTGAACATCTGCTCGCTGGTCTGGCAGGTGCAGTCCGCCTCGCCGGTCCCGGCGCCATGCTCTACGGAAAAGGAGTCGGCATCCATGGTGAAGCTGATGGTCTGGCCATCCACCAGGAACCGGTAGGTTGTTTTTTTCGAGAAGACCCCCTTTATAAACAAAGGACCCATCTCAGCTACGATATCGTCGATCATCAACTCTCCTGTTCGGGAAGCGGGCTTGGATTTGGTGAGCTGACCCCGCTTTCGGTTGTGCAAAAGGCAGCGGCGATAATATTGATGATCGTCGCATCTGTCAATGGTGTTGCAGCCTTGGAGCCGTCCTTGCTTCCCGGTCCGCGACCGTCGTCTCCGTCTTTCCCCGCTACAGCGGCGAGCTTATCATTAAAGAAACGGACTTTCGCGCTTTTACGACCAGCCCGTCCCTTGCTTAACTAGGCGATTTGACTTGTCTGTAGCGGCGTATATCATTAAAGCAACTACAGCCTGCCACTCACGTTCCACCTGGGCCCCGCATGGAAACCATTCCCTACAAATCGATCCCCGACCTGCTCAGGCAGAGTGCCGCCAGGCTGGAGGGAAAGCCGGCCATCAGGTTCCGGAAGCAGGGGGAGTGGGTGACGCTCAGTTACCGGCAGTTTTACGATCGCGCGCTCATGGTGGCGCGCGGGTTGCGCAAGCTCGGCATCCAGCCCGGTGACAAGGTGGCCATTCTCTCCGAGACCCGCGCCGGCTGGGTGATCGCCGACATGGGAATCCTGTGCGCCGGCGCGATCACCGTGCCCATCTACCCGACCAACACCCCCGAACAGATCCAGTACGCCCTCAACCACTCCGAGGCGAAGCTGCTCTTCATCTCCAGCAAGGCGCAGTACCGAAAACTCCTCAAGATCCGCGACTTCATCCACAACGTCCGTCTGGTGGTCTCCTTCGAACGTTTCCTGGGGGAGTCCTCGCCACCGTTGACCACCTTCTACCAGCTCTCCGAGATCGACGACCCCATCCTGCCCGAGGAGCGGGAGGAGCTGGAAGCGGTCATGGAGACCATCCTGCCGGTGTCGCTGGCCACCCTCATCTACACCTCGGGGACCACGGCCATCCCCAAGGGGGTGATGCTCTCCCACCAGAACATCCTCTACGACGCCACCTACACCATCAAGAAGGCGGCCATCCTCAGCGCCAACGAGATCTTCCTGAGCTTTCTCCCCTTGAGCCACGTGCTGGAGAGGAGCGTCGGCTACTATCTCGCGCTGATGACGGGGGCGCTGATCGTCTTCGCTGACAGCATCGAGAAGATTTCCGAGAACATGATCGAGGTGGAACCGACCGTGATGGTCTGCGTCCCCAGGCTGTTCGAGAAGATCTATTCGCGCATCTTCGAGTACGTGCACCAGCTCACCCTCTACAAGCGGAGGCTGTTCCGGACCGCGCTCGCCATCGGGCGGCGCTACATCTACGCGAAGTACATCGACAAGAGCGTCCCGCTCCTGCTGGCCTTCCAGTACGCGGTGGCCGACCGGATCATCTTCAGCAAGCTGCGCAAGCGGTTCGGGGGGCGGATCAAGTTCTGCTGCTGCGGCGGCGCTCCCCTGGACCGGAGCATCAACGAGTTCTTCTGGATCATCGGCATTCCCATCCTGGAAGGGTACGGCCTCACCGAGACCAGCCCGGTGATCTCCAACAACAACCTGGAGGAGCTCCGCTTCGGGTCGGTCGGCACACCGCTCGACCACACCGAGGTGAAGGTCGCCGAGGACGGTGAGCTGCTGGTAAAGGGGCCGCAGGTGATGCTCGGTTACTACAAGGACGAGGCCGCGACCGCGGAGGCGATCGAAGACGGCTGGTTCAAGACCGGCGACATCGGCAGGCTCGACGGTCGCTTCATCTACATCACCGACCGTAAGAAGGAGCTGATCATCACCGCGGGGGGCAAGAACATCGCGCCGCAACCGATCGAGAACCTGCTCAAGCGCGACAAGTACATCTCGCAGGCGATGGTGGTCGGCGACAAGAAACCGTACCTGACCGCCCTGTTGGTCCCTACCACCGAGAGGCTGCTGGAATTTGCCATGGAAAAGGGGATCACCTACCACGACATCGAGGACCTGGTGGTGCACGAGCCGGTGCTCAGGCTCTATGAGCAGCGGGTGGCCGAGGTCAACGGGCAGCTGGCGCAGTACGAGACCATCAAGAAATTCGTGCTGCTGCCGCGGGATTTCACCATGCAGGCGGGGGAGCTTACCCCCACCTTGAAGCTGAAGCGGCGGGTGATTGCCGAGAATTACAAGGACAAGATCGAGCGGATGTACGGTCTTTCCGACAACTGAGGCTGGCCCCATCCCGGGCGCCGAATATCCGCCGGGAAATGCGCCTCCTAGCTCAGCTGACCATCTCCTTCCCCATTTCGAAGCTGCGGTCCAGCAGCAGTACCTCGACCCGGTCACCGGCGGAAACCACCGACTCGGGCGCCAGCCTGACCAGTCCATTCCCCTGGGTGAGGGAGGTGAGCCTTCCCGAACTCTGGTTGCCGGTGGTCGAAACCACCAGACGGTTGTCCCGCAGGGAGACCAGGCCGCGAACCAGGTGGGGCCTCGGCCCGTCGTTATCAACCCGCTCCTCGATGACCGCCTCGACCCTCGGACGAAAAATCCCCCTGTTACCCATAGCCTTTAAGATGCAAGGCCTCACGAACATCTCGAAGGAAACCATGGCCGCCACCGGGTTCCCCGGCAGGGCAAAGACCGGTTTCCCGTCCAGAAGCGCGAAGGCCAGCGGCTTGCCCGGCTTCATGTTCACCTTCCAGAACTCGACCTCCCCGCCCAACTCCTCTATGGCCGCCTTGACGAAGTCGCGGTCGCCGACCGAGACCCCGCCGGAGATGACGATCATGTCGGCGTACAGGCCGGCCCTTATCTTTTCGCAGGTGTCAGCCAGGGTGTCGGCTGCGATCCCCAGCATCACCGGGGCACCGCCGGCGTCGATGATCTGCGCCGCCAGGCTGTAGCTGTTGCTGTTGATGATCTTGCCGGTGGTCGGGGTCGAGCCCGGCTCCAGGAGCTCGTCGCCGGTCGAGATGATGGCGACTCGGGCGCGTCGAAAGACGTCCAGGGTGGTTTTCCCCATGGCAGACAGCATGCCGATCTCCTGGGGGCGAAGCAGCGCCCCTGCCGCCACCACCACGTTGCCGGTGCTGATGTCCTCTCCGCGCCTGCGCAGGTGGGAGCCTGCCTTGGGCTGCCTCTTCAGGCGTATCCACTCGCCTTCCTCGTCCACCTCCTCGACGGGGACGATGGTGTCGCAGTCATGCGGCACCGGGGCGCCGGTCATGATCTTTATGGCTTGCCCGGGTGGGACGGGAAGGGTGCGAACCTCTCCCGCCGGCAGGAATCCTGCCACCCGGAGCCGGTTTTCGGTCAGCGTATGGAAGGCGAAGGCATAGCCGTCCATGGCCGAGTTGTCGGCGGGGGGGATGTCCCACGGGGCGATGTGATCGACAGGGGTGACCCTGTTCAGCCCCTCGAAGACCGAGACCTTTTCAGTCTCCAGCGTCTTGATGCGGCGAAGGATGGCGTGCTGTGCTTGCTCGATGCTGACCAATTTTTTCAACTCCTTCCCCCTCTGGGCGGCTGCGGGGTGTCGGCCACCGCTGCGTACTGTTCAGGTGTGTTGACGTTTATGAAGGCATTCCCCCCGAGATCGAAGGGGGCAAGTTCCGCGGGAAGCACATGGCGGACCTTTATGTCGGGATAATAGCCGTAGGCGCAGCACTCCCCGCGGTCCAAAAGTGCCTTGATCGCTGGCAGGCAGCTCTTGGAGTACAGCGCGAAGAGCGGTTCCATACCGTGTGGGGTGCTCGGCACCACGGCATCGTACCCCTCGCGCAGCGAGCAGAGGTAGCGGAGGACTCCGCTGTTAGGGTAGGGGAGATCGCAGGATGAGACGAAGGCGTAGGGTGTTTCCGCGTGGTAAAGGCCGGTGTACAGGCCGCCCAGGGCGCTGCCCGTGTAGATGTCTGGGTGCACCGGGAGCGAATAGGAAGCGAACCGGTCGGGACGGCTGCCGACCAGGGCGACCCTGGAGAAATTGGCGCTGAAGACCTCAACGATCCTCTCGATGATCGTCTTGCCTTCAACTTCGAGGAAAGCCTTGTCCCTCCCCATCCGGCTGCTCGACCCACCGATCAATATGACTCCGCCGATCTGTTTTTCCACTCATCTCCCCGTAAGAAAGCTTTCCTCTTGCTCTAAATCATGGGCGGCAGACGCGGCCTGCCGTGATGCTAACGGAACTGGCATGGGCTCTCCTTGACGGAGGTCAATAAAGCAGCGAAAGGGGCCAAAAACGTATACGCCGGCCACCGGTATTTCTTGACCTGCATCAAACGTTGTCTGCTCCCCCGCCCTTATACTGCGGGTCCTGGATACATATTGATGGCGGGAGGGATTTCATGATAGTCAGGGAGAGGCCGAGCGGGCTGCGTCTGTTTTTCATCATCCGGGGCTCCATAGTGCCTCGTATCATCTGGCCTCTTTTTGTCACCATTCTGCTCGCGACTGCGGTCACCGTAACTCACGGGATGCTGTTCAAAGTGAAGATCACCATGACCCCGATCCCTTTCAGCCTGATCGGGCTGGCCCTGGCCATCTTCATCGGCTTTCGGAACACCGCCAGTTACGACCGTTACTGGGAAGGGAGAAAGTTGTGGGGCGAGCTGATCATCCTTTGCCGGAGCCTGACCCGCGAAATCCTTACCTTCGTTTCCGATGGTCAGGAGGAGGGGAACGCCTGGCCCCCTTTCAGAGACGGGGACCCGCGTGCGCGGATGGTGTACCGCCTGATCGCTTTTGCGCACGCTCTTAGGCATCATCTCAGGGAGACTGAGCCGGACGGCGGGTTGCGCAGTTTTCTTGCCGCCGATGAGGCTAAGGAGCTGGCGGCCTCCCACCACAGGCCCCTGTACCTGTTGCAGCGCATGGGGTTCGATCTGCGCCAGGCGCTGACCGGCAAGCGCGTGCAGGAATACTTCGCAGCTTCCCTCGATGCCAATCTCACCAGGTTGACCTCCGTGCTGACCGGTTGCGAAAGGATCAAGAACACGCCGATACCGTTCACGTACAACCTGTTGCTGCATCGCACCGCTTACCTCTACTGTTTCCTCCTCCCATTCGGTCTGGTCGATTCCATTGGCTTCATGACCCCCTTCGTGGTCGGCATCGTCTCTTTCACCTTCTTCGGTCTCGATGCCCTCGGTGACGAGATCGAAGAGCCCTTCGGGATTCTTCCCAATGACCTGGCGCTCTCGGCCATGTGCCGGACCATTGAGCGGGACCTGCGCGCAGCGCTGGGCGAAGAGGAACTTCCCGAGCAACTCGCGCCGGTGAATTACCGGATACTCTGACGGAAGCAGGCGCGGCAGAGGCTCACGTCCCTGTGCAGATAGAACGGGAGGTTCACCCTCTGATCAAGAGGTCTTTTGCCTACCTGAGAGTCGAGTCGGTCCTGACCTGTCGTCGGGCGGGAAGCTTGGTAACGCCGAGAAGCATCTCAGCAACTTGGCGTTGATCTCAGCATGAACGGCCGACTTTTCGGGCTATTTCTGGCGTGGTGGTAAAAGTTCGGTGGGGTTAATCGGAAAGGGGGGGAGGCAAGTAAAGGACAGGTAAGTACAAAGGCTGGTTGATATCTGTGCGGGCTAGTCGTATTCGGTAGGATGAGAACAAGCAAAGGGGGATCGAGGCTGCATGGCCTGATCCCCCTTTTTGATGCGAATTAACCCGGCATCAGCACGGCATCGGTGACCCCTTGCGGGAGTAGCAGTACCAGGTGAGGGCGATGCAGGTGATGTAGAAGGCGAGGAAGCCGTACAGCGCACCTTGGGGACCGCCGGTAAGCGAGATCGAGCTCCCGAAGGCCTTGGGGATGAAGAAGGCGCCGTAGGCTGCGAAGGCGGAGCTGAAGCCGAGGACGGCGGCCGCTTCCTTGGCCGCTTCGGCGGGTGCCTGCCCCTCGGCCTGTGGCCCCTTGCCGGCAGCTGCCCGCTGGCGGTCGGTCAGGAAGATAACCGGTATCATCCTGAAGGTAGAACCGTTGCCGATGCCGGTGGTAATGAACATGACGATGAACATGCCGAGGAAACCCCAGAAGTTCCCTGCATATCCATTGTGCGGCAGGTAGTGGAGGACGCCGAAGACGGCCACCGCCATGGCCACGAAGTTCCAGAAGGTCACCCGGGCTCCTCCGAGCTTGTCGGCGATCCAGCCCCCCAGCGGCCGGCAGAGCGCGCCCACCAGAGGTCCCAGGAAAGCGTACTGGGTCGGGTTCATGGTCGGGAACTGCGACTTGATCAGCAGTGGCAGACCGGCCGAGTAGCCGATGAAGGAACCGAAGGTGCCCAGGTAGAGCCAGCACATGATCCAGTTGTGCTTGCGCCCGAAGATGACCGACTGATCCCGAAAGGATGCCTTCACCTCTGCGATGTCATGCATGCCGAACCAGGCGGCGATGGTGGTGAGCACGATGAAGGGAACCCATATGAAGCCGGCGTTCTGCATCCACACCGTCCCCGCTACCCCCTTGACCATCGAGGTCTGGGGGGCACCGGAAAGGGCGGCGAAGGCGCCGGTCGAGATCACCACCGGGATAAGGAACTGCATGGCGCTCACACCCAGGTTTCCGAGCCCCGCGTTCAGCCCCAAGGCGGTCCCTTTCTGTGATTTGGGGAAGAAGAAGCTGATGTTGGCCATGCTGGAGGCGAAGTTCCCGCCGCCGAAGCCGCACAAGAGGGCCAGGGTCAGCATGGTGCCGTAGCTGGTATGCGGGTCGCGGACGGCGAAGCCGATGCCGATCGCCGGGATCAGCAGCGAAGCCGTGCTGATGGTGGTCCATTTCCTGCCGCCGAAGATGGGGATCATGAAGGAATAGAAGATCCTGAAGGTGGCGCCGGAAAGGCCAGGCAGCGCGGCCAGCCAGAAGAGTTGGTTGGCGTCGAAGCTAAAACCGATGGAGGGGAGGTTGATCACCACCACGCTCCAGACCATCCAGACCGCGAAGGAGAGGAAGAGGGAGGGGATGGAGATCCAGAGGTTGCGGGAGGCGATGGCCTTCCCCTCGTTGTGCCAGAATGTTTCGCACTCGGGATTCCAGACTTTCAGTACACGGGACATGTATCGCTACTCCTTTACATTTCAACGATTATAGTGTGTTTTCTTCTGAAACCTCAAGCTCCGCAACAGGTCCTAATTCCTCATCCTGTCCCTCCCCTTGAAGGGAGGATCGCTGTGTGCATTGACCGGCTTATCAAGCTCTTAACCCCGTTCGTCCTGAGCCTGTCGAAGGACTAGCTTGTGAAGGTCGGGGAGGGTGCTTCGACAAGCTCAGCACGAACGGACCGACTTACAGCTTCTCGGAATGGCCTGAAATCTCTGAATAAAGGGGAGACAAAGGGATAGCTTTCGGCTCTCCGTTACTTAGCTCGCCACCGGTACAGGATGGGCGGATCCTTCAGGAAGTCGATGGGCAGGTAGAGCAGGTGCACGAGCTTCGTGAAGGGGAGCAGCGCCACGATCAGGAAGGCGCTGGCTGCGTGCAGCTTGAAGACGAGCGGGAAATCGGCCACGTACTCGAGCTGCGGGTTGAACGACACGATCGACCAGAGGTAGGGTACAGCGGTGTGCAGGTACCACGCCGACCCCCAACGCAGGAAGTAGCCGATGTAGACCCCGGTGCCCGCCTGGAAGGCCAGCAGGTAGAGGACCAGCCAGTCCGAGCTAAAGGTGACCCGCTTCAGGTTCGGTGCGTTGCAGCGGCGCAAAAGGAGCAAAAGGCATCCCATAAGGGAGAAGATCCCCAGCCCCAGCCCGCAGCTCTCCACAAAAAGGAGGGTCTCGCGGTTGCCCAGCAAGGCCCTGATCGGCCCGGGGAAGCAGAAGCCGATGATGTGCGCCGCCAGCACCGGGATGATCCCGTAGTGCCAGGGGTTGATCCCCCAGAACAGGAGCTTCCGCTCCAGGAATTGGGTGGAGTAGGCCGACCAGGTGAGCCGGTTGCTCAAAAAGCGGTACGGCGTCACCAGCAGCACCAAGGCGATGGCCAGGTAGGGGAGGGCGATGAAGATGAAGTTGTTTAACATGCGGGAACCTCCTGACAGTCGGCGTTGCACAGCAGGCCGGCTGCCTCCACCAGCGAGAGCCAGGGCGAACGGGTAAGCGGCGCGGAAGCCGCAACGAACTTCTCCAGTCCCGGGGTCACCATCTCACGGATGAAGCGCCGCCGGAAGTCGTCCTCACCCAGCAGGGCGAGGTGCGCCAGGAAGGAGAGGAGCACCCCGAGGTGGTCCGGCAGTTCGTTACCGGCGGGCTGGAAATCGAATTGCCTGAACTGTTCCTTCACCGCGATCATGTAGGAAGCCTTCTTCTGGTTGTCCCCGTAAAGGTGGTGCCCAAGATAGGGGGCGAGCGCCGGGTTGAAGTCGAAGAGGGCGACATATTCCTCCTGCAACTCGGCCGGCGTCGAACCGTGCAGCATGGTCGGGAACGCCTCACCGAGCAACGGTGCCAGCCTGCCGCAGGACTCGATCAGCGGCGCCTTCTCCCCGGGATAGTCGAGCAGCAGAGCCAGGTCTCGGTACTTTTCTTCGACGCTCATCGTCCCCCCCTCGTTTTCTTGAGGAGGCCGAAACCTCCCTCCTGCTTGCGCAGCTGCGGGTCCTGCTCCTCGCGCTGCTGCGGGGGGATGACGAAGCGCTCGTTGTAGCCGGCTATGGTGAACAGCCGGTAGAGCCTGTTCGCCCCATCCTGATCGAGGCCCGCTTCCCGCAGTACGACCGGGTCAGCCTCCTGTTTCAGGTTTTGCGCCCGCATGTGGACCCGGACGGCGATCAGCTTCTTGAGGACGTCCCCAACGACCCGATGGTTGCCGCCGGACAGCAGGCTCGCGAGGTAGCCGATCGGCACGCGGAGCGTTTCCAGGGCCGGGATCATGCCGTGCTCCAGGAGTTTGTGGGTGTCGCCGAAGGTGGAGAGGACCGGAGAGAGCGACGGGATGTAGTAGGCCATCGGCACCGTCCTAAACTCAGGGTGCAGGGGGAGGGCGAGGCCGAACTCTTTCACCAGCGTGTAGACCGGCGATTTCACCGCTGCGTCCAGCCAGCGCTCGGAGACCCCGTTTTTGCGGGCCCCCTCGCGTACCGCGGGATCATTGGGATTTAGGATGAGAGCGCGATGGGCCTCGACCAGTTCGTCGTCCTTGACCAGCGCCGCGGCCTCCACCCCCTCCGCGTCATAGAGGAGCACGCCGACGTAGCGGATCCTCCCCACGCAGCTGTGCGCGCAGGCGTTGCACTGGCCGCTCTCGGCACGGGGGTAGCAGAAGATGCACTTCTCCGCTTTGCCGCTTTGCCAGTTGAAGTAGACCTTCTTGTACGGGCAGGCGCTGGTGCAAAAGCGCCACCCCTTGCAGACCTCCTGGTCCACCAGCACCACGCCGTCCTCGCCGCGCTTGTAGAGGGCGCGGGAAGGACAGGAGGCAACGCAGGCGGGGTTCAGGCAGTGGTTGCACATGCGCGGCAGGTACTGCATGAACATGGAATCGTAGGAATCGATTACCTGCTTTTCCTGCAGGTTCAGGTCCTTGGCGGCGTAGACCTGCGAGCCGGACAGATCGTCGTCCCAGTTGGGACCACCTTCGATCTCCTCGATCGTTTTCCCGCTGATCTGCGAGAAGGCCCTGGCTACCGGCTGGTCGTCACCGGGCTTGGCGCCGGCGAGGTCGGCGTAGTCGAAGTCGAACGGCTCGTAGTAGTCCTCCATCTTCGGCATGTTGGGCTGGAAGAACATGCTTGCCAGGGTCGGCCCCTTGCCGAGCCCTTTCAGGCTCAGCTTCTTGCCGTCGGCTATCCATCCCCCCTTGAAGCGCTCCTGGTTCTCCCAATGCTTCGGGTAGCCGACGCCGGGCTTGGTCTCGACGTTGTTCCACCACATGTACTCGGCGCCTTTTCTGTCGGTCCAGATGTTCTTGCAGGAGATCGAACAGGTGTGGCAGCCGATGCACTTGTCCAGGTTGAAAACCATCACTATTTGTGCTCTGACATCCATGGTAACCCCTTATCCCTTGAGCTTCCGCACCACCACGTAGCTGTCGCGGTTCACGCCGGTGGGACCCCAGTAGTTGAAGTAGTAGCTGAACTGGGCGTAGCCACCCAGCATCAGCGTCGGCTTGAGACGGATCCTGGACAGGCTGTTGTGCACGCCTCCCCGTTTGCCGCTCTTCTTGGACTTCTTGACGTTCAGGGTCCTCTCCGGCGCGTGGTACATCACCGCGGCCCCCTGCGGGATACGGGAGGAGACGATGGAACGGCAGACCACCACCCCGTTGGCGTTGTACACCTCGATGCTCTCGTTGTCCTCGATGCCTGCCCCGGCCGCGTCCTCGTGGTTCAGCCAGATGGCCTGGCCTCCCCGGGAGAGGGTCAGCATCCTCAGGTTGTCGCTGTAGGTGGAGTGGATTCCCCACTTGCCGTGCGGCGTCAGGAAGTTCAGCACCAGCCCGCTTTCCCCCTCGGTCTCGTCCAGGACCGTAGGGTCCAGCTTCCCTTTGAAGGTCGGCAGCCCTTCGTGGAACTCACGGTAGTACGGATGATCCAGGTAGAGCGACTGGCGCCCGGACAGGGTGCGCCAGGGGACGTCGTGCTCCACGTTCAGGGTGAAGGGGGCGTAAGGGCGGCCGTCGTTCATCAGTCCGCTCCAGATCGGCGAGCTGATGGCCCGGCGCGGCTTCTGGGTGACGTCCTCCCACTTCATCCGGAAGTCCCGGTTGCCCGCGGAGATCTGTGCGAGCGGCTTGCCTACCCGCTTCTCCAGCTTCTCGAAGGCCCGGTGGGCCAGTTCGCCGTTGGTCTCCGAGGCCAGCGACAGGATCACGTCCGCCACCACCCGCTCGTCCTCCAGGTCGACGTACGATTTGCCGTTCCAGCTCCGGTTGGGAAGAGTCGCCAGGAGCTTCTCGTGTTCGTCGTCCGCGTCGTAATAGTTGCCGTGCGACCCGAGGTGGCCGATCTGCGGCCCAAGCGACATGAAGCGGTTGTAGAGCCCCTGGTAATCGCGCTCCACCACGGCGAGGTTGGGCATGGTCTTGCCCGGGACCGGCTCGCATTCTGCGAGTTTCCAGTCAGCAACCTGGCGCTGGGCGATTTCACCCGGGGTGTCGTGCAACAGCGGGGCGGCGACGATATCCTTCACCGGCGACGGGAAGTGCCGTGCCGAGAGCTCGCTCACCTTCTTGGCGATGGTGGCGAAGGTCTTCCAGTCCGATTTGGACTCCCAGGAAGGAGGAACGGCGGCATCCATGCAGTTCACGAAGGAGTGCATGTCAGTGGTGTTGAGGTCGCTCTTCTCGTACCAGGTGGCGGCCGGCAGCACGATATCCGAATAGAGGGTCGAGGTGTCCATCCTGAAGTTGAGGTCGACTATCAGGTCCACCTTGGCCTCCGGCGCCTTATCGTGCCAGACGATGTCCTTGACCTGCCCCTTGGCCTTTTCCGTGGCGGTGAAGCTGCTATTGGGCGCCCCAACCACGTGCTTCAGGAAGAACTCATGACCCTTGGCGCTGGAGGAGATCGCGTTGCCACGCCAGATGAACCAGACCTTGGGCGAGTTGCCGGCGCCGTCCGGATCCTCGATGGCGAAACGGGTGCTGCCGCTCTTCAGCCGCCCCACCAGCCAGGTGCGTACCTCCTCGTCGCTCTGACATCCCTCATTTTTCGCCTGCTCCATCAGCTGGAGGGGGTTGGCGTTGAAGTGGGGGGCGAAGGGGAGCCAGCCAAGCCGGACCGCCTTGGCGTTGAAGTCGGCGGCGTGCATCGGCATCTTCTCGCCGGTCTCCGGCTTGAAGTAGTCGACGAAGCTTCGGTCGTAGCGCCACTGGTCCGAGTGCATGTACCAGAAGCTCGGCGTGTTCTGCAGGCGGGAGGGCTTTTGCCAGTCCTGCGCCATGGCGATGGAGGTCCAGGGGGAGAGCGGGGCGACCTTCTCCTGCCCTACGTAGTGGGCGAGCCCGGCGCCGTTTCTGCCGACGCTCCCGGTCAGGATCAGGGCGGTGATGGCGGCGCGGTAGATCAGGTCGTTGTGGTACCAGTGGTTCACCCCGGCGCCGATGATGATCATGTTGCGGCCGCCGCTCTGCTCGCCGTTTTGGCCCCATTCCCTGGCGATCTTCAGCACGGTCTCGGCGTCGATGCCGGTGTGCTTCTCCTGCCACTTGGGGGTGAAGGGGAGCTCGGAGTCGTAGCTGTGCGGATAGTCGCCGGCCAGCCCGCGCGAGACGCCGAACTGCGCCATCAAGAGGTCGAATACTGTGGTGACCACTACCTCGCCGTTTTTGGTGGCGACCCGGCGCACCGGCACCTCGCGCAGGGCGTCGCGCTCACCTTCGATGCAGAAACGGACCATGCGGGTCTCCTCGCCCAGGAAGGTGAGGGCCGCGTCGATACCGCCGCCGTCCACCATGTCCTTCATGTCGAGGTTCCATTTCCCTTCCTGCTTGCTCCAGCGCGAGCCGAGGCTGCCGTGGGGGACGCGTACCTCGCCGGCGCGGTCGCCCACGCAAAGTGTCCAGTCGGCGTGCTCCAGGGAGGCAGAGCGTTCGAACTCGTCGGCGCGCAGGAACTCCCCCTGGCGCCAGGCATCTCCCTTGCCATCGGCGGCGGGGGTCAGCTTGACCAGGAAGGGGAGGTCGGTGTACTTCCTGACATACTCCTCGAAGAAGGGGACCTGGCGCTCGGCGTAGAACTCCTTCAGGATCACGTGGTTGACCGCCATCCAGAAGGCGGCGTCGTGCCCCTGCTGGACCGGGAGCCAGGCGTCGGCCACCTTGCTGGCCATGGAGTAGTCCGGCGACATCACCACCACCTTGGTGCCGCGGTACTTGGCCTCGGTGAGGTAGTGGGCGTCCGGGGTGCGGGTCATCGGGACGTTGGAGCCGCACAGTACGATGTAGGAGGCGTTGTACCAGTCCGCCGACTCGTTGACGTCGGTCTGCTCGCCCCAGATCTGCGGGGAGGCCGGGGGGAGGTCGCAGTACCAGTCGTAGAAGCTCATGGAGACGCCCCCGAAGAGCTGGAGGAAGCGGGAGCCCGCAGCGTAGCTGATCATGGACATGGCCGGGATGGGGGAGAAGCCGATCACCCGGTCCGGGCCGTGTTTCTTGGCGGTGTAGACGCTGGAGGCGGCGATGATCTCGGTGACGGTTTCCCAGTCGCCGCGCCTGAAGCCGCCCATGCCGCGCTTTCCGGTGTAGGCCAGACGCGCCTTGGGATCTTCCACGATGCTGGCCCAGGCCTGGACCGGATCCTCGTGGATCTTCCTCGCCTCCATCCAGAGGTCGAGCAGGGCCCCGCGCAGGTAGGGATACTTCACCCGCATCGGGCTGTAGAGGTACCAGGAGTAACTGGCCCCGCGCGGGCAGCCGCGAGGTTCGTGGTTGGGGATGGTGCCGTCGAACTGGGGGTAGTCGTTGGCCTGCAGCTCCCAGCCGACGATACCGTCCTTCACGTGCACCATCCAGCTGCAGCCGCCCGTGCAGTTCACGCCGTGGGTGCTGCGCACCACCTTGTCGTGCTGCCACCGGTTGCGGTAGAAATCTTCCCAGTCCCGGTTTCTTGTTGTGTGATCGTCTTTGATCCGGCTATGCGACATTATCCGATTCTCCTCTTGAAGATGATGAGTCCGACCAGGCAGACGCCAAAGAAGCCGAGTCCCGCCAGGGGGTAGGGGTCGGAAGCGGGATGCTTCTTGGCAGAGGCGTCCTTGAAGAGGGCGATGAGCGCCGTCGTTTCCTGCTCGGTGAGGGGACGGTCAGCGTAGGCCTTCTTCATTACCGGGAACGCCAAGGTTTTCAGGACCCCGCGCACGCCGTTTTCCCCCATCTTTTTGTAGAGGTCGGTCAGGTCGGCTGCCAGGGCGCCGCCGGTTACTCCCGGGTAGGTGAGCCCATGACAAGAGACGCAGGGCGCGCCGCCGTTGGCGAAGCGGACCTTGCCGTTGAATAGGTCACGCCCTGCCGCAACCAGCACCGGGGTGACCACCACCTCTTTGGGGGGCTCGGCAGGCGCTGCCGCGCTGGCGGCTTCGCCGGGGGCAGCCTGGCCCTGAGCGGTTCCCGAGGCCGCGGTTGCCGGTTTATCGCCGCCTGCCGGGGCAGCCTTGCCGCCAAGGAAGGCCACAATTTTCTTGGCATCATCGGCGCTGACGCCGAGGTTGGGCATCTCCATGCCGAATTTCTTGACCAACTCGGCCTGGGTCGGGTCCTTTTCCGCCGTCAGTTTGTCCGGTTCGACGATGACCCGCACCAGCCACGCGGCAGGTCGTCTGGCTCCGACCCCTTTGAGGTCCGGCCCCCCGCCATCCCCTCCGCCGATAGAGTGGCAACTGGCGCATTGCTTGTCGAATAGCTCCTTGCCGGCATCGGCCCGGGAGATGCCGACGGTAGCCAGCAATAGCAACAGGACTAACGATGCGCGAAGAAGAACAGCTTTGTGGGGCATGGGAAATCTCCTTATGGTGTAGTGCAACGAATCTAAAACAGGATTTCGGAAACAATCTTGACCTAGATCAAAAAAACGTGATGCCCGTACAAATATGTTGTGATCCATGTCGCTTCCAACGGAGCCTGAGCTCCGGCTGCGGGACCAGAGATCAGGGCAAGGTTGTTGTTGGGGTGATGCTGCAAATATGGTATGATATTAATCAGTTACGAAATCGGACCTGTCCGGTCCATTGGCGCTGGCGACCTTGAACTCCCTTCGTCCGGTTTTTCAAGGGGTTAGCTTTCGGAAAGAGGGCTCTCTTGCAAGGTGTAAAAATTCTTCAAGCCGTACGGTACTGCGGGGGGGACAATGAGACAGATAAACAAGGTTGCAGTTTTAGGTTCCGGTGTGATGGGGTCCGCCATTGCCGCACATCTGGCTAACGCCGGCATCGACGTGCTGCTGCTGGACATGGTGCCGGGCGAACCGGACGAAGCTGAGAAGAAGGCCGGGATCGATCCCGGGTCGGCAGCGTTTCGCAACAAGGTCGCCACCCGGGCGCTCGACGCACTTACCAAGTCCAAGCCTGCCGCGCTCTACCTTCCCAGGTACCGGGAGTACATCGAAACCGGCAACTTCGAGGATGACATCGCGAGGCTGAAGGAGTGCGACTGGGCCATCGAGGTGATCGTCGAGAACATGGAGGTGAAGAAGCGCTTCCTCGCCGACAAGGTGGTTCAAAACCTCAAGGAAGGGGCCATCCTTTCCACCAACACCAGCGGGCTTTCGGTGAACGAGATGGCCAAGGTGCTGCCGGAGAGCCTCCGGAAGAATTTCCTGGTCACCCACTTCTTCAACCCGCCGCGCTACATGCGGTTGATGGAGATAGTCGGCTGCGAGCAGGCCGATCCCGAAGTGGTCGGCTTCATGGCTGATTTCCTCGGGCGCCGTCTCGGCAAAGGGATTGTCTACGCCAAGGACACACCGAACTTCATCGCCAATCGGATCGGCGCCTACGCAGGCGCGGTTACCTACCGGCACATGGATGAAATGGGGCTGACGGTGGAGGAGGCGGACGCCATTACGGGGGCGGCCATGGCCCGTCCCAAGACGGCGACCTTCGCGCTCTGGGATCTGGTTGGCATCGACACCGTAGGCCGTGTCATGGAGAACAGTTACCAGTTGCTGGTTAATGACGAAGAGCGCGAGCTGTTCAAGGTCCCTGACAGCATGAAGCAGATGGTCTCCTTGGGCTTGATCGGCAAGAAGGCCGGCAAAGGGTTCTACAAGAGGGAGACCGTGGAAGGTAACAGCGTCAAGTTCTTCTACGACTACCGAACCGGCGAGTACCGGCCGACGGTGTCGCCGAAGTTCGCCTCGGTGCTCGCCACCAAGATGATCGACGATCCGGGGGCGCGCGTCAGTACCCTGGTGAACGGGACCGACCATGCTGCGGAATTCGCCTGGAAGACTGTGCGCGACACCCTGATCTACGCCGCCAGGAGGATCCCGGAGATCGCAGACGATGTCCTCAACATCGACAACGCCATGAAGTGGGGGTACAACTGGGAGCTTGGCCCCTTCGAGATCCTTGACGCCCTTGGCGTCGCCGCCTTCGTGGAACGGGCCGACAGGGACGCCGTCCCGCTCCCCCAGATGCTGCGAGAGGTGGAGCGTTTCTACAAGGTAGAGGGTGGCAAGCGGTTTTACTACAGCGTCGCTGACAAGGGCTTCGTCGAGGTTCCCCGGGCTGCCACCGCGGTGTCGCTCACCCTTTTGAAAGATGCCGGTGCCGTGGCCGAGCACAACTCCGCCGCCTCGGTGGTCGACCTTGGGGATGGCGTCTTCTGCCTGGAATTCCACTCCAAGCTGAACACCATCGGCGGCGATACCATGTCCATGGTCCACAAAGCCATCCGTCGGGCCGAGCAGGACGGGGTCGGGCTGGTGATCGGCAACGAGGGCGGGGTTTTCTCGGCGGGGGCGAACCTCATGCTCATCGCCATGGCCATAGCCGAAGGGGCCTACGACGAGATCGACCTCATGGTGAGAGCCTTCCAGAAGGCGATGATGGCCATCAAATACTCCAAGATCCCGGTGGTGGCCGCCCCCCACCAGTTGGCGATGGGGGGAGGATGTGAGACCTGCCTGCACGCCGACGCCATCAACGCCCATGCCGAGACCTACATGGGGCTGGTCGAGATTGGGGTAGGGCTGCTGCCGGCCGGTGGCGGCACCAAGGAGATGGCGATACGCGCCATCCAGTTGGCCGAGCAGAACGACTGCGAGGTGATGCCCTTCCTCCTCAAGAATTACCGGAACATCGCCATGGCCAAGGTGAGCACATCTGGTGACGAGCTCTTCGAGATGGGGTTCATGCGCCACGGCGACTCGGTCAGCATGGACATCGACCGGCGCCTGCACGACGCCAAGCAGAAGGTGATCGCCCTGGCCGCCAACTACCGCCCTGGGCGCCCGGTCACCGGGCTCAAGGCGCCGGGACGCAGCATCGCCGCGGCCATCAAGGCTCAGCTGTGGAACCTCGAGAAAGGGGAATTCATTTCCAGCCATGACCGCTACCTTGCCTCCGGCATCGCTGAGGTGATCACCGGCGGGGACCTGCCGGCCGGTACGCTGATCAGCGAGCAGTATCTGCTCGACCTGGAAAGGGAGATGTTCCTCAAGTTCTGCGGCCAGAAGAAAACCGCCGAGCGCATCCAGCACATGCTGAAGAAAGGGAAACCGCTCAGAAACTAAAGTTAAGACTTCAAGGAAACTCAATACTTCTCAACTCTGCCAGCACTCCTCCTCCCGAAGGGGGGAGGAGTGAGGGGGGAGCGCTGTCCCGTTGCACGTGGGTGCTTCCCGCGCGAGCCTAGGTTCCCCCTCCCTAGCCCTCCCCCTTCGGGAGAGGGGATGCCTGATACGATGAGGGGAGAGGTGAGGGGGACAGGAAGATAGCAATAGCAATCCGGAGGATGCAATGAGCAACGCATATATAGTGGCCGCCTTCCGCACACCGGGCACCAAGGCCTATAAAGGTAAATTGAAAGACGTCCGGCCGGATGAGCTGGCGGCAGCCGCCATCAAGGGGCTTATCGCGAGAACCGGAGTCGATCCGGCCCAGGTTGACGACATCATGATGGGCTGCGCCTTCCCGGAGGGAGAGCAGGGGATGAACCTCGCTCGGATCGCCGCCTTCAAGGCCGGCGTCCCGTACCAGGTTCCCGCCCAGACGGTGAACCGTTTCTGTTCGTCCGGGTTGCAGACCATAGCCTCGGCGGCGGACAGAATCATGGCCGGTTTCGCCGACTGCATCATCGCCGGCGGCGCCGAGAGCATGAGCATGATCCCGATGGGCGGCAACAAATTCTCCCCGAACCCATCGCTGATGGGCTCCTGGCCGGAGACCTACGCTTCTATGGGTATCACGGCCGAACTGTTGGTCGAGAAGTACGCCATCTCGCGCGCGGAGCAGGATGCCTTTGCCGCCGACAGCCACCGGAAGGCAGCTGAAGCGGTGATCAGTGGTCGTTTCGCCGAGGAGATCATCCCGGTCGAGGCCGAGCGTTGCCTGGTGGTGAACGGCAAGCTCGTTCGCTCCAAGGAGACCGTCGATGCCGATGACGGGGTGCGCGGAGACACCACCGTGGAGGCGCTCAGCAAGCTGAAACCTGCCTTCAAGGCGAGCGGCACGGTCACCGCCGGCAACTCGTCGCAGATGACCGACGGGGCTGCCGCCGTGCTGGTTGTTTCGGAGCGCTTTCTCAAGGAAAAGGGCTTCACACCGATGGCGCGTTTCCTCGCCTTTGCCGTCAAGGGGGTGCCGCCTGAAATCATGGGGATCGGCCCGGTAGAGGCCATTCCGGCGGCCCTCAAAATGGCGAATCTCGAACTTGGCGACCTCGGTCTGATCGAACTCAACGAGGCCTTTGCGGTCCAGTCGCTGGCCTGCATCAGGGAGCTTGGCCTCAAGCAGGAGATCGTCAACGTGAACGGAGGCGCCATCGCGCTCGGGCATCCGCTCGGCTGCACCGGGGCCAAGCTGACGGCGACGCTGTTGCACGAGATGAAGAGACGCCGCGTCAGGTATGGAATGGTCTCTATGTGCATCGGCGGCGGCATGGGTGCCGCCGGGATCTTTGAAATGCTGGCATGAATTAGGTAGCAGGAACGAAAGAACGCGAAAACTGGATCGTGCGGAAGCGAGGTGCTTTATGGCAGCAAGGCTTTTTAAAGGCGGCGAGTATTTAGTCACGGAAAGCACCAAAAACGACGTATTCACCCCGGAAGACTTCAGCGACGAGCAGCGGCAGATCGCGCAGACCACCGAACAGTTCGTAACCAACGAAGTCGTTCCCGTTCGGGAGGAGATCGAGCACCAAGAGTTCCAGCACGTGGTGGAATTGATGAAGAAATGCGGCGAGGTCGGTCTGTTGATGATCGACGTCCCGGAAGAGTACGGCGGGCTGGAACTGGACAAGGCCACCAGCATGCTGGCCGCGGAGAAGATGTCCGGCTCCGGCTCCTTTTCCGTGGTCTACGCAGCCCACACCGGCATCGGCACCCTGCCGCTCGTCTACTACGGCACCAAGGAGCAAAAGGAGAAGTACCTCGGCAAACTGATGAGCGGAGAGTGGATCGCCGCCTACTGCCTCACCGAGCCAGACTCCGGCAGCGACGCGCTCGGTGCCAAGGCCTCCGCAGTCCTCTCCGCAGACGGCCGCTACTACATCCTTAACGGCACCAAGCAGTTCACCACCAACGGCGCCATCGCCGACCTTTATACCGTTTTCGCCAAGGTGGACAAGGAGCACTTTACCGCCTTCCTGGTGGAGCGGACCACCGAGGGGCTCAGCGTCGGCCCGGAAGAGAAGAAACTCGGCATCAAGGGGTCTTCGACCACCCAGGTGATCCTGCAGGACGCCAAGGTGCCGGTGGAAAACGTGCTGGGTGAGATAGGGAAGGGGCACAAGATCGCCTTCAACGTGCTGAACGTCGGCCGCTTCAAGCTGGGGGCCGCCGTAACGGGCGCCGCCAAAAACGCCCTGGAGACCGGGCTCAAATACGCCAACATGCGCAAGCAGTTCGGACGTCCCATCGCCTCTTTCGGAGCCATCAAGGAGAAGGTCGCCGATCTGACTGCCGAGATTTTCGCGGCGGAGGCGCTGGTGTACCGTTTGGCGGGGCTGATTGACGACCGGCTCGCCACCATTCCCAAGGATACCTCCAACTACTACGAGGTGTACCAGCGGGCCATCGAGGAGTACGCCATCGAGTGCGCCATCGCCAAGGTCTTCTGCAGCGACATGCTCTCCATGGTGGTGGACGAGGTCGTGCAGATCCACGGCGGTTACGGCTTCGTCCAGGAATATCCGGCCGAGCGCTACTACCGCGACGAGAGGATCAACCGCATCTTCGAAGGGACCAACGAGATCAACCGCATGCTGATCCCCGGTATCCTGCTGACCCGTGCCATGAAGGGAGAGATTCCGCTGCAGCGCGAGGCGATGAAGGCATTCGAATCGCTGATGTCACCATCTTTCGAGGAGCTTGACGAAAATATCGGGTTCGCCGCCGAAAAGGCCCTCATCGCCAGCCTGAAACAGGCTTTCCTGGTGGTGGCCGGCACCGGCGCACAGAAGTACAGGGACAAGATCAAGGACGAACAGGAGATCCTGCTGGCGATTGCCGACGTCGCTATCAACATCTTCGCGTTGGAGAGTTGCGTGCTGCGGGCGGACAAGATGATGTCCAAGGTGAGCGACTCGAAGAGATCCGCGCTGACCGCGGCGGTGAAGATCTTCAGTCTCGCTGCCTCGGAAAGGATCGCTACCGCGGCCAGGAAAGCCGCCTACTTCATGAGCGAGGGGGACACCCTGACCATGATGCTGGCCGGGATCAGGCGTTTCACCAAGTACGATGCCTCCGGTCTGCTGGAGGCCAAACGCACCCTGGCCGGCGCCGCCATCGAGGCGGAAAGGTACGTCTTTTAGTCAACCCCATCCTCACCCCGTCCCTCCCCTTGAAGGGGAGGGGGGAAGTTCCCCTCCCGCGGGGGCTGGCCCCTAAAATGCCGGCCCCCTCACCGCTTGAGTCCATGCTGGCTGAAGGTCGCTCCGCCGTAACCACTTTTTACTGTTGTCATCGCCCAAGCTGTGCTAGTAATGCCCTGACCAGTCATACTGGCCCCATCCCCAGCCCTCGTCGGCTTTCCAAGCGAGATTCCGTGAAACAGCATACCGTGATGACCCCTTACATGGTGGGGGAAGTCCATTATTATTCGACAGAAATCGGAGGCGAACTGGTCCTTTTCGATACCGGTCCTCCGACGCCGGAGGCGATCGTCGAGTTGGAGCGCAGTGTCGACCTCAAGCGTCTCAAGCACCTCTTCGTCACCCACTGTCATATCGACCACGATGGGCTTGCCGCCTATATCGAGGAGCATAGCGATGCCCGCATCTTCTTCCCCGCCAAGGATATCGCAAGGCTGCGCCGCGGCGAGGAGTGGGTGGAGGGATTCCGGTCGCTGATAACGTCGGCCGGCTTCCCCGCTGAGCTCAGCCGTTCACTGCTCGACGCGTTCCATACCCCTCACCGCTACCCGGAGCGGTTCGAGGCGGCGGAAGAGTCCGATTCCGCTGCCCGGCTGGGTATCTCCGTCATCGACTGCTCCGGCCACTCGCAAAGCGACCTGGTCTACGTGGTCAACGGCCAGGCGGTCACCGGTGATATCCTCTTGCGGGACATCTTCCAGTCCTCGGAGCTCACTCCCAGCGCTGATGACCCGTTCACCCGTTTCAGCAATTATCACGCTTATTGTAAGAGCATTCCGAGGATCGTCGGCCTGCGGGGCCTTACCATCCTGCCGGCCCACAGGTACTCGATCGACGGGGTCGATGAAACCGTCCTCTTCTACATCAGGAAGCTTCTGGAGCGGGCCAGACTGGTCAAGCGGTATGCCGGGATAGAAAAGGTGAGCGAGGTGGTGGCCAGCATCTGCGGAGATACTCCGGTCGCCCCGGTTATCACCTATATCAAAGCCTCGGAAATTTATTTCCTGCGGGACTTCCTGGCCGACCCTGGACCGCTTAAAGCGGCGCTGGAGGGAGTTGATCTGTTCGACGGGGTGAGGGAACTCTACTCCGCGGCGCTGGCATAGAGCGATTCCATTAACCCGAGGTAATTTACACTGGCGCGGAAGGTAAGGTTGTGGCAAAATGTCGCTCTGGCACCCGGTGATAGCGAAGCTGTTTGCCGTATCTGTAAAACTGGAGAGTGAAAGATATGTCAGAAAGTCACTGCGAGGTTCCATCCATGACAGAAACGGAACTGGCAGCAGCCCTAAAGCAGATGACGCGTGAGCTTTCGCTCCGCTTGCATATGGAAGATGAGTTGTACGAACTGGTGGGCGCGCTGGAGAAACAGCTGGCAGCCTGTCGGGCCGAATTGGCTGCCCATACTCAGCTGGAGCGGCTGGAAAACCACTCCCGCATCGAGGACCAGCGGGAGATCCGCCACCTGACAGAAAGCCTGGTGCGGCGGGAGCAGGCCTTTTCGGTCAACAACCAGGAGCTTGAGTCGCTGATCTACGGCATCTCGCACGACCTTCGCTCGCCGCTTAGGCACTTGACCGGCTTCTGTGCCGCGCTGGCTGAGGATTTCGGCGACCGGCTCGATCCAGCGGCCAACGAGTATATTGAGTGCATCGTGCGCAGCGGAGAGCAACTGGAGGCGCGCATCGAGGCTCTGCTGAAACTGTCGCGCAGCACCCACGTCGACCTGGCTCCCGAGATCGTCGACCTCAGCGGTTTTGCCTGCGAACTGGTGGTCGGCCTTAAGGGATCGGCCCCCCACCGGAAGGCCAGCTTCACCATACCCAAGGCCCTGCCGGTCTGTGCCGATCCCCGGTTGATGAGGACGGTCATGTTGAGCCTTTTGGAGAACGCCTGGAAATTCACCGCGAAGGAAGAGACTGCCCACATCGAAGTGGGGGTGGCCAAGGAAGGGAACGACAACGTCTACTCCGTGCGGGATAACGGTGTAGGGTTCGACATGCGCTACGCGGAACGGCTGTTCGGTGTCTTCCAGCGGATGCACAGGGAAGGGGAGTTCGAGGGAGCCGGGGTAGGGCTGGCGGTCGCGCAGAGGATCATCCACCGGCATGGGGGGAGGATGTGGGCGGAAGCCGAGGTGGGCTCCGGGGCAACCTTCTATTTCACCGTTTCTGAGGATCTCCAACCGCGGCAGGCGGTCAAGCCCGTCGCGTAGCCGGTCTTTCGCGCTATTGCCGATGCCGGTTCCGCTGGAAGCTTTCCAGTCTCTGGTTCATCGCCAGGCGGGTAAGTTCCTCCGCCCCGTCCGCGTCGCCGGTTTGGGCGGCTTCCTGCAGTTCCCCGTAAAAAGTGCGTGCCTGGGCCCGGTGCTCGGGACTGGTGAAGAAATCCCCCTTCAACCTCGAATAAAGCTCGGCGAAGCTGTTCATGATGAGCGGGTAGATCTTGTTTCCCGACAGCACGGCCATGGTGTGGTGCAACTGGGAATCGTATTTCACCATGCTTGCCGGGCTGTTGCGGAGTTTGTGGTGGCGGCAGAGAAGCTCGACCAGCTTGGCGGCACTATTTAGCACAGCCCTCCTGGCGTAGTCGGGGGCAAACTGGCAGCGCAGCTCCAACAGGTGAAGGGTCAGGTCCTCGGGGAAGGGCTCGCTGTTCTTGGTGATCGAGGAGAGGAGGTCAAGGTCGCCGCAGGACCAGAAGTCATTCACTATGGTGGCACGTCGCTGCTGCACCGATATCCATCCCGATTTCTGCAGCTTCAGCAGCGCTTCCCGGACTGTCGCGCGGCTCACCGCGAAGCGCGCCGCCAGGTCTCGCTCGCTCTGCAACTGGCTCCCTGGCCGAGGGTCGCCGCTCAGTAAGCTCGACACCAGTGCCTTTTCCACCATTTCGTGCGTCTTCCTCATAAACTCTCTCCCCCCCCGGACGGTGAAACGCCTCATGCCCTTGCTTCAGGAACTGATGCCGTACCTCGAATTGCACCCTCAGGTCAATCTGCGGGCAATATCATAAAACATAGTTTTGGAAAATGGTAGACAAATTTTGCTTTGCATGCATTTTTAGATGAGATGTCTTGGCTGCTCCAGGCGCTACTGGCAAGCGATCGGAGAGGTTTTACGGGCGGGTTAGGTGGAGTCGTTACTGTGGGTGTTGGGGTGAGAGGGGTGGGGCGCAGAAAAAGGCTTTGTTCGGGCTGGAATGAAGTGAACGTGGTTTTAAAACGCACGGTGCTGTGCCCGTTCAGCTCCCCTGACGCTTCGGAAGCTCCCGTGGGCGAGGTGAGCCCCCGTGACTCCCTTCTCTAATGGGCAGGCAGGGCGGCCACCAGGGCCGCCGTTTGGGCAAGAATATGGGTGGTGTCGTATCGTTGTCAGCTGTTCCGGGGATGGGATCCCGATCCATCGGCGACCTGGGAGCCGGAAAGGGTGAAGTAGAAGGTAGCCCCTTCCATCTCCTTGCCGTGCGCCCAGATGCTCCCGCCATGGCGTTCGATGATCCGTTTGACGGTGGCGAGCCCGATGCCGGTCCCCTGGAATTCGGCGCCATGCAGGCGTTGGAAGGGCTGGAATAGTTTCTCGGCGTAGGCCATGTCGAAGCCGACACCGTCATCGCGGACGAAGAAAACGGTTTTCCCGTTGATCTTCGTTTTCCCGAACTCGATGCGGGCCTGTTTACCTGCGGAATATTTGAGGGCGTTTCCCAACAGGTTTTGCAGTACCAACCTGATCAACTGGCTGTCGCCGTTGGCGGTGATACCATCCTCGATGATGAACTCGGCATGGGAATCCTCTCCTCCTTCCTGCAGCATGCTGGCCACTTCGGCCGCCACCTTGCTCATGTTGAACCGTTCCCGCTTCATCTGCGTCCTCCCCACCTGGGTAAGGGTCAGCAGGTCGTCAATCAGCTGTCCCATCTTGGAGCTGGCGCCCTGGATGCGATCCAGGTAGGAGCGAGCCTCCTCCGGGATGGTACTGCCGAGATCTTCCTTCAAGATGGCGCAGAAGCTGTTGATATGCCGCAAGGGGGCGCGCAAATCGTGGGACACTGAGTAGCTGAAGGACTCGATTTCCCGTTTTGCCGCCGCCAGCTGCGAGGTCCGTTCGATGACCCTGCGGTCCAGATCGGCGTTCAGGTTGCGGATCGCCTCCTCGGCCGCTTTTCGTTCGGTGATGTCGTGGATCATGCCGACTTTCCTGCAGAGCCTGCCGGTTTCGTCGTGCTTCAGCTCGGAAAACTCGGCCACCCACCGCTCCGCTCCGTCGTTGTAACGCCTGATCCGGTATTCCATCTCGAAGGATTCCGACCTCATCACCGCGCTCAGGTACTCGTCGAGGAATTTCTCCCTGCAATCGGGGTGGATGAGCTCCAGGTATCCCAGCAGGGTCATGGGGGTGGTCTCGTCTACCCCCAGGATCTCCGCCAGCGTGCTGGAGCAGGACCATTGGTCCTTAGCCAGGTCGAGGACATAGCTTCCGAGCCGCGCGATCTTCTGGGTTTCCTGCAAGAGGCGGTCGCCGTCAGCTGCCTCTTGTTCATGCTGTTTCTGGGCGGTAACGTCTTCCATGATGACCACCGTTCCCACTGCCTCGCCGTCCAGATCGAGGAAAGGTGCGGCATTCACGGTGACCAGTACCCGGCTTCCGTCGGCCCTGCGAACCGGCAGGCAAGCGCAGGAAAGGGCGCCTTGC
>NZ_DATFBA010000385.1:0-6328 GCF_035254065.1 Geomonas sp.
ATAGTAGCAGAGATGTTAGTCATCTGGCAAGTGAAGAATCTGTGTGGTTGCTAACATTTGCAGAGACAGTCTTATCAGAAGAGATAGGGCGATCTGTTGTAGAAGTAGCGCCGTTTGCGAAACACGTAGACGGAGATGAACAAAAGGATCCCCCCGGCGGCAAGCGTATCGAAAAAGACCGCGTCCTGGGAGATCGCCACCTGGCTTACGCGGGCGTACTCCTCCAACGGGATGAGGGCGAGGTTCAGTAAGGCGCTTACGAGGTCGAGCAGGTTGTAGCCGATGATGAGCCAAACGGTGAGGCGCTGCCTCTTCATGGTGCCGATCGCCAGGTAGAGGGAGACCAGGCAGTCGACGAACACCAGGCAGGCGGCGGCCTTCCCGGTGTAGAAGCGTCCCATGAACGGGATCGGGTCGCCGTAACTGGAAGCCGACAAAAGCAGCGAGATGAGGTAGACCGTCGCGACGAGCGGCAGCGCGAAGGGGGGGCGAGCTTCAGCAGGCACAGGTCCCGCCTCTGGCTCGCCCGCCGGCGCCCACCCGCACAATCACCCGGCCATCCCTCACCGCGACCTCAACTTGACGTGCTCCTTGAGCAGGCAGCGGTCCATGACCACCGCGAGACCGGCGGCTTCCGCCTTGGCGGCGGCGGTCTCGTTCACCACCCCCTCCTGCATCCAGACGACCTTGGCCCCCTTGGCGATGGCCTGGTCCACGATCTCCGGGACGAACTCGGATCGGCGGAAGATGTCCACGATCTCCACCTGGTCGGGGACCTCGGCGAGGGTGGGATAGCAGCGCTCGCCGAAGATCTCCTGGCAGGAGGGGTTCACCGGGATGATCCTGTAGCCGGCCCGTTTGAGGTAGGCGGCCACCTCGTGGCTCGGCTTCCCCTCGTCCGGCGACAGGCCCACCACGGCGATGGTCTTGTATGTTGTGATGATCTGCTTCATGTCAGGCGTTGCCATACGACCTCCGACACTGATTGTATGAAGTACTCCGACAGTGATTGTATGAAGTACTGCCGGTGCTTACCTCAATCTATCACAAGTTCAGCGGCAGCGGAGAGATACTCCGCGTCACCGCTTCCTCATGCCGCTGATGGCGACCAGGACGAGGATCACCACCATCACGCCGGCTATAAAAATCCAGTCAGCCGCGCTGTATGCGGCCATAATCGCCTCCTATGCTTGCAGTTGTTCCAGGGTTGCCTTGGCCTCTGCGAAATCCGGGTTGATCTTGAGCGCCTGGCGCAGGAAGGTGCGCGCGTCCCCCACCCCGCCCATGTCGATGCAGCAAAGGGCAAGCAGGTAGGGGATCTCCGGCATCGGGAATTCGCAGGCGAAGAAGGCGTCGGACATGATGTCGGTGAGGATGGCGGCCGCCTCGATGTACTCGCCGTCGTCCTTCATGGCGAGGGCGCCGGCAATGGCCTCCAGGTAATCGACGGCGGGGACCCGCGGCAGTTCCTGCTTGGCGATCCTCTCCAGGCGTCCGTGCACCACCTCGGCCGCCGGCGCGGCAAGCCCGGGGAGGAGTTCCTGCCACAGGGCCGCCGCCCTCTCATACTTGCCGAGCAGGAAGCAGACCTCCGCCAGGTTGGAGAGCGCCTTGGGCTCGCCGGGTGCCAGGGCCAGGGCCCGCTCGAGGTAGGACTCCGCCTTGAAGAGGGTCACCGTGGAGAGGTGCAGCGCCGAGAAGCGGCACCCCTTGTCGAGCAGGGTGATGCCGATCTCCAGCGGGAAGTGCGGGTCGTTGGGCTCCATGAGCGCGAAGATCTTCAGGAGGTTCACCCGGCGGTCCAGGTAGGGGACCTCGACGTCCTTCTCCCCCAGCATGAGGATGTGGCTCGCCAGCTCGGACACGTAGTGGGGATACCCCTCCTTCAAGAGAGCCGCGTACCGCTCGCAGAAGCGGCAGCCGGGGTCGGTGCGCAGCGCCTGGTAGATGCCGCGCCCCAGCGCGTCGTAGCTGGGAACCTCGCCGGAGAGCGCCTGGTGGTCATCGGCCAAAAGGGGGATCGGCTCGAAGCCTAAGGTGAGTTCGACCTTGCCGTCCAGGCCGCTGATCACGGCCCCGACCGGCGGGGTGTAGTAGAGCAGTCCCGGAAGGGGAGTGGTGGTTTCCTGAGCTATGGTACCGATGGTACACCTCCGTATCCTTCCCGTCCGGGGAAGGTGTCAACGCCGGCGTGGACGCCGACGGTTTTGTAGATTCTGACCCCGTCCCAGGGGTCGTCGAGTATGCCGTCGTGGACGGCCCAGCTCCGCCCCAGCACGCTGTTGGCGAAGGAGCGCTGCCTGAAGGGGGTGGAGCCGTCCAGCCGCCGGTACAGTTCCCCTCCCGGCGCGAAACCGGCGTCGATCTCCTGCATGAGCCTCTTGCCCACCACGTAATCGAAGCCGTACTTCTCGTAGCGGATCGCGTTGTCGTAGGTGAGCGGCTCGGCCACGATCAGCTCCATGCCGAGCGCGTCAGTGAAGCGCTCCAGAAGCGGCAGGAATTCGCCGAACATCCTCAGTCCCCGCCGGGTCTGGTTCGGGAAGAGGCCGGCCTCCATGGCCCGCTGCTCCTCGGGGAGATTCCTTCCCAGGGTGGCGAACAGGTTGTTATTCCCCTGCTGGTCGATATCGACGTCGAAGCGGGGCGCCCGCGGATCGGCGATCTGGCAGAAGGCGAGCTCCATCTGGTGGTGATGGGTGTCGCTGAGTTCCAGGAAAAAGACGGCATCGCGGTCCTGGGGGGTGACCCGCGCCTCCAGGCGCAAAAGGCGCAGCCCCTCCGGAGCGATCACGCTGACAGTCCCTCCCCCCTCCCCGATCAGCCTCAGCAGGCGGTCGGGGAGCAGGCAGCGGTAGATCGCCTCCTTCTCGGAGCGCTCCAGCCGGTTGATGTCGTACAGCGAGAAGAGTTCCCGCCCCCGGCTATCCCTTAGCTGCTCATTTCCGGCGATTTTTGCCATGGCCACCGATCAGTACGGGGAAGATGTTGGCGCGCACGTAGGCGATGCTCTTCTCTACCGCATCCAGCGCCTGGTTGCGGTCGTCCTCCTGCGCCCAGTGCATGGCGTCCAAAAGCATGCGGTGCGGATACCCCAGCTCCGAGATCAGTTTCACGAAGGGAGCCGGCAGCCTCGGGGAGAGCTCACGGTCGTTCATCACGGCCCAGGCGATGGTCCAGGCGCGTGCCACGTTCATCATGTCGTAGCCTCCCCCCCCCACCGCCACCCAGGGGATCTGCAGGGCGCGCAGTTTCCTCAGGATGTAGGAGTAGGCGTGGGTGGTGACCTCCAGGCGGGTAAGCGGATCGGTCCGGAAGCTGTCCGCACCAAGCTGGGTGAAGAGCACGTCTGGGTCGAAGGCGGCGATCAGCGGGAAGGCGACCTCGTCGAAGGCCTTCATGAACAGCGCGTCGTCCGTGTGGGCCCTGAGCGGCAGGTTGACCGCGTACCCCTTCCCTCCCCCGACGCCGGTCTCCGACTCGCAGCCGGTGCCCGGAAAGAAGTAGACGCCGCTTTCATGCAGCGAGATGGTCAGCACCCGGTCGCTGTCGTAGAAGGCGTTCTGGACACCGTCGCCGTGGTGGGCGTCGATGTCGAGGTAGACGACCCGCTTCCCTTTCGCCACCAGCTGCTTGATGGCCACTGCGGCGTCATTGAGATACGAGAAGCCGGAGGCACGGTCCCTCTGGGCGTGGTGGTACCCCCCCAGCGGGTTGAAGGCTGCGGCAAAGCCCTCCTCGGTCACCAGCCGCGCCGCCTCCAGGGTGCCCGACACCCCCAGACAGGCCCAGTCGTAGACCCCCGGGAAGACGGGATTCTCCAAATCGCCCAGGCCATAGCGGAAGTCAGCCCTCGGCTGGCCGGCGGCGCTGAACTCCTGCAGCCGGTCGAGGTAGTCCGGCGCATGGACCCCCAAGAGCTCCTCGCGAGTCACCGCACGGGGAGAGCGGAGCTCCATCCCCGGCAGCGCCAGCAGCCCGTAGGCGTCCATCAGGTCCCGGGCCAGGCGGTAGCGCTGGACCTTGAAGGGATGGTGGTCGCCGTAACAGTAGCCGCCGAGGTCGGCGCATGCGATGAGTGCGGTCTTGCGAGACAAAAAGATTACCCCCGACTACCCGCTATTCCGTAGCCTACTCACTACTCACTACTTTCAGCCCCTGAGCCTAGCCCCGAGCCCCTAGCCGCTAGCCCCGGTTTCCGCTGAATTTAACCTGCGGCGTCCGACAGGTCAATCACAATTGCTGCCTACCCCTTAGGCATTACAGCACATTTTTTAGGCATTAATGAGCCGCAACGGCAGCCACGCCTAATAAGCCTCTCAATAATTACAGGAAGTTATCTTTTTGGCAAGTACTTTGCTTAGTTAGAGCGCCTTCTCAACGGCGCGGAGGTACGCGGGTGCCGAAATTTTATGCGCCTGCCGATGCCGGCCCAGCGGAACGGGCAGCAACGCACTGAAGAGCAGCGCCAGGAGCAGCTGTGCTCGCCCCCACAAAGGTGTGGGGCACCGCTGGCAGATCTTCATGCAGAGCCCTACGGGGCACCGCTTGATGCACCAGGTCAGTACAGAGCCTTCACAAAGAGGTGGGGCCATTTACCAATGGAGGTAACAGAATGAACGGGATGTCATCGATGACACCACTTGGCAACAGCAGCGACGTACTTTTCCTTATGCTCGGGGCGGTCATGGTCTTCGCCATGCACGCCGGCTTCGCCTTCCTGGAGGTCGGTACCGTGCGGAAGAAGAATCAGGTGAACGCCTTCGTGAAGATACTCACCGACTGGTCTGTCTCCACCGTCATGTACTTCCTGATCGGCTTCCCCATCGCCTACGGGATCAATTTCCTCAAGCCGGTGAAGCAGTTGCTGGGCGACACCCAGGGCTACGACATCACCCACTTCTTCTTCCTGCTCTGCTTCGCGGCCTGCATCCCGGCCATCATCTCCGGCGGCATCGCCGAGCGCGCGAAATTCTGGCCGCAGGTGACCGCCGGCGCCATCTTCGCAGGGCTCAGCTACCCCCTCTTCGAATCCCTCATCTGGGGGAAGAACGCCTCCCTTCTGCAGGATGTCTTCAAGCGGGTGGGCGGTGCCGAGTTCCATGACTACGCGGGATCGGTGGTCGTCCACTCCATCGGAGGCTGGATCGCCCTTCCCGCCGTCATCATCCTCGGCCCCCGCGTCGGGCGCTACCTGAGCGGCAAGTCCCACCCGATCCCGATCAGCAACATCCCCTTCCTCGCACTCGGCTCCTGGATCCTGGCGATCGGCTGGTTCGGCTTCAACGTGATGAGCGCCGGCCATCTTGAAAAGATCTCGGGGGTGGTGCTGGTCAACTCCCTCATGGCCATGGTGGGCGGCGTGCTTGGCGCCCTGATCTCCAGTAAGAACGACCCCGGCTTCGTCCACAACGGGGCGCTGGCGGGTCTGATCGCCATCTGCGCCGGCTCCGACATCATGCACCCGCTCTTCGCCTTCGTCACCGGCGTGATCGCCGCCGTGATCTTCGTGTTCGGTTTCCAGATCGAGCAGGAGAAGCTGAAGATCGACGACGTGCTGGGCGTCTGGCCGCTGCACGGCGTGATCGGCTCCTGGGGCGGCATCGCTGCCGGCCTCTTCGGCCAGGAGGCTCTGGGAGGCCTCGGTGGTGTCACCATCGTCTCGCAGCTGGCCGGGACCGCCTCGGCCATCGTGTTCGCCCTGGTCAACGGGTTCCTGGTCTACAGCGTCCTCGCCAAGACGGTGGGGATCAGGCTGGACCGCGAGCAGGAGATGCAGGGTGCCGACCTCGCCATCCACAGCATCGGCGCCTACCCCGAGGACCACGTCCGCTAGTATCGCTCGAAGCTCTCCCCGCCTGCGCGCCGCCGGCCGCCGAGCGGGGAGAGCGCCTCGCTTGGCACCTCCGGGGGGCATGCGCCCCCCTGTTACCAGCTCCTGAACCCAGGGCGGAAAGGTCACCTCCCTTCCCGCCTCCGTGCATGAAAAAGGCCCTTCCCGGGCCTTTTTTTATTTTGCTATTTGACAGGAAATCTGTATTATTTGAACGTTAGTTAAAATACTCTAATTACAATCAAAGGTCGGTTCGATCATGAAAACACCATTGGGAGAGTTACTGGTCGAGTCAGGCATCATTACCATGAAGACACTGGAGCGCGCCTTGTCCCGGCAAAGGGGGAGCGGCAAGCGGCTGGGGGTGGTCCTGGACGAGATGGGGGTGATCACGCCTGAGGAACTGATCGAGGCCTTGGCGCGGCAGTACGGCTTCGAGACGGTCAAAGGGATCGCGTCCCAGGTCATTTCGGAGCACCTGCTGGAGCTGATCCC
>NZ_DATFBA010000386.1:0-4921 GCF_035254065.1 Geomonas sp.
GGAGCCGATCGGCACCAAGGGGGCGCGCATCACCGCGCACATCTCCCTGCCGGGACGCCACCTCGTCTACATGCCGACCGTTGACCACGTCGGCATCTCCCGCAGGATCGAGGACGAGGCGGAGCGCGAGCGGCTCAAAGAGATCGTGGACCGCATCAAGCCGGTGGGTGGCGGCTTCATCGTCAGGACCGTCTCCGACGGCAAGAGCGAGGAGGACCTGGTCGCCGACCTGCACTACCTCACCAAGCTCTGGGAAGAGATCGTCAAGAAGAAGGACAAGGCCGGCGCCCCCAGCCTGATCCACTCCGATCTGGACGTCACCCAGAAGGTGGTGCGCGACATCCTGACCGAGTCGGTCGAGCGGATCGTGGTCGACTCCAAGCCGGAATACGACAAGATCGTGCAGTTCATCAGCACCTTCATGCCCAAGATGAAGTACTCGATCGAGCTCTACGACGAGGAGGAGCCGATCTTCGACCACTTCGGTCTGGAGGTGGAGATCAGCCGCGCCCTGGGGCGCAAGGTCTGGCTGAAGAGCGGCGGCTACATCATCATCGAGCAGACCGAGGCGCTCACCGCCATCGACGTCAACACCGGGCGCTACGTCGGCAAGCACAACCTCGAAGACACCATCCTGAAGACCAACCTGGAGGCGGTCAAGGAGATCGCCTACCAGTTGAGGCTCAGGAACCTGGGCGGCATCATCATCATCGACTTCATCGACATGGAGAAGGAGGTGAACCGGGAGAAGGTCTACGGCGCGCTGGAGGAGGCGCTGAAGAGCGACAAGTCGAAGACCAACATCCTGAAGATCTCCGAGCTGGGCCTGGTGGAGATGACCAGGAAAAGGGTGCGCGAGAGCCTGGGGCGGATGATGTGCGAGCCCTGCCCGTACTGCGAGGGAAGGGGCTACGTGAAGTCCAAGATCTCCGTCTGCCACGAGATCTTCCGTGAATTAAGGCGCGAGATGCTGGACATCCGGGGAACCAAAGTGATGCTGACCGTGCACCCGCAGGTGGCAGACCTCCTTTACGACGAGGAGCGTCGCGGTCTGGAGGAACTGGAGAAGAACTTCAAGAAGAGGATCACAGTCCGCGCCAAGCCCGGCTTCCACCAGGAGCAGTTCGAGGTCACCGTCAGCTGAGAGACGGCCTTATCCCCTCGCCCCTTCAGGGGTGAGGGGCAGGGGTGAGGGGCGGCAGTTTCCGGATCATTGAGGCACCCTCACCCGGCCTTCGGCCACCCTCTCCCCTGAAGGGGCGAGGGTAAGAAAACAAAAAGAGTTTAGTAAGTATCGCAATAGGAGTGGAAATGATTGGTACGCCGATGAAGAAGGGGGCAACGAAGATCATGCTGCTTGGCTCGGGAGAGCTGGGCAAGGAAGTGGTGATCGAGGCCCAGCGGCTGGGGGTCGAGGTCGTCGCGGTTGACCGCTACGAAGGAGCCCCGGCCATGCAGGTGGCCCACCGCGGTCACGTGGTGGACATGCTGAACCGGGCCGACCTGGAGCGGGTGGTGCGGCTGGAGAACCCCGATTACATCGTCCCCGAGATCGAGGCGATCAATACCGAATATCTGCTGGAGCTGGAGCGCGAGGGATTCAACGTGATCCCGACCGCCCGCGCCGCCAACCTCACCATGAACCGCGAGGGTATCCGCAGGCTGGCCGCCGAGGAGCTGGGACTTCCCACCGCCGATTACCGCTTCGCCACCAGTCTCGATGAGTTCCGGCAGGCGGTGGAGGTGATCGGTCTTCCCTGCGTGGTGAAGCCGATCATGAGCTCGTCCGGCAAGGGGCAGAGCGTCCTGCGCGACCTGGCGGACCTGGAGCACTCCTTCACTTACGCCATCGAGGGAGCCCGGGGCGCCTCCGACAAGGTGATCGTGGAGGAGTTCATCCCCTTCGACTACGAGATAACCCTGCTCACCGTGCGTGCCAAGGATGGCACCAGCTTCTGCCCCCCCATCGGCCACCGCCAGATCGACGGCGACTACCACGAGTCGTGGCAGCCGATCGGCATGGAGGAGGCCGTGCTGGCCGAGGCGCAGCGGCAGGCGGAGGCGGTGACGAGCGCCCTGGGCGGGCGCGGCATCTTCGGGGTGGAGTTCTTCGTGAAGGGGTCGCAGGTCTACTTCAGCGAGGTCTCCCCGCGGCCGCACGACACCGGGATGGTCACCATGCTCTCCCAGAACCTTTCCGAATTCGAGCTGCACGTAAGGGCCATCCTGGGCCTGCCGGTGCCGCCGGTGGTGAACCTGGGCCCGGCAGCCTCGCACGTGATCCTGGCCGAGGAAAAGGCCGGCGAGGTCACCTTCGAAGGGGTGGCCGAGGCCCTCGCCGTGCCGAGCGCCAAGCTGCGCCTGTTCGGCAAGCCCGACACCAGGAAAGGACGCCGCATGGGAGTCGCCCTCTGCTTCGGCGAGGGGACCGACGACGCCCGCCAGAAAGCCGAGCAGGCCGCCCACGCGGTCAAGATCGTTTCCAAAGCCTAGGTTGGAACCCATCCTCACCCTGTCCCTCCCCTTGAAGGGGAGGGTACGAGGGGCGTTTTCGCGCATCACGTCCCCCCCTTGATAAAGGGGGGACAGGGGGGATTGCTTCTGGCCGTTACTACCTGGAGGTGTGCCATGGCATTTGCAGCAAAAGTTTCGGAGGTCCCCGAGTGGGGGAAGAAGCTGGTGCAGGTCGAGGGGCAGTCGATCCTGCTGGTGAAGACCAAGGGGGTCGTCTACGCCTGTGAGCGCGAGTGCCCGCACCAGGGCGCGCCCCTGGAAGGCGCCCTGGTCAAGGAGGCCGGCAAGCTCTCCTGCCAGCGTCACGGGTATCGTTTCGACCTCACCACGGGTGTCTGCGCCGAGCACCCGGAGTGCAAGCTCAGGATCTACCCGGTGGAGATCAAGGGGGACGAGATCCACGTCGATCTCAGCTGAGTCGTCCCGGCCGAGGGGTGATAAAAAATCAGCCTGCCGCATAAAACTCCTTGACTTCCGGTTCTTTTCAAGATAAGTTTTACCGCTCACAGTAAATCCAGAGTAAAGGTGGTGAAGTAGAATGTACGCAGTAGTTAAAACCGGAGGGAAACAGTACAAAGTTTCCGAGGGCGACTTTTTGAAAGTCGAGAAATTGGAGGGTGCGGTAGGCGATACCGTCGAGATCTCCGAAGTCCTGATGGTTGGCGGCGATAAGGTCGTTATCGGAACACCTTTAGTGCCCAGCGCCTCTGTGGTCGGCAAAATTGTCGAGCAGGGTAAAGACAAGAAGGTTCTGGTCTTCAAGTCTAAGCGCCGGAAGGACTCCAGGAAACTTAACGGGCACCGCCAGCTCAGGACCATCCTGAAGATCGAAAAGATCAATGCCTAGCAGATATTTTTAAAGAGGCGGTGCGGCCGTGTTAGATCGGCGGCTTCCGTCAGGAGGAAAGCAAAATGGCACACAAGAAAGGCGTCGGTAGCTCCAGGAACGGTCGCGACTCCGACGGCCAAAGGCTTGGCTGCAAGAAGTTCGGCGGCGAGGCGGTAAAGGCTGGTAACATCATCTACCGTCAGCACGGCACCAAGATCCACCCGGGCAACAACGTGGGTCTCGGCAAGGACTACACCCTTTACGCCCTCATCGAAGGCGTGGTGAAGTTCGAGCGGATGGGCAAAGACCGCAAGAAGGTCTCCGTCTACCCGGCCAACTAGCAGCCGCAACATACCAGTGTAAAAGCCCGGAGCCGAATTGGTCCGGGCTTTTGCCGTTACATGGGAAAACGATGAGTTTCATAGATGAAGTGAAGATCAATGTGAAGTCGGGCGACGGCGGCGCGGGGTGCGTCTCCTTCCGGCGCGAGAAGTTCATCCCGCTGGGCGGACCGGACGGTGGTGACGGCGGCAAGGGGGGCGACGTGGTGGTGAAGGTCTCCCCGCAGCTCTCCACCCTGCTCGACCTGCGCCAGCACCCGCACCAGAAGGCCGGCCGCGGCATGCACGGCAAGGGGAGTGACAAGCACGGAGCCGCCGGCCATACCCTGACCATCCTGGTCCCGCAGGGAACGGTGATCAAGGACGCCGAGACCGGTGAAGAACTGGCCGACCTGGCGGATCCGGACTCCTCCATCGTTCTCTTGAAAGGGGGACGCGGCGGCCAGGGGAACGCCCGCTTCAAGACCGCCACCCACAAGGCCCCCAAGTTCGCCCAGCCGGGCGAGCCGGGTGAGGAGCGCTGGATCAGGCTGGAGCTGAAGCTGATGGCGGACGTGGGACTTTTGGGGATGCCGAGCGTCGGCAAGTCGTCGCTGATCACCAAGATCTCGGCCGCGCGCCCCAAGGTCGCCGATTACCCGTTCACCACCTTGGAACCGCATCTGGGCGTGGTACGCTACAAGAACTACCGCACCTTCGTGATGGCGGACATCCCCGGACTCATCGAGGGAGCCAGCGAAGGGGCAGGCCTTGGCCACCGTTTCTTGAAGCACCTGGAGCGGACCGGGCAGCTCCTGCACATGCTCGACCTCTCCTGGATGCCCGAGCGCGATCCCATCGCCGAGTACGAGGCGCTCAACCGTGAGCTCAAGCTGTTCAACCCCGAGCTTGCCGAGAAGCGGCAGACCGTGGTGATCAACAAGATCGACCTTCCCAACGTGCGGGAGAACCTGAAGGAGATCCTTCCCTACTTCGAGGAGCGGGGGATCAAGGTCTTCCCGGTCTCGGCCGCCACCGGCGAGGGGATACCGGAACTCCTGGACGACATCGCCTTCAACCTGTGGGGCGAGCCGGACGAGACCTGGTAAATAAAGTGGTTGATGAATGAAAAGGGGAGCCGCATCGAGCCTACGCCCTTACTTAACGTGTTGAAAATGCCGCTCTCCAGACTTTCTGGAGGCGGCATTTTCTCTTCTAAATTGAGCACATGCCGTTGATAATGATGTTCAACGGCCCT
>NZ_DATFBA010000387.1:0-7260 GCF_035254065.1 Geomonas sp.
GTCCTCGGCCATGACCATTACCTTGTCGAAGAAGAGGTCGACCGATTCCTTCAGGGTGGCGATCTCGGTCAGTGCGGCCAGGTACTGAGCGCCCGCCACCGCCGACTCGACCTTCCCTTTCACACCCTGCAGGGCCTTATAGAGCGCCCCTTCGGCTGCGTCCTGGAAGAGCGCCTCGGAAACAGGGGTGTCGACGCCCCCCTTCACGATGTTGGAGACGCGCTTGAAGGCCACCGCCAGGGCGGCGAAGTCGTCGCGGTTCCGGAACTCGGCGAGTGCCGAGATCTTGGCGGCGGCATCCACCAAGTCGTCGAAGGAGACCGAGACCACCGCCTCCACCGCGTCGGATGGGTAGCGGTCGGCCATCAGGTTGACGAAGCGCCCCTTGAAGAACTCCAGCACGTCCCTGTGCACCTCCTCCAGCGGCCGGGTGGCCTTGGCGGAGAGCAGATCGAGGGAACTTTTAATGAAACCATCCAGCGGCAACCGGTACCCCTTGTCGAGGATGATGTTGATGATGCCGATGGCGGAGCGGCGCAGCGCGTAGGGGTCGGCAGAGCCGGTCGGGATCAGGCCGACGCTGAAGCAGCCGCAGATGGTGTCCATCTTGTCGGAGAGGGAGACGAAGGCGCCGACGTCGGAGGAGGGGAGCTCGCCCCCGGCCTGGGTCGGCAGGTAGTGCTCGGCGATGGCGTTGGCCACCGCGGCCTCTTCGCCGTCGTGGAGGGCATATTCACGCCCCATGATCCCCTGCACTTCGGGGAACTCGCCGACCATGCCGGTGACCAGGTCGGCCTTGCAGAGCGTTGCGGCCTTCACCACCTGCTCGGCGGCCGACGGGTTCAGCCTTTCGGCCAGCCCCTTGGCCAGCGTCCGGAAGCGCTCCATCTTCTCGTAGGAGGTCCCCAGTTTCGCTTGGTAGACCACCGATTTCAGGGCGTCCACCCGGCTGGCCAGGGTGTGCTTTCTGTCCTCGTCGAAGAAGAAGCGGGCGTCGGAGAGGCGGGCGCGCAGCACGCGCTCGTTCCCCTTGACCACCACCTCGGGGTCATCGGTGAGGGTGTTGTTGATGGTGATGAAGCCGGGCAGGAGTTTCCCCTGGTCGTCCACCAGCGAGAAGTAGCGCTGGTGTTCGCGCATCGAGGTGATCAGCACCTCGCGCGGAACAGCCAGGAAGCTCTCGGAGAAGGTGCCGTGCACGGCGCTCGGGTACTCCACCAGGAAGGCAACCTGCTCCAACAGCGACTCGTCCGGGAGCACGTTCCCCTTCGCCTGCTTGGCGACCCGGGCGATCTCGCGGCGGATGATCTCCTTCCTTCTCTCCGGATCGGGGATCACGAAATGGCGCTCGCACTCTTCCAGGTAGTGGGCAAAGTCGCGCACCGGGAAGGTGGTGTTGGCCATGAAGCGGTGGCCGCGGGAGACGGAGCCGCTTTCGATGTTGCCGAAGGAGAAAGGGACCACCATGCCGTCAAAGAGGGCGATGATCCAGTGGATGGGGCGGGCAAAGCGGACGTCCAGGTCGCCCCAGCGCATCGACTTCTTGAAGGGGATGGCGTTCACCAGCCGCGGCAGGATCTCGGTCAAAAGCTCCGAGGTCTCGCGTCCGATCTCGCTCTTCTTGGCGGCGATGTACTCGCCCTTCTCGGTGGCGACGATGGTGAGGTCCTTGACGTCGACCCCCTGACCGCGGGCGAAGCCCTGGGCGGCCTTGGTGGGGTTGCCGTCCGCGTCGAAGGCGACGCTCTTGGAGGGGCCCATGGCCACCAGCTCGGCGTCCGGCTGCCGGTCGGCCACCGCCTTGACAGCCAGCGCCAGGCGGCGCGGGGTGCCCAGGGTGACGATCTCGCCGAACTCCAGGCGTGCGCTCTCGAACTCGCGCTTGATCAGCTGCTCCATGTCGGCCATCGCCTTGGGGATGAAGCCGGCCGGGATCTCCTCGCACCCTATCTCAAGAAAAAGGTCTTTTGCCACTAGCGGCCTCCTTTCAAGAGCGGGAAGCCGAGCCGCTCACGCATCTGCAGGTATCCCTCGGCGCACAGCCTTGCCACGTTCCTCACCTTGCCGATGTAGGAGGCGCGCTCGGTGACCGAGATGGCGCCGCGGGCATCCAGGAGGTTGAAGGTGTGGGAGCATTTCATCACGTAGTCGTAGGCGGGGAGCACCAGCCCCTTCTCCACCAGCCGCACGCACTCCTTCTCGTACATCTTGAAGAGGGTGAGCAGCATGTCGACGTCCGCCTCCTCGAAGTTGTAGGTGGAGAACTCCACCTCGCTCTCGTGGTGGATGTCGCCGTACTTGACGCCCTTCACCCACTCGAGGTCGTAGACGTTGTCCACGCCCTGCAGGTACATGGCGATGCGCTCGCAGCCGTAGGTGATCTCGGAGGCTACCGGTTTGAGGTCGATGCCGCCGGCCTGCTGGAAGTAGGTAAACTGGGTGATCTCCATGCCGTCCAGCCAGCCCTCCCAGCCCAGGCCCCAGGCGCCCAGGGTCGGGGACTCCCAGTCGTCCTCGACGAAGCGGATGTCGTGCTTGCCGGGGTCGATGCCGAAGGCCCTCAGGGAGTCGAGGTAGAGGTCCAGGATGTTCATCGGTGACGGCTTCATGATCACCTGGAACTGGTAGTAGTGCTGCAGCCGGTTGGGGTTTTCACCGTAACGGCCGTCGGTGGGGCGCCGGGAGGGCTCCACGTAGGCAACATTCCACGGCTCGGGGCCGAGCACGCGCAGGAAGGTGGCCGGGTTAAAAGTGCCCGCCCCTTTTTCGGTATCGTAGGGCTGCTGGATCACGCAACCTTGCCGTGCCCAGTACCCCTGCAGGGAGAGAATCAGGTCCTGAAATGTCAACACGCCGCCTCCGCTAACTTACTGATTTCACTAGCTGCCGAATCGGCACAAACTATAGGGTGTCCTGTGAGACAGGCTCGCCAGAATACATTCATGGAATAGCGCTGTCAAGGATTATCCCGCATGGAAACCTCAAGAACGCGCCGGGAAACAAGCACACCTTCACCTGCACGACCACGCCAGGACCCCTTTCGCCCTGAGCCCGTGGAAGGGCTGTTCCTCCCCGTTCGCCCTGAGCCCGTCGAAGGGCTGTCCGCCCCCTCCTCCTCCCGAAAGAGGGAGGCTGGGAGGGGGGAACACTGTCCGGGTCCGGGATGAAGCTTCATCCACAAATCGGACATAGCTCCCCCTCCCCAACCCTCCCCCTTCGGGAGAGGGGACCTGACGGCGTCCCTTTGGGGCAGGCAAGGGGACAGGCACTTTCGGAGCCACTCCCCAGGCCAGCTCAACGTCCCCTCCCTTCAAGGGGAGGGACAGGGTGAGGATGGGGCGGGAGATGAGAAAGTGATAATATCCCGAAATCTTTACGCTTCTTCTTGGATGACGTAAACTAAAGCACAGAGGGTCGATATGAATAACGGCAACGGAACAAAGGAGATCGTCATTCTCGGTTCCGGCTCGACCGCCTTTGCCGCGGCCTTGCGGGCCCAAGCGAAGGGAGCACAGCCGATCATGATCGAGAAGAGCGTGCTGGGCGGCACCTGCATAAACTGGGGGTGCATCCCGAGCAAGACGCTCATCCACTCCGCCCTCTTCCGGCACCAGGCGGAGATTGGAGAACGGCTCGGCCTGGGCACCCGGTTGGGCGAGGTCGACTTCTCCCCGCTCGACGACCACAAGAACGAGGTGGTCGAGGAGCTGCGGAAGTCCAAGTATCTGAACGTGCTGAAGAACGTCCCCGGCCTCACCCTGATCCGCGGCAACGCCGTCTTCCTCTCGCCCGACACCCTGCAGGTCGGCGACCGGACCATCAAGGGAGAGCGCTTCCTGATCGCCACCGGCGGCTTCCCGCGGGTGCCCCCCATCCCCGGCCTCGACAAGATCTCCTACCTTACCAGCAAGAGCGCGCTGCTGTTGAAGCGGCTCCCTACCGAGCTGACCATCATCGGCGGCGGTGTGATCGCCCTGGAACTCGGGCAGATGTTCCTGCGCCTGGGCGCCAAGGTAAGGGTCCTGGAGCACGGCGGCAGGCTGTTGCCGGCAGTCGAGGCCGAACCGGCCAAGGCGCTGCAGGAAGCGTTGCTGGCGGAAGGGATGGAGGTGATCACCGGCGTCACGGTCTGTTCGGTGGCCCCGCATCATGGTGGGGTGCAGATCGAGGCCCTCTACCGCGGCGAGCCACGCTCCTTCCTGACCAAGGAGCTGCTGCTGGCGGTCGGCACCGCGCCGGCCAGCAAGGGGATCGGTCTGGAAGAGGCAGGGGTGGAGGTGGACCAGCGCGGCTTCATCAAGATTGACCGCGAACTTCGCACCACGGCCCCCGGCATCTGGGCGGCCGGCGACGTGACAGGCGGCAGCCAGATCGCCACCAAGGGGGCACGGGAGGGGATCGCCGCCGTCGACAACATGCTGGACGGATGCCGCTGCGCCGTCGACTACCTGAGCATCCCCATGGCCATTTTCACCGACCCGGAGGTAGCCACCGTCGGTTACAGCGAAGAGGCCGCACGCAAGGCGGGTTTCGACGTGGTCTGCCACACCATCGATGCCTCCACCATTCCCAAGGCCCACGTGACCGGCGAACTCAGGGGCGCCATCAAGATGGTCGCCGACAACACCACCGGCAAAATCCTGGGTGTGCACCTCTGCCTGCACCGGGGCGCCGACATCATCAACGAGGCGGCGATCTGCGTCAGGATGGGGATGACCGTCGGGCAGCTCGCCGAGACCCTGCACGTCTACCCCTCGATGGGGGAGGGACTACGCCTCTGCGCCCAAGCCTTCCGCCGCGATCTCGACCGCCTCTCCTGCTGCGCCGAGTAAGCCAGCACGTCCTCACCTCAACCAACTCCCATCAGCTTACCCCCGCCCCTCGGGGAGAGGGCCGGGGCGAGGGAAGCCGCAGGCGCCCTCACAGCCCCCCAACAGCAGGTCGTTCCATCCCCCTTCACCGCACCCTCTTGTATCGATTGCTCTTGTGACGTATGATGACGCCTTGCCTGCCCCCCGGCTACGCCTCTTACTCCCCTCTCCCGAAGGGGGATGGTCAGGGAGGGGGAGCGATGTCGGATTTGCAGAGGGAGCCGCACCTCGAATCCCAGCATCCCCCCATCCGGGGGGAGAGGAGTGTCGCCCCCCCTTCGACAGGCTCAGGGCGAACGGCTTTGACGTTCCCGAAAGACGGGACCATCTACACCCCAGCGAGTTTTGCCGATGACAGCAGATCCATCATCATCGCCAGCCGACTCTTTCGATCAGGCTAAGGTAACCCGCCTGCGGCAGGCGCTCATTGCCAGCAGCGAGGAGCTGTTCTCCCTGCTGATGGACGCCGACCCCGAGGTCCTCAAGAACACCCTCAAGAACCCGCACCTCACCGAACAGCACCTGCTGGCGCTCCTGAAACGGCGCACCCTCCCCGAGTCGCTCATCAAGGCGCTGCACAAGCTGCCGCTGGTCGGCCGCAGCCGCCGGCTGCTCATCGCCCTGGCCGGGCATGCCGATGCCCCCCCTGCCGTCATCTCCGCCGTGCTCCCGCAGCTCTTCCTCTTCGAACTGGTCAACCTGGTCCAACTCCCCGGCACCTCGCCCGACCTGCGGCTTGCCGCCGAGCGGGCAGTCCTGAAACGGCTCCCGGAGACCGAACTGGGGAACAAGATAGCCCTGGCCCGGCGCGGCTCTCCCGCCATCCTGGAAGCGCTCCTGAAAAGCGGGGAGCCGGCTTTGGTGGATGCGGTGCTGGCAAACCCCAAGCTCAAGGAGTCGGGGGTGCACGCCTTCCTCACCGCCCCCGCCGCCACTGCCGAGACCATCTCCGTGGTCGCCCGTCACCCCCGCTGGGGAAACCGCGCCAACCTGAGGTTCGCCATGCTGCGCAACCCCAAGACGCCGGCCATCTGGTTTACCCTCTTCCTGCCGGGACTTTCCGACGCCGACCTCATCGCGCTGCGCAGCTCCTACTCCCTTGCCCCCCGGCAGTTGGCGGAGGTGCACGAGGAATGCAACCGGCGGGCAACGATCAGGTGAAAATGCCGGCAATTCGCAACATTCAAATTGACAATCGGTTCATGAGCCCATAATATCCTTTGCCATCAAGCAGTGACCGTCGGGAGGCACGGCCCTCGGCAGCACAGGCGGGGGTTATCATGGCGGCAGAGATTCTCTTCGTAGATGACGACAAGCTTATTCTGCGGTTCTCCCAGGACCTCTTTGAATCCGTCGGTGTCTCCATCCTCACCGCGCGCAACGCTGATGAGGCCCTGGAACTCTTCAAGGAGCACGAGATCGCCGTGGTGGTATCTGACAACCAGATGCCGGGGATGACAGGGCTGGAGTTTCTCTCCAAGCTGCGCGCGATCTCCCCCGATACCGTTAAGGTGCTGATCTCCGCGTACGTCGACCTTCCCACCGCCCTGGCCGCCATCAACACGTCGGAAGTCTTCCGCTACATCGTCAAGCCGTGGAAAAACGAGGAAATCCTGGAGGTGGTCAAGGAGGGATTGCGGCGCTACCGGATGGTCCATACCATGCGCCGGGAGGACGAGTCGGTGCTGCGCTCCCTGGCCCAGACCATCGAGCTCAAGGATCCCAACACCAAGGGGCACTGCGACCGGGTCGCCGTCTATGCCCTGATGATCGCCGATGCCATGCGGCTTCCCAAGGAGACCCAACGGCAGATCAAGTACGGCAGCTGGCTGCACGACTGCGGCAAGATCGGGGTCTCCGAGTTCATCCTGAACGGCCCCAACGAGCTATCGGACGACGAGTTCGAGACCATGAAGATGCACACCCACTGGGGAGCCGACCTGGCCGAAAAGGCGCACCTCTCCGAGGTGGCCCGCAACATCATCCAGTACCATCACGAGAAGTACGACGGCACCGGCTACCCGGTCGGGCTCGCGGGCGAACAGATCCCGCTGGAGACCAGGATCGTCTCCATCGCCGACATCTACGACGCGCTCACCATGGACCGCCCCTACCGGAAGGGATACCCGCACTCCGAGGCGAGACGGATGATCCGGGAGTTAAGCGGCGAGGCGCTCGACCCGGAGGTGGTAAAAATCTTCCTGGACATCGTCCCCGACGGCCCGCTCCCCAGCAGCGAGGAGTTGCTCCCCCGCAACGACCTGGTGGCGGCGGAGAAGGAGGCAACCATCTCCTCCATGACCGATCCCGCCCTCAGCGACTGAACCATCTCCTGACCACGAAAGACTTCGCCCCGGAGGCACCCGAAGGAAAGAGGTCGACCGGCTGC
>NZ_DATFBA010000388.1:0-6091 GCF_035254065.1 Geomonas sp.
GGGTGGGGAAGGAGCGCTCCACCATCGCCAACGCGCTGCGGCTTCTGCGGCTGCCGGTCGAGATCAAGCGCGACGTGGCGGAGGATCGCATCACCATGGGCCATGCCCGCGCGCTTTTGACCCTGGAGGACCCGGAGGAGCAGAAGGCGGCCCGCGACGAGATCGTGAAAGGAAGGCTGTCGGTGCGCGAGACCGAGGCCCTGGTGAAGCGCAAGAAGAACAAGGTGGCCCCGGCCAAGCCGAAAAAACAGGTTGAGGATGCCGACACCAAGGACCTGGTGGAGCGGATGCAGCGTCACTTCGCCGCCAAGGTCGCCATCAAGCGCGCCGGGCGCGGCGGCAAGCTGGAGATCAGCTTCGGCGACCTGAAAGAGCTCACCCGCATAATAGATATTCTTAATATTTAAAACGACATTTCACAACTTTTTCCCGCATCCATACCCTTTCCCTCGTAACGGAAGGGGGCACGCCTGTTATTTTCGAGACGGTTACCGAAAAACAATTTTCCGCTACCTGAAACTCCCCCTCCCCTTCAAGGGGAGGGCCGGGGTGAGGATGGGGTGCAAAGGCCCACCTGCCTGGAAGTGACAAAAGCAATCCCCCCTGTCCCCCCTTTATCAAGGGGGGGGACGTAATTGCGGATGGGCCACCCGACACCATCGGAACGGATGGTTGACGAGTGCGTAAAATGCGTTCAGCCAAGCGGAGTTGGTGTATACAATTCTTCGGTTCTCCGGTCAAATTTCTTGACCTTACAGGTTTTCTGTGATAGGTATCACCTGTTTTGCGCATACCTACGGCGTTTTCGACGGATAAATCGTTTTAAATCTGTATACAGAGGTGGATGGGTGATCAATTTAGACTTGGCATTTGTATTCCAGCTGGTGAACTTCCTGGTTCTGGTGCTGCTCCTGAACGTCTTCCTCTACAAGCCGATCAGGAAGCATCTCGCCGACCGGGCCGCTCAGCTCAGCGGCGCGAAGGAGAAGACGGCTGCCGTTGACAGGGAAGTGCAGGAGAAGCTCGCAGCCTACGAGGCCCGTATGCGCGAGATCCGCTCCAGCGCTGCCGACGAGCGCGGCGTCCTGAAGAAGCAGGCCCAGGAGCAGGAGGCTGCCATCCTCGAGAAGGCGCGCGTGGAGGCTTCCGAAGCCCTCTCCTCCATCAAGGCCAAGGTCGCCAAAGAGGCGCAGGAGGCACGCGAGCTCCTCAAGCAGAGCGCCGAGACCCTGTCGTCCGACATCTGCGAAAAAGTTCTGGGGAGGAGCCTGTAGCATGCAAAAGAAACATATCAAAATCATCCTCTGCGCCGCAGCCGCCAGCGCCCTGGTCCTCGGCCTGGCCGCCATCGGCTTCGCCGAAGAAGCGAAGGAAGCCGGCGAGGCAGCACACGAAGCGGGTCACCACGCCGCCCAGATGAAGGACTTCATGTGGCGCTGCATCGACTTCGCCGCCCTGGTGGTGATCGCGGTCTGGGCCCTGAAGAAGGCCGACGTGAAAGGCTCGCTGGCCGCCCGCCGTGAAGGTATCGAACGCGCGCTGCAGGAAGCTGAAGCCGCGAAGGCCGCCGCCGAGAAGAAGTTCCAGGAGTACTCGGTCCGTCTCGACCAGGCCAACCAGGAAATCGAGACCATCTCCGCCAACATGAAGAAGGAAGGCGAACTCGAGAAGGAGCGCATCGTCGCCGAGGCCCAGGAGGCCGCCAAGCGGATCAAGGCCCAGGCGGAGACCGCCGCCGAGCAGGAAGTGCTCAAGGCCAAGAACGAGCTGCGCGCCGAAGCCGCCAAGCTGGCCGTCGAGATTGCCGAGCAGAAGATCGTTAAGAACATCGCCAAAGGCGATCAGGACAAGCTGGTAGGCGACTATATCTCCAAGGTGGTGACGCTACATTGAGTACGAACGCTATAGCCAAACGTTACGCCAAGGCACTCGTGCAGCTTGGCTCGGAAGCAGGGACCGTGGACAGCTTCAACGCCGAGCTCTCCCGTTTCAGCACGCTCCTCTCGGGTAATGCCGACGCCAGCGCGGTGTTCGCCAACCCCGCCTACGGCATCGAGGCCAAGAGCGAGATCCTGAAAGAGCTGATCGCGAAGCAGCAGCTCTCCCCGTACGTCTCCAACCTCCTGATGCTCCTCCTGGAGCGCGGCCGCCTCTCCGTGCTGCCGCTCATCGCGGAAAGCTACGCCAAGATGGCGGACGAGCTCTCCGGCGTGATCAGGCCTACCCTGACCTCCGGCATTGCCCTGGATGCCGCCCAGATCGAAGAGATCAAGGGCGCCCTGGAGAAATCGACCGGTAAGAAAGTTGAGCTGAAAGTCGAAGTGGACCCCGCCCTGATCGGTGGTGTGGTTACCAAGATCGGCGACAAGGTTTTTGACGGAAGCGTAAGGACACAGTTAGCCAGAATTCAAGATACATTACAGAAGGGGTGAGCGGTTCTATGGAAATCAAAGCGGAAGAAATTAGCGAGATTATCAAGAAGCAGATCAAGGGGTACGGCAAAGAGGTGGAGGTCGCCGAAACCGGCACCATCATCTCCATCGGTGACGGTATTGCCCGTATCCATGGTCTTGACAAGGCGATGGCTGGTGAGCTCCTCGAGTTCCCCGGCGGCACCACCGGCATGGTCCTCAACCTCGAGGAAGACAACGTCGGTGCGGCGATCCTCGGCGAGTTCGCCCACATCAAGGAAGGCGATCAGGTCAAGCTGACCGGCAGGATCGTGGAAGTCCCGGTAGGCGAGGCCCTGATCGGCCGCGTCGTGGACGCCATCGGCCAGCCGATCGACGGCCTGGGCCCGATCAACACCACCACCTTCGGTAAGGTGGAAGTGAAGGCCCCCGGTATCGTTGCCCGTAAATCCGTGCACGAGCCGATGCAGACCGGCCTCAAGGCGATCGACTCCATGGTTCCGATCGGGCGCGGTCAGCGCGAGCTGATCATCGGCGACCGTCAGACCGGCAAGACCGCCGTCGCCATCGACACCATCATCAACCAGAAGGGCGGCGACCTGATCTGCATCTACGTTGCGATCGGCCAGAAGCGCTCCACGGTTGCCCAGGTCGTTTCCAAGCTGAAAGAGCACGGCGCCATGGACTACACCATCGTCGTCGCCGCTTCCGCTTCCGAGCCGGCCCCGATGCAGTTCATCGCACCGTACACCGGCGTCACCATGGGCGAGTTCTTCCGCGACAGCGGCAAGCACGCCCTGATCATCTACGACGACCTTTCCAAGCAGGCCGTTGCCTACCGTCAGCTCTCCCTGCTGCTTCGCCGTCCGCCGGGGCGTGAAGCTTACCCGGGCGACGTCTTCTACCTCCACAGCCGCCTCCTCGAGCGCGCCTGCAAGGTCTCCGACGCCCTGGGCGCCGGTTCGCTCACCGCTCTGCCGGTCATCGAGACCCAGGCGGGCGACGTTTCGGCCTACATCCCGACCAACGTCATCTCCATCACCGACGGCCAGATCTACCTGGAGAGCGACCTGTTCTACTCCGGCGTCCGTCCGGCCATCAACGTCGGCCTCTCGGTTTCCCGCGTCGGCGGGAGCGCCCAGGTGAAGGCGATGAAGCAGGTTGCCGGTACCCTGCGTCTGGCACTTGCCCAGTACCGCGAGATGGCGGCCTTCGCCCAGTTCGGTTCCGACCTCGACAAGGCGACCCAGATGCAGCTCGCCCGTGGCGCCCGTCTGGTCGAGATCCTCAAGCAGCCGCAGTACAAGCCGCTCTCCAACGAGAAGCAGGTCATCGTCATCTTCGCCGCCAACAACGGCTACGTCGACGACTACCCGGTCAACGTGCTCGGCCGCTACGAGCAGGAACTCCTCGCTTTCTTCGAATCCAGGAAAGCGGACGTCCTTGCTGAACTCAAGAACAAGAAGGCGATCGATGACGGCCTGAAAGCCCAGATCGTTGCCGCCCTCGACGAGTTCAAGAAGGAATTTACTGCCTAATCCAAGGACGGGAAGCGCATGGCAAACCTTAAATCAATCAAGAAACGGATCGTATCCGTTAAGAACACCCGGCAGATCACCAAGGCCATGAAGATGGTCTCGGCTGCCAAGCTGCGCCGGGCCCAGGAAAACGTGGTCGCCGCCCGCCCCTACGCCGCCAAGCTGGCGGAGGTGCTGGAGCGCCTGGCCAGGCAGCAGGAGGCTGATGCCTCCCCGCTGATGGTCAAGCGCGACGGCGGCCGCATGCTGCTGATGGTGGTCACCTCCGACCGCGGTCTGTGCGGCGGCTTCAACGCCAACCTCTGCAAGGCCGCCGAGCGTTTCCTCAAGGAGCGCAAGGGTGACTTCAGCGAAGTCTCGCTGATGACCATCGGCCGCAAGGGGTACGAGTTCCTCAGGAGCCGTCACAAGGTCCGCAAGAACCACGGCAACATCTTCTCCACCCTTTCCTACCAGACGGCGGCGCTGATCGCCGGCGAGGTGATCGAGGGGTACCTGGCCGAGGAGTACGACGAAGTCTACATCATCTACAACGCGTTCAAGAGCGTCATGAGCCAGGACATCACCCTTGAGCAGCTGCTGCCGGTGGTACCGAAGCAGGGCGCCGAGGAAGAGGTCCAGACCCAGTACATCTACGAGCCCTCCAAGGGCGCGCTCCTCGATGAGCTGCTTCCCAAGCACATCGACGTGCAGATCTTCAAGGCCCTCCTGGAGTCGGTTGCTTCCGAGCACGGCGCCAGGATGACCGCGATGGACAGCGCCTCCAAGAATGCCACGGAGATGATCGGCAAGCTGACCCTGATCTACAACAGGGCCCGCCAGGCCGCGATCACTACGGAGCTGATGGAAATCATCTCCGGTGCGGAATCGATCAAAGGTTAACACTTATAAAAATAGTGGCCTTTCGGGGCCGCAGGAGGAAGAGGGTAACATGAGCAACTTCGGAAAAATATCGCAGGTCATCGGCGCCGTTATCGACGTCGAGTTCGAGCCGGGGCAGCTGCCCCCGATCTACACCGCCCTTCGGGTGACCAACCCGGCGATCGACGACCAGGAGTTCAACCTGGTTCTCGAAGTCGCCCAGCACCTCGGCGAGAACTCCGTCCGCACCATCGCGATGGACTCCACCGACGGTCTGGTCCGCGGCCAGCAGGTCAAGGACATGGGCAAGCAGATCTCCGTCCCGGTCGGCCGCAAGACCCTGGGCCGCATCCTGAACGTCATCGGCGAGCCGGTGGACGAGATGGGTCCGGTTGGCAACGAGAAAGAGTACGGCATCCACCGCCACGCTCCGGAGTTCGTTGACCAGTCCACCAAGGTCGAAGCGTTCACCACCGGCATCAAGGTCGTCGACCTGCTCGCACCGTACGCCAGGGGCGGTAAGATCGGCCTGTTCGGCGGCGCCGGCGTCGGCAAGACCGTTCTCATCATGGAGCTGATCAACAACATCGCCAAGCAGCACGGCGGTTTCTCCGTCTTCGCCGGCGTCGGCGAGCGTACCCGTGAAGGGAACGACCTCTGGATGGAGATGAAGGAGTCCGGCGTTCTCGACAAGGCGGCCCTGGTGTACGGCCAGATGAACGAGCCCCCGGGGGCGCGTGCCCGCGTCGCCCTTTCCGCTCTCTCCATCGCCGAGTACTTCCGCGACGAGGAAGGGCAGGACGTGCTCCTCTTCGTAGACAACATCTTCCGCTTCACCCAGGCGGGTTCCGAGGTTTCGGCGCTTCTCGGCCGCATCCCTTCCGCCGTCGGTTACCAGCCGACCCTGGCGACCGAGATGGGGGAGCTGCAGGAGCGCATCACCTCGACCAACAAGGGTTCCATCACCTCGGTCCAGGCGATCTACGTCCCCGCCGACGACTTGACCGACCCGGCTCCGGCAACCGCCTTCGCCCACCTGGACGCGACCACCGTTCTCTCCCGCCAGATCGCCGAGCTCGGCATCTACCCGGCGGTTGACCCGCTCGACTCCACCTCCAGGATCCTCGATCCGCAGGTCATCGGTGACGAGCATTACGCCATCGCCCGTCAGGTCCAGTACGTCCTCCAGAAGTACAAGGACCTCCAGGACATCATCGCCATCCTCGGTATGGACTAGCTCTCCGAGGAGGACAAGCTGGTCGTTGCCCGCGCCAGGAAGAT
>NZ_DATFBA010000389.1:0-4621 GCF_035254065.1 Geomonas sp.
GAGGCGCTCGACCCCGAGGTGGTGGAAATCTTCCTGGACATCGTCCCCGACGGCCCGCTCCCCAGCAGCGAGGAGTTGCTCCCCCGCAACGACCTGGTGGCGGCCGAGAAGGAGGCGACCATCTCCTCCATGACCGATCCCGCCTTTAGCGGCTGAACCATCTCCTGACGACGAAAGACTTGGCTCCGGCGGCACCCGAAGGAAAGAGGTCGACCGGCTGCCTGCGCTTCATGAGGTGGCGCAGCGTCTCCCGGATCTCGGAGAGGTGCACCCCCATCGCGCCCCCACCGCACCCCATGGTGCTCTGGATGATGGAACTGTCATCCAGCACAATCATCACGTGCCCCTTGTAGACGATCAGGTCGAGCGGTTTAAGCCGTTGCGCGATCTGGTCGGCAGAAAGCCCCGCCACCCGCACCGCCTCCCCATAGGAGGTGAGCGCCGAGGTGTTCCGCGGTGTGAAGCCGTCGGTCGCCTGGTAGAGAAGCCCGGAGCAGTCCACCCCGGCCAGCGGGTCCCCCTGGGGGTAGAGTTCCCTTAACAGCGGCACCCCTTCCTTGACATTCCCCCCCCAGACGTACGGCTTGCCCACGGCAGCCAAAAGCCTCTGCTGCACCACCTCCAACTCGGGAAGCGTGCGCGTCCGCTCGTGCGGCCCTCCCGCGACCTCCTTGACGAAACGTGCATCTACGAAGAAGCCTGTCTTGGATCGATAGGGATAATCGGAGCTGGTCACCCGGTAGATAGTGACGCCGTGGTCCTGCCGCTCCCCCTCGACGCGGAACAGGGTGCCGGTGAGCGCCACGAACTCGACGGGGCGCACCCCCACACAGGGGTCGAGCCTGAAGCTGCCGGAGAAGAACTTGTGAAATTCGGGAGTATTAAGAACCGGTGTCGGCGAGATGGCCGTTACATAGCGGGGGGTATCGTCGGCGAAGGTCATCATGGTCGGGAACAGGGAAAGCATCAGGATGAAGACTGTTATTTTCATAGTGAACGTCTCCCCCCTCGCCCCTTCAGGGGAGAGGGGCTGGGGGTGAGGGAGGCTGAAGACCACGCCCTCACCCGGCCTTCGGCCACCCTCTCCCCCTGAGAAGGAGACGGTAGGCGGAGTCGCTCGAGGGACGGTCAGCGATGATCACGGGATGAAGGCGGCGGAGAGGGACGATCATGGGATGAAGGCCGCCGGCAGCGGCCGCAGCCGGAGTTCCTTCCCGCTCAGCATCGGCAGCACCAGTTTGATCCCCTTGGGCTCGTTGCCGTTACCGTGCACCAGGATGAAGCTACCGTCGCGCGGCGTCTCCCCCTTGGCCAGCCAGGCGTCTGCACCGATCGGGATCAGAGACAGCAGACCCAGCTGCCGCATGGTCTTGGCGTCGGAAACAAGCCCAGGGTAACGGAAGAAGGGGGAAGGGACCAAGTCATGGGCCAACAGTTCCCGCTCCAGCCCCAGCACCTCCTCCATGAAATCGGTTCCCGGCGTCAGCACGAAGTTGCGCTCCAGCGGCGCCTTGGGATCGTAGGTATGGTGGTAGGAGTGGTTGACCCAGGTGATGGCCAGCTTCCCCGCCGCCACCTGCTTCTTCAGGTAGGCCAGCTCCTCCGGGTGGTTGATCAACCAGATGCCGGTGATGCAGATCGCCACCGGCACCGGGCTCCCCTGGCCGAGCCTCTCCACAGCCTCGAAAAGCTGGTACTCGAAGGGACGCTTGGAGGGGCAGAGATCCACGGTCAGGAAGACACCGTCGGCCGCCGATTGGGCCCGGGTCGCGCCGCCGTTTTGCAGCCGGTAGGGGGCGCCGGTGTAGGTCTCGATGGCCTGCAGGTACGGGGAGGAGTGCAGCTTGGCGCCGGGAGGTGTCGAAGCGGGATTCAGCGCCGAGGCGGGGAGATCGGAGGTTTTGAGGGAGACGGGGTCCACCACCAGCAGGTGAGGAACCCCGTTGGACTTGAAGCTCCTGATTGCCACCCGCAGCCCCCCCGCCGCATCCGTCATCGGCTGCCGGATGACCCGGTAGTCGGTGATCTCAGCCGCCGCACAGGGGCCGGCAAGGATTATCTGCAGAAGGATCAGAAGCAGAAAAAACAGGGAGGCTGCCCACCTGGCTGAACCTTTTTCAGGGATTTCCGTGATTGCCATGAAAACAACCATCTCCGTAGGGGCGGTCCCGCGTGGCTCACCTTTTCTGGCTTGCTACAACAGCACCGCGGCGAGCGCCTCCTCGATCTTGTCCACATCCACCTGGGTGTTGAAGCAGGGGCCGAAGGGGCGGTCGTTGAGGACGCCGATGACCGGCAGGGGGTAGCAGTCCTTGATGCCGGAGGTGAGGTCGCGCTCGCAGGCGACCGCCAGCACCAGCTTGGGGCGCTTCTCGATGATGACCTTGCGGGCCAGGGTGCCGCCGGTGGCCACCGAGATGTCGACGTTGTACTTCCTGCCGACGCGGGCAAGCCCCATGATATCGCAGCGTCCGCACCCCACGCACTTGTTGATGTCCCCGGTGACCTTGATCTCGCAGTCGGCCAACTGCAGGCAGTGCGGTAGCAGGATCAGGATGCGGTCCGGCTTGATCTTCAGTCGCTGGGAGATGACCAGGGAATTGTTCATCGCCACGAAAGACTGGCGGATGGTGTCCTTGGAGATGCCGCACAGCCTGCCGATCATCTCGATGAGCGGCAGCAGGAACTTGATGACCACGCCCCTCATGAACTTGGTGAACAGGATGTCCTTGCCGAGCGCGGTGGTCAGGACCAGCAGCGCCGTCCCGAAAAGGGCGACGCCGGAGACGATCACGAAGAACATGCCGGTCCAGCGCGGCAGGTCGGGATGGATGTTGGCGAGCCCCTTGGTCGGGATGTACCAGCCGAGATATATGAGCCCCACCACCAGGATGCAGGTGACCCCCATCAGGGCCACGAACAGCCTCTTCTGGGGCGGCTTGTGATGTTCAGCGTTCTGCATGAAAAGACTACCCCTTCTTGCCGAGGACCAGCCCCGGTTCCAGCCTGCAGCCGGCCAGGAAATCGGCCGCCGGCAGTCGTTTTTTACCTTCCAGCTGCAGCTCGAGGATCAGCACGCTTCCGTTGCCGCAGGCGACCTCGATGCCGTCGCGGCCCGCCTTCAGTACCTCGCCGGGAGCGCCCTTCCCCGCCGCGGTCTGCACCCGGTAGACCTTGAGGAACTTGTCGTCCAGGTGGCTGTAGGCGCCGGGCCACGGGGTCATGCCGCGCACCAGGTTCTTGACGGTGGCGGCGTCCTTGCTCCAGTCGATCTCCCCGTCTTCCTTCTTGAGCATGGAAGCGTAGCAGGTGAGGGTGTCGTCCTGCTTCTCCGGGGTGAGCCGACCGGCCGCCAGCTCGTCGAGGGTCTCGCCCAACAGGTCCGCGCCGATCTGGGAGAGGCGGTCGTGCAGGGAGCTGGTATCCTCGTCGGGGTCGATGGGGGTGGCGCGCTTCAAGAGCATGTCACCGGTATCGAGCCCGACGTCCATCATCATGGTGGTGACACCGGTCTCGGCCTCGCCGTTGATGATGCACCAGTTGAGCGGTGCCGCACCGCGGTAGCGCGGCAAGAGCGAGGCGTGCACGTTGATGCAGCCATGGGTGGGGATGTCGAGCAGTGCCTTGGGAAGGATCTGGCCGAAGGCGACCACCACGATCAGGTCCGGTTTGAGCGCCCTGATCTCCTCGATGTGCTCCGGGTGGCGCACCTTGACCGGCTGCATGACCGGGATGCCGTGCTGTTCGGCGAGCACCTTGACCGGCGGGGGGAGCATCTGCTGCCCGCGCCCCTTCGGGCGGTCCGGCTGGGTGACCACGGCCACCACCTGTTCCCCCCTCTCGATCAGCGTACGCAACGTGGGACAGGCGAATTCGGGAGTTCCCATGAAGACGATGCGCATACCGGTCATTTATGATGCTCCTTTGCATCCTCCTGCGCGCGCAGATAGCGCTTGCGGAAGATCCCCTTCTTGAGCGGGGAGAGATGGTCTATGAAGAGAATGCCGTCCAGGTGGTCGATCTCGTGCTGGAAGGCGATGGCCAAAAGGTCGTCGCAGCGGTAGGTGAGCTCCTCACCGTCCAGGTTGAGCGCCTTGACCACCACGCGGGCATGCCGACGGACGTTGGCGGAGAACTTGGGGATGGAGAGGCATCCCTCCTCCTCGAAGGCCTCGCCTTCGGCGTGGACGATCTCCGGGTTGATGGCGACGATCAGCTCCGGCTTGTCCTCCTGGGTGGAGACGTCGATCACGATGACCCGCTGGTGCACCCCGATCTGGGGAGCGGCCAGGCCGACGCCGGGGGCAGCGTACATGGTTTCCGCCATGTCCCGGACCAGCTCGCGCGTCTTGTCGGTGATGACGGTGACCGGGTTGGAGCGTTTCTTAAGCTCCGGGTCCGGATACGTGAGAATTGTGCGTACCATAAGTCCTTCCTTTTGCGTGGGGCATCGAGCCACTATACAAGAGTTGACGCCAAAAAATCAATGCATTCCTCATGAGCCAAGAGGGAGCTGGCAGCCCCGCTCCCCCGAAGGGTGATCGTGTTAGACGGAGTCCCGCCTTCCTTCTCCCGAAGGTCTTTTCCCCCTACTTGTCGGCCAGCAGCAAGTCACGCTCGT
>NZ_DATFBA010000390.1:0-2811 GCF_035254065.1 Geomonas sp.
GGGATCACGGGGACGGTCTCTTTGGGGGAGAAGGAGCTGTTGTCGCAGTAGATGCAGCCGCCGGTGCCCCGGCTGCCGTCGCGGTTGGGGCAGGTGAAGCCGCCGTCCACGTTCACCTTGCTGACCCGGCAGCCGAAGCGCCGGCGCAGGTAGGAGCCGTAGGAGTTGATATGCAGGTCTTTGTGGATCAGCTCGCAGGTCATGCTAGTAGCCACCCTCCACCGGGGGGAGCATCGCCAACAGATCCTTGGCCGCCTCGCGCGGATCGGGGGCCGACAGGATGCCGGAGATGAGGGCGATGCCGCTCACCTGGCAGGAGATCACCTCACGGCAGTTGTCGAGGTTGATCCCTCCCAGCCCGAACACGGGGATTTGCAGCATCTCGGCCACCGTGCAGAGCTTCTCCAGCCCTACCGGATCGCCGTAGGGGGCCTTGGAGGGGGTGTAGTAGACCGGCCCGAAGGTGATGAAGTCGGCGCCCATCTCCTGGGCGGTGATCGCCTGCACCTGGTTGTGGCAGGAGACCCCGATCAGCTTCCGTTCGCCCAAGAGCCTGCGCACCTTGTAGATGGGGAGACTCTGCGAGCCGAGGTGGACGCCGTCGGCTTCCACCGCCAGGGCGACGTCCACCCGGTCGTTGATCAAGAGCTTGGCGCCGTAGCGGGAGGTGAGCCGGCGCAGCTCGTAAGCGGTTTCGTACAGCCCCTTGGTGCTGGCGTCCTTGTCCCTCAGCTGGACCGCGCGCACGCCACCCCTGAGCGCTTCCTCGACCACGAATTCGAGGTTGCGCCCCAACGTCTCCCCGCGCCCGGTGATCAGGTACAGGTTGAAGTCTATCCAGGGGGATTGCAGCTCTTTCACGCGATCAGCCCGGTCAGCGGGGAGGAGGCGTTGGCGTGCAGCTTCATCGGGATGCGGCCGGCCAGGTAGGCGAGGCGGCCGCCGGCCACCGCGTAGTTCATGGCGCGGGCCATGGCGACCGGGTCCTTGGCGCCGGCGATGGCGGTGTTCATCAGCACGCCGTCGCAGCCAAGCTCCATGGCGATGGCGGCGTCGGAGGCGGTCCCCACCCCGGCGTCCACGATGACGGGCACCTTGGAGTTCTCCAGGATGATCCGGATGTTGTAGGGGTTCCTGATGCCCAGACCGCTGCCGATCGGCGCGCCCAGCGGCATCACGGCCGCGCAGCCCAGATCCTCCAGCTTCTTGCAGACGATGGGGTCGTCGCTGGTGTAGGGGAGGACGGTGAAGCCCTCCTTGACCAGCACGGCAGCCGCCTTCAGAAGCTCCTCGTTGTTGGGGAACAGCGTCTTCTCGTCCCCCAGCACCTCGAGCTTCACGAAGTCGGAGAGGCCGGCCTCACGGGCGAGCCGGCAGGTGCGGATGGCGTCATCGGCGGTGTAGCAGCCGGCGGTATTGGGGAGCAGGGTGTACTTCTTCAGGTCGATATGGTCGAGCAGCGATTCCTTGCTGCGGTCGGAGATGTTCACCCTCCTCACCGCCACGGTGATGACCTGGGCGCCCGAGGCCTCGATGGCTTCCACCATCTGGGCGAAGTCGGCGTATTTCCCGGTGCCGACCATGAGGCGGGATTCGAATTCACGTCCGGCGATGACCAGCTTGTCGTTGTTTTCTGCCATGTTCACGTACTCTCCAATGTTCGGAATAAAAGGTGGCTACCCCATCTTCACCCGCCTTCGCCATGGCTACGGCGGGCAAGCTCCTGTCCCTCCCCTTGAAGGGGAGGGGACGTGAAGGGGAATCGGTTCAGTGTCTCGCGTCTTTGCGGCTTCGCAAGGTTTTTGTAGATCTACGCCCCGCCGCCCACGAAGTGGACGATCTCCAGGACGTCACCCTCCCTGAGCATGGTCTGCTGGTACTGCGCCTTGGGGAGGATGTCGCGGTTGAGCTCGACGGCGACCCGGCGCGGGTCGATACCAAGGGTGTGGAGGTAGTCCTGTACTGAAAGCGGCTCGATCGATACGGCTTCGCCGTTGGTGGTGATATTCACTGCGGCTCCATTGTGCTGGAATGAAAAGAGCCGGCGCATGGTGGCGGCCGGCGGCGGGCGCTGCGGCGGGACTGCATTTTGCTGGTGGCCCCGGCAGTCGTAGGAAAGCCCGACCGTAAACTAGCAATATTGCCGACCTTCGTCAAGTTTTCTTTCGCTGGTTTGCGGCCTTGGAGGCGGGGCCGGGGGAGGGAAGTGAAGGTTTCATTGGTGGGATTGCGGGGAGAATGGTCTGGGGCCTTCCATGGCCGGCAGGTCAAGCTTTCAACCCGTTCGTCCTGAGCCTGTCGAAGCCCGTCCTGAGCCTGTCGAAGGGGGCAGCTTGTAAATGTCGGGAAGGGGTGCTTCGACAGGCTCAGCATGAACGGCTACCGACAATACGGCTTTGTCTCCCGCGAATAAATGGGCCTTACGTGATCACAGGGGGGAACGACGGCTCAGTGGTGATAGGGGGCAGGGAGCGCCGCTGTCTCCTCCGGGGGGTGGTTGCCGGCGATGCCGGCTATGGGGAGCTTGATGGTGAAGATGGTTCCTCTCCCCAGCTCGCTCTGCACGTCGATGGCGCCGCCGTGCTTCTCGATGATGCCATAGGAGACCGAAAGCCCGAGTCCGGTCCCCTTGTTCTCCTTGGTGGAGAAGAAGGGATCGAAGATCTTGGCCAGGTTGGCCTCGGGTATGCCGCAGCCGTTGTCGGCGACCCGGACGAAGACCCATTCCTCGTCCACCCCGGTGGTGATCTCCAGTATCCCCTCTCCCTGCATGGCCTGGCCGGCGTTCAGGAAGATGTTCACCAGCACCTG
>NZ_DATFBA010000391.1:0-6829 GCF_035254065.1 Geomonas sp.
TTTGTCCGGTTGCAGACGGCCCCCAGCCTCACCCTGTCCCTCCCCTTCAAGGGGAGGGGACCTCCGCTTCCCTTCACCCTCCCCTTCAAGGGGAGGGTAGGGGTGAGGATGGGGTTAATGACTTGCTTTCCATTCAACAACGATGTTATAAAGCTCTAAGCCCCCAAACCCGGAGTTAGACGATGTTGATGAATGCCTCGGAAGTCGCGAGACTGCTCAAGAAGGACGAGAGCACGATCGTTAAGTGGATAAAAAAAGAAAAGCTCCCGGCTGTCCTGGTCAGGGGGAACTACCGGATCAACCGCGTCGATCTCCTCGAGTGGGCCACCGAGCACAGCATCACGGTGCCCCCCGAGCTTTTCGCCGCCGCCGAGGCCGATGTCACGCTCCCCACCCTTGCTGAGGCGCTGGAAGCCGGCGGCGTTCACTGCTCCGTGCCGGGTGACGACAAGCTCTCGGTGCTGCGTAACGTGGTCAACCTGCTCAAGCTCCCCCCCCAGATGGACCCGGAATTCCTGCTCCAGGTGCTGCTCGCCAGGGAGGCCATCGGCACCACCGCGGTAGGGGACGGCATAGCCATACCGCACGTTAGAAACCCGATCCTGCTGCAGGATAAACCTTCTCCCGCCATCACCCTCTGTTTTCTGGAAAAGCCCATCGATTTCGGGGCGCTGGACGGCAAACCGGTCCGCATCCTCTTCATGCTGACCAGCCCGACGGTCCGGGTGCATCTGCACCTGTTATCGCGGCTGGCTTACGCCCTCCATGACCCACAATTCCGAGCCACCTTGAACCTGGCCTGCGACCCGGTAGGTATTATCGAGGCGGCCACCCGCTTTGAGCGAGAGCTGAGGAGATAGCCATGCACCCCTTCGGCGAGTCGACGATACGTATCCTGCTGCTCTCGCTCGCCGTCGTCTGCCAGGCGCTTTCCGGCCTCCCGCTTCTCTTCTACCGGGGCTCCACCGCGGCACAAAAACTCGCCGCAGGCCTCATGGCTCTCGGTTCGCTCGCCGGGGTCTCCGGCGCCCTTACCGTCCTCTGCTTTCCCGCTACCCTCACCTATCAGCTGATGCTCGGCCTCCCGTTCGGTCCCTTCGAGGTCGGCATCGATCCCCTTTCCGCGATCTTTCTGCTGCCGGTCTTCATCGTCACCGGGTGCAGCGCCGTCTACAGTGTCGGCTACTGGCCCGCCGCCAGTAATCCCAAGAATGTCGGCAAGCTCACCTTCTTCCTCGGGTTCTTAGCCGCCGCCCTCAGCACGCTGCTGATGGCCAGGAACACCATCCTCTTCCTGATCGCCTGGGAGATCATGGCCTTCGCCGCCTATTTCACCCTCACCACCGATGACGATAACCCCGAGGTTCGCGACGCCGGTACTCTCTACCTGATCACCACCCATGTCGGCACCCTAGCGCTCTTCGCGATGTTCTCCCTGTTGAAGGGTGAGGTCGGGAACTACCTTTTCCCCGGGCAGGGGGCGCTTCCGGCGCAGAGCGCGGTGGCGACGGCCATCTTCGTCACTGCCCTGATCGGTTTCGGTCTCAAGGCCGGTGTGATGCCGCTCCACGTCTGGCTCCCGTCCGCGCACGCCAACGCGCCCAGCCACATCTCGGCCGTCCTTTCCGGCGTCGTTCTCAAGACCGGCATCTATGGTCTGGTGAGGGTCTTCTCCTGCTTTTCGGAACTGCCTGCCTGGTGGGGGTGCACGGTGCTGGTGCTGGGTGGTATATCGGGGGTGGTGGGGGTCGCCTTCGCCATCGGGCAGCACGACTTGAAGCGATTGCTGGCCTATCACAGCATCGAGAATATCGGCATCATCCTGCTGGGGGTGGGAGCGGCCCTCATTGGCCAGAGCCAGGGTGTTCCGGTGCTGGTGGTGCTTGGAATGGGCGGAGCGTTGCTGCACGTGGTCAACCACGCCACCTTCAAGGCGCTCCTCTTTCTCGCCGCCGGTTCGGTCATCCACGCTACCGGCACCAGGGAGATCGACCTGATGGGCGGGGTAGGGCGGCGGCTCCCTTACAGCTCGCTCTTCTTCCTGATCGGTGCCGTCGCGATTTGCGGTCTGCCGCCGCTCAACGGCTTCGTGAGCGAGTTGATGGTCTATCTTGGTCTTTTCTCCTCGATCCGCAGGTTTCATGACCTGGCGGGCGCGCTTCCGGCGCTTGCCGCTCCTGCCCTGGCCCTGATCGGCGGCCTCGCTGTCGCCTGCTTCGTCAAGGTCTTCGGCGTCGTCTTCCTCGGCGCGCCCCGCTCGCAAGAGCATGTCGCAGGGCACGAAGCGCCGCGCGCGATGCTGTGGCCGATGGCAATCCTCGCCGCCGTTTGCGCGGTCATCGGCATCATGCCGTTACTGATCTCCTCGCCGCTCACTGGCGCCGTGGTAGGCTACAGCAATGCCCTGGCTGATGAACCGCTGAGCGGCCTGGTCCCCTTCGGCTGGATATCGGCGCTGGCCGCGGCCCTGGTAGCAACCGGCTGGCTGCTCTGGCTGTACTTCTCTGCGCGGACCCGCTCACTGCCGCATGCGGAATCGGTCACCTGGGGGTGTGGCTATCTGCGTCCCACCCCTCGCATGCAGTACAGTTCCTCCTCGTTTGCCGCGATGCTGGTGAACATGTTCCGGATGCTGCTCATGCCGGAGGTGCACAAGAAAGAGGTGACGGGAACTTTCCCTGGTCAGAGCAGCTTCCAAAGCCACGTTCCCGAAACCGTCCTGGAGCGCGGCTATCTCCCCTGGCTCGACTATCTGTACCTGAAGACCTCGCCAATCCGCCATCTGCAACATGGCAAGCTCAACGTCTACATCTTCTACACCTTCATCACCCTGGTGGTGCTGATGGCCCTGACCACGCGGTAATACCATCCTGACACTGTCCGCACTGTAGTGAACAGGCACACGCCCAAGATACCCCCTTGACAAAGGGGGGACAGGGGGGATTTGCCTTTTGGTTTTAGCGGCGGTGCACCCCATTCTCACCCTGTCCCTCCCCTTGAAGGGGAGGGACCGTTAGTCCTGAAGCATCCCCGCAAGTTACCGTCAGCTGATTCTTCCGAAAAAGGTAGGGTGGGCTCCGTCCACCGGTCATGCCGGTGGTGGACGACGCCCACCCCACTTGCTGCCTGCACCATCCCCCATCAGAGATGGCGCTATTCGAACTTTCTCAAGCTTTTCCCTTCACTCCTTCCCTTTCAAGGAGAGGGCTGGGGTGAGGATGGGGTGGTGCCTTCCACTTCACTTGGCACCTCCTTCTTCCACCTCCCCAGCGCCACCGACTCCACCGCTGCCGCCACGCCGAAGGTAAAGACGCTCCCCACCAGCGGCACGCCGTGGGCCCCGATCAGATCGTACAGGAAGACTTTGATGGCGCCGACCAGGGTCACCATGATGGCGACGTTTCGCAACTCCTTGTTGCTCTGCAGGAAGGCGAGCAGCATGATGCCGGCGGCCGCCACGTTTATCGCCATCGATTCGCCGCAGTGCAGGGCGTTCGCCACCTCTTTGGGGGGCGCGTAGAGGGTCAGGGTCTGCAGAAGCAGGATCTTGAAGGTGAAGAACCCGTTCAAAAGCGCAGAGAGCAGGACCAGGGTGGCGCTTCTGTCCAGCTTGTCGTAACGGGAGAAGACCGATGGGGCGGGTGGGGGGAAGCGCCGGCACCACTGGAAGTGGTAGAGGGTTATGATGGTGAGCAAGAAGGCCGGCAGCGCGGAGACCACGTCGGCGGAGGTTCTGATGTCCAACTGCAGGGCCATGGCCAGGGCGAGCGAGGCGTAGATCTGGACCACGTAGGAGCTCAGCCTGATGCCGCCGTTTTCCCATTTCCGGGAGAGTATGGCCATGAAGAAGGCGACCACCGAGAGGGCGGGGAGGGAGAGTACGAAGTTGCCCAGCACGACCGGCAGCGCTACGGCGGAGAGGGCCGCTCCCGCGAAGGCGTAGGAGTTGGTGCCGGGAGCCCCTTCCAGGTTGCGCCCGGACAGCCAGAAGGTCACCCCGAGGTGCCCGGCGGCGAACAGCATGCCGATGATGCCGAGCAGAACCAGGCTCCCTCCTGACGCCTTCACCACGTAATAGGTGGCCAGAAAGCTCCAGAGCACGTTGACGGTGGGGAGGGCGAAGTCGAAGCGTGAGATCTTCTCCGACTTGCTGCGGATGATCCCCGCGCAGGCAAGTGCCAGGTAGAGGAGGAAGAAGGCGGCCAGGGTCGCCATGAACCATCCCTCCGCCAACTCCGGAGCCGGCTTCTCATGCGCCATCAGCGCCATGCCCAGGCGCACCGCCCAAAGCTGCAGCATGGCGATGGTGACCATCAGCACGATCCAGCGTAGCCATGAGCAGCGCTTGAGCTTCGCCGCGAAGTAGCCGAGGATGTTGGCGGTGAAGAGGATCATGGCGAGGTAGGGGAAGAAGGGATGGGGGTAGTCGATGGCGGCCCCGCCCAGGCACATGCCGAGCGCGCCGATGGATATGGGGAGGAAGACCCGGTGCCGGTAGCTCACGAAGGTCATCCAGCCGCCGGTCACGATGAGCGTCAGGTAGGCCGGTATCAGCGGCAGCGAGGCGAAGTGGCTGTGGGTCTCCACCACGATGATGCTCATCAGGCAGGCCCCGCAGCAGGCGAGCACCGGAGCGAGCGGGTTGTTGCGCTCGTACAGCCAGCCGCCCCAGATCATGAGCAGCGCCGCGTAGCTCATGCCGACCACCGAGCCGGCCAGGGTGTTGATCAGGTTGTTGTCGGTGACTGTGCGCAGGAGAAGCGCCACCACCAACAGAAAGCAGAGGGTGGACATCCTGGTCAGCAGGTGCGCCTTTCCCGCCCAGTTGAGGATCTCCTCGGAGATGTCCTCCTCGTCCTCCGCAAGCTGCGGCTCAACGGGCTCAGCTTCCGCTTGCGTGCGTGCCTGTGCCTGCGCCTGCGCCAGCCCCTGCGACAGGGGGGCGGCCCCACCCATGGTTGCTTCCAACTCCGCCAGCCGTGTCTTCAGCGCCTGGAGTTCCGCGTTCACCTGGTCGACCGGTTGATCGGCCTGTTGCCCATGCTTTGCCACTTCATCTGCCGTCATGACTACCTCCTGTCTCATAGCGAGACTGCTGCTGGAGGATTAGCGACAAGGTGCGGGGGAGGGGTGACTCCCCCTGTCGGTTTGGGATTCGCTATTCGCTCAATGAGTTTCCTTGAACACCGGCATTACCTTGTTGAGTACCCAGAAGATGCAGAACGGCACCACGGCCACCGTGAGGGCGCCCATGAGACCTTCCTTGTAGGTCTCCAGGTCGTCAGGCCAGATCGGCATGTGGTAGTGCATGAAGCCTGACAGTGAGGAGGAGAAGGCCTGGCCGCCGATGACGACGTTCCAGCGCATCATGAACACGCCCAAGAGCACCAGGGCGGAACCGATCACGGCGCGCCGGATGGTGAGCCCCGGGACCAGGAACATGAAGAAGGGGAGCAGGTTCCCCATGCCGTACTGGATGACGAAGATGTTCACGAAGTCCCGCTCGTAGATGACGCTTCGCAGGATGTCCCAGGACTTGACGGCGGTGTAGCCGCGGAAGATGAGGTCGAGCAGTTCCAGGGTGATGGCGGCCACCATGAACATGAGGAGGTACTTGGAGGTCATGGTCACCACGTGGGTCTCGGCGCTCTTCAGCTCCTGGGCGGTGGGGAGCTCCGGGTACTTCTGCGCTTTCCAGTTGGCCAGAAGCTTCCTGATCTCCATGGTCACGATGTAGGTCAGGATGCAGAGCGCGATGCCGGAGACCACCGCGGAGCAGATGAAGATGACCGGCATGAGCGGGGTCATCCAGAGCGCGTTTGCCTTGACCGAGCCGAAGATGAAGCCTGCGTAGCCGTGCAGGAAGCAGGCGACCGGGATACCGGCGGCGGCCAGTTTCTTGACTGCCCGCTCGTCCGCCTCTATGGCCTCGTGAGAGATGTCCATGGCGCCCAGGGTGAGCGCCGAGAACAAGAGCAGCTGCAGCTGCTGGAAGACGGTGCGGTCCCGGAGGGCCTTAAGCTCCAGCACCGTTTCCACGAAGTGCACCCGGTAGACGAACCAGAGCTCGGAGGCGACGATCATGCCGTAGGTGGAGAAGACGATGCCGAAGGCGGCGATGGCCGAGGTGAAGTGCGGCGTCATCATGACCTCGATGCCTCGCTGTGGCTGCTGCAGGTGCAGCATGAGCGGTAGCATGGCGACCGGTAGCAGGGCGAAGGAGAACACCAGCGAGAAACGGGCGATCCCCTTCAACTCCTTCACGCCGAACACGTGGTAGAGGGAGGAGAGCACGAAGGCGCCCGCAACCAGGCCGGTCATGAAGGGGTACATCACGATCTGGATGGTCCAGTAGATGTACTCGTTGGGATAGACGAAGAATTCTTTGAGGGTCCAGGCTTCTCCATGTACCATGGCTATCTCACCTCCTTGGTCAGTCCCAGGTAAAAGACCTGCGGCTTGGTGCCGTACTCTTCCTTCAGCACGTTCACCCGTTCCGTCATGATGATCTTGGTGACCGGATCGTCAGGGTCGCGGAGGTTGCCGATCTGGCGGGCTCCGAAGGGGCAGGCGTCGACGCAGGCCGTCTTCATCCCCTGCGAGATGCGGTGGTAGCAGAAGTTGCACTTCTCGGCCACGTGGTAGACAGGGTGGAAGAAACGGACGCCGTACGGGCACCCCATCACGCAGTAGCCGCAGCCGATACACCACTTGCGGTCCACCAGCACCACGCCGTCCTCCGTCTGGTAGGTGGCGCCCACCGGGCAGACCTGGACGCAGGGCGGGTTGTCGCACTGGTTGCAGAGTTTGGGGACGAAGAAGGCCTTGT
>NZ_DATFBA010000392.1:0-4055 GCF_035254065.1 Geomonas sp.
GATCAAGCTGTCCAGCATGGAGACCAGCGAATCCCAGCATCCATCCTGCCTGAGATCACCAATGGTGTCCTTGAGGGCGCGAATTGCGAAACCGACGACGACCGCTGCACTGACTATAACGATTGGTTCCATGATCCCCTCCCCGCCTTTCCATCCCGGCTTCTCTTGATGATCAGACGCCTCACCGACCGCTGAGCTCCCTTCGAGCGGGGAGTCAGCGGCCCAATCGGACCCTGTTAGTCTTATTAGAAGCGATATCCGTGCCAAGGTCTGCACTGTTTTCATTAAGTCGTAGGTAGCTGAAAGATGGAAGGTTATGATCTACTGAAGGAAGGAGGCCAGTGGAATCGGGTGGGCAGATGCACAGAAACTGGCCTTATATTTGGAAGGGTGCTTCAAAAATGGCACCCATCCAGACAACTCATCTCTTGCCGGAGGGAAACTCAATGGTCTCGCCTGCCACCATGAAGGAGCCCCACCCCTGATGATGGATGGTCTGCGGGCGCTGGTGACGGGGGTCGACCCATGCCTGGCGCACCTCCAGCACGAACATGTCGTACTTCTCCGTCATCTGGGCGTCTACCACCACGCACTCGAGACTGGCATAGCACTCCTCGATGAGCGGAGCCCCGACCTCCGAGGCGTGCACCGCGGTGAGGCCAAACTGCTGGAACTTGTCAACCGACCTTCCCGAGACGTTGCCGCAGCCGAGCACCTTCTCGGCCAGTTCCCGGGTAGGGATGTTGATGACGCACTCCCCAGTGCGCTGCAGGACGCCGTAGGAGAAGTTCCGGTTGCTGATCACACAGCCGATCAGGGGAGGCTCGAAGTCCATCATCATGTGCCAGGACATCGGCATGACATTCATCCTTCCCTCTTCCGCGGTGGTGACCAGAACGACAGGACCGGTCTCCATCAGGCAATACACCTTCGATAGTGGAAACGGATTCTTCATCTTGTTCTCGCTTTCTCACCAACAGGTTAATCGACCGCCTCGTTAGACGGGGGCTTAAGCAGATCGGCTTGGCTCGTTACGCTTCCTCAATCCAGATGGAGCAGCGGGTAGCGCTCAAGCTCCTCCCGCGTCCAGAGCGAAAGACCGGCCCGGGGACCGATGGTTTCCACAGCGATGATGGCATCGGGCCGGTCGAAGGTGATCCGTCCCTTGCCGCCCGCCAGTTCCAACGCCTCTAGCAGGTAGCTGTCCAGGAACTTCTCCTCCTCCATCCCCGACAGCTTCCCCTTGAAACCGCGGCGGTGCATCCTGACGTGGAAGCTCTTGGAGGAGAGGGTCGGTATCCAGGATAGCACGGCCTGGCGGGCCTTGTCCTCGAATTCCGGCGGGGTCTGGAAGGTGAAGGTCTGGTACACGGGGAGCACTCGGGCAAGCGGGGAGAGGTACTGCGGGTCGCGCTCCCCTTCCTCGCGCAACTCATCGAGGAAGCGCCGCGGATCGGCGACCCGCATGACCAGTATGTTGAAGAAGTCGGTTTTGGCGACCGTGCCGTAGTGTTCAAGGAGATTCTTGGCCTTGTTGTAGGCATCGTCATGGACAGTGATCACGACGTTCCAATCTTGCATGGCATTCTCCTTCGCGTTCAGGTAAGAAGCGCCTCCACCTTGGCCGCGCAGATGAAGTCGTTTTCGGAGAGGCCGCCTATGGCGTGGGTGGTGTAGCTTACCCGGCAATTGCGGTAGGAAACCTCCAGGTCCGGGTGGTGCCCCTGGCTTTGGGCGATCCAGGCCACCGCGTTCACAAACCCCATGGTCTGGCAATAATTCTTGAATTCGAAGCGTTTGGAGATCACCGCGTCATGCCGTTCCCAGCCGGGGAGATCGGCGAGGTAGCGCTCGATCTCCGCCCCGGGAAGCGGCGGGGTTCCTCCTTCACACGGCTTGCAGTGCCTGCTCGTCAGGTCGCAGCTCTCTACCATGGTCTCCTCCCGAAATATCCTTGATCCCTGACTGGGCCGCTCCCTTCCCTGTTCGTTGTTATCGATACCCGGTCCGGCTTTGTTCGCCATCGGCCGGCACAGAGGCAAGTATTAGCATATTTCGCCAGACATGCAATCAAGCGGCATTACGGGCAGATACCAGCGGACCAGTGAGAACGCTGGTACAGTGCCTAAAACTTAGGCAAAAAGGTAAAATCTCAAGAACCAGCGCAACATCCGGTTCGTGTTTGGAAAGTTATCCACAGTGTTTTCCACGGAACTGTGGATTGCGGAACCGCATGGATTGACGAACTACGGGTATTTCTCTGCAATTATGCCATTTCCTGCACTTTAAGCCCCTTTTTGACAATATTTTGACACCTACGGAGAGGTGAAATACGACAGATGGTGGCACGGGAGCCTGAGTGGACTGCAGAAGATGGTGTTGTTGGGGTGATTGAGGAGGAAGCGTTGACCGGTGCAGGTTAGGTACCCGGGACGCGGTTGGCCCGGGCTGTCGCTCAAGGTGCCGGCTGAACCATGGTTTGCCTCCTTTTGGGTGGATCGGCGGGACATGATCTACCTCTGCTGGGTCACCTCCTTTCCTGGTGTGTGCCCGTCTAGGACGGTTGTTGATCGGTGGCGGGATGCAGTTTCTCGTACCTCTCCAGCAGTTCTTCCAGGATGTCCTCCCCCGCCTCGGCCGAACGCTCCACCAGTTCGTGCCGCACGTAGTCGAGGGCTTCGGCACACCTCTCCTCCGGCCACTGATCCCGGATGATCCGGATGGTTCGCCGCCCCCACACTATATGGGGCCGGGTGACCTCTTCCAGCCCAACCTCCAGCAGGGAAAGACAGCGCTTCAGCTGAACCTCACTGGGCTGTGCCCCTTTCTGGATACTCTCAAGCAGTGTCTCAGCAGCCCTCATGGCGATCTCACAGTTGATCATTGGCGGCCTCCTATCAGAGCAACGCATTAAACATATCACATACTACCGGCATAACAATTCCCACAGTCAGTCCACTTTCCGGCGGGAAAGGTTCGGGAGCTCTCAGCGGTTGCCCTTGCCCTACATCCCCTCGTCGAAGAACTGTCGACGAAGGCGCTCTTCCGAGTTCTGTTCGTAGAACTCGTCTTCTGCAAAGGAAAAGCGGTAGGTGCTGACATATTCGAGAAGGATCTGGTAGGCGGCGTTGACCTTGCGGATTTCGGCAGGATCGGAGGCGGAGCCGGTATCGGGGTGGCAGCGCTTGACCAGTTCCCGGTGGCGTTGCTTGATATCCTGGAGGCTGGCGCGCTCGCCGAGGTCGAAGACGTGCAGTGCGGCGGCAAGGTCCCGGTAGGTCATGGGGTCACCTGCCCTCAGAGACGGCGGGGTCCGCCAGGGAATTGTCGGAGAGGAGGCGGGCGGCGTCCCTGTCCACCAGCCAGACCAGACGACCGGAGGGGTGCACCGCCTGGGCGGGAAGCTGCCGGGGATCCCGCTCTCCCTCCAGCACGCGCCGCAGGATGGCTGCCTTGCCGCTTCCCGAGACCAGGAAGGCCACCAGCGCCGACCGGTTGAGCAAAAGCGGCGTGACGGTCACCCGTTGCAGAGGCTGGCTGGCCGGGGCGACGGCGCAGACCAGCTGCTCGCTTTCCTCGAGGACGGGACTGCCGGGGAACAAGGAGGCGGTATGGCCGTCATCGCCCAGCCCCAACAGGGCCAGGTCGAAGCGGGGCTCCCCCGTCCCGAAGTGCTCCCGCAGCGTCGCCTGGTAGCGAAGCGCCGACTCCTGGGGCGTCGTGGCGAAGGGGATCGGGTGAACCTGCCTCATGGGGAGGTGGACCCGTTCGATGAAGGCGCGCTGGGCCATGCCGAAGTTGCTGCGGGGGTCGTTGTGCGGGACCCAGCGCTCGTCCCCCCAGAACAGGTGCACGGCGTGCCAGGGGACCTCGCTCCTGAGCGGCTCCTGGCCCAGCAGTTCGTAGCAGCGGCGAGGCGTTTCGCCGCCGGAGAGCAGCACATCGAAGCGCCCCTTCTTCTCCACGGCACGGCGTGCCTCGTCGGCAAAGAGCCTGGCGGCGGCCAGGCTCAGCACTTCCTGATCGTAATGCACCTGCAGCATTCTTGCTCCTTT
>NZ_DATFBA010000393.1:0-2893 GCF_035254065.1 Geomonas sp.
GACCAGCGATTTGTTCAGCTTGGCCACCACGGTGCGCGCCATCTCCGGCGAGAAGTACATCAGCACGTTTCGGCAGAAGATGAGGTCCATGGCGTTGGTATTGGTGGGAAGCGAGGGATAGCTGTCTTCGGCGAGGTTCAGGTACTCGAAATGCACCATCCTCTTCACGTTGTCCACCACCCGCAGCGACCCTTCCGGCTGCGGTGTGAAGTACAGCGACTTGAACCAGGAAGGGGTGGCCCGGAAAGACCACTTGCCGTAGACGCCGGCCATCCCTTTCTGGAGGGCAGCGGCGTTGATGTCGGTGGCGAGGATGGAGATGTTCCACTCCCTGACGTCGGGGAGCAGCCGGTGCAGCAGGATGGCCAGGGTGTAGGCCTCCTCGCCCGTGGAGCAGCCGGCGCTCCAGATCCTCAGGCGCTGGTCCTTTCCCCGGCGCGCACGCAGAAGGGGTGGGAGGATGGAGGTTTCGGTGGCTTCCAGGGAACGGGGGTCGCGGAAGAAGTAGGTCTCGCCGATGGTGAGATGGCCTGCCAGCGCTTCCACCTGGCGGCGGGTCAAGGGGGACGACATCAACCAGTGCAGGAACACATGGGGATCCATGAAGCCGAGCTGGCGGGCCGCGGAGAAGAGCCCCCTCTCCAGGTCATCCCAGCGCTCTTTCGGGAAGAGCAGTCCCATCTCCTTGGCAAGGAAGGCGCTCACGTTGGACAAGGTGCTGTCGGGCAGACTGCGTTCCATGATCCGCTACTCCCTTCCCCCCTCGACACGCTTCGGATCGTCTTTGGCTGTACCGATTACCGCTCCCCACTCGGCAAGCTCTCCCTCCCCCTCCGGGGGAGGGTTGGGGTGAGGGAAGCCGCGCATCATGGTGAAAGGGTCCCTCATCCCTCGTGGAAAGTTCCCTCACCACGGCCCTCTCCCGCAGGGAGAGGGAGGGTTGGCAGAGGTGGATTAGAGTCATTACTGCTTGCCGTCGAGCTCGCTTCTGATCCTCCTCAAAAGCTCCTGCGGGTGGACCGGCTTCATGATCAGGCTGGCCCCCTCCTCCAAAAGCCCGGTGTTGCCGATCACCTCGGCGGGATAACCGCTCAGGAAGAGGGCCTTCACGTCGGGGCGGTGTGTCCTGATCTCGTCGTAGGTTTCCTTCCCGTTCTTCTTGGGCATCACGATGTCGAGCAGCAAGAGCTTGATCTCGTCACGGTTTTCCAGGAACCTCTGCACCGCCTCCTCGCCGTTCCCGGCCTGGATCACCCGGTAGCCGAACTCGGTCAGCACGGTCCGGGAGAGTTCCCGCACCACGGCGTCGTCCTCGGCAAGCAGGATGGTTTCCGTGCCTCCCACCGGATACTGCGTCGCGGGCTGCTCGGCCTTGGCAAGCTGCTCACCCCTGGCCAGCGGCAGGTAGATGCTGAAGGTGGTTCCCCTGCCCGGCTCGCTGTAGACGTTGATGAAACCGTTATGCTGCTGGACGATGCCGTACACGATGGAGAGCCCCAGGCCGGTCCCCTTCCCCACCTCCTTGGTGGTGAAGAACGGCTCGAAGATCCTCTTCCTGGTCTCGGCATCCATGCCGACCCCGTTATCGGAGACCGCCATGCGGGCGTAGGAGCCGGGCACCCCGTTGCCGTAGAAATCGATGTACTCCTGGTCGATCTCGACCTTCTCGGTCACGATGGAGAAGATCCCCCCCTGCGGCATGGCGTCGCGCACGTTGGTTGCGAGGTTCAGAAGGACCTGCTCGATCTGCCCGCTGTCCGCGTAGACCACCATCTCCTCCTGCTTGAAGACCATCTGCAGCTTGATGTCCTCGCCGATGATCCTGCCCAGGAACTTCTCCACCTTTTTGATGATGTCGTTCAGGCTGACCGGGTGCAGGTTCAGCACCTGCTTCCTGCTGAAGGTGAGCAGGCTCTGGGTGAGCCCCGCGGCCCGGTCGGCGGCGGCCAGCACCTGCTCAACGTTGCCGCGCAGCGGGTCGTCCTCGCGCATCTTGAGCTGGGTCATGCTGGCGAAGCCGACGATGGCGGTGAGGATGTTGTTGAAGTCGTGGGCGATGCCGCCCGCGAACTGGCCGATGGCCTCCATCTTCTGGGCCTGGCGGAGCTGCTCTTCCAAAAGCTTCTGGGCGGAAACGTCCTGGTTGATGCCGATCATCCGGGTGGCGCGCCCCTCGCTGTCCCTGATCAGCAGAGCGTTGGACTTGATGTGCCGCACGTTGCCGTCCGGGCGGACGATGCGGTGCTCCAGCTCGAATTCGCGCTGGGATGCCATGGCCGCGGAGAGCGTGGCCGTCGCCATCTCCCGGTCGTCCGGATGCAGAAGGGAGCTCCAGCGCTGGTACCCAAGCTCCTCCTCCGGGCTGAGCCCGTACATCTCGAGCATCCGGTGGTCCCAGATCATCTGGTCATGGGCGATGTCCCAGTCGAAGATGCCGAGGTGGGCTGAAGCGGTGGCGAGCTGCAGCCGTCGGGTCACCTCGCCGAGCTTACCCTCGGCCCGCTTTCGCTCCTCCACTTCCAGCATCAGCGAGGCGGTGCGCGCCTCCACCCGTTCCTCGAGCTGCTCGTTCAGCTCGGACAGCGACTGCTGGATGGCGAGCAGCTCGTTGTTCTTCCTGACCGCGGTTTCGTAGGTGGAGAGGAGCAGGCTGAGGATCTGCTTGCGATCCGCCTTGATGTGGTACTCTTCGCCGTCGAAAAAGACCAGGCTGCCACGCTCGGCGTCCTCGGACTGGGGAAGCCCTTTGGCCAGCAGTATCTGCCTGATCCGCATAAGCAGGTACTTTTCATCGTAGGGCTTGGTGAGGAAGTTGTCGGCGCGGCACTCGAGACCGCGGATGACGTCCTTGGGGTCGTTGAGGGAGGTGAGCAGGATGACCGGGATGGCGTTC
>NZ_DATFBA010000394.1:0-12608 GCF_035254065.1 Geomonas sp.
GGACCTGCCGCGCTTCAGGGCGAAGATGAAAGATCCGAAGCTAGAGGAGATGGTGGATGCCGATTACGATGAGGCGATGAAACTGGGAGTCGACCGGACCCCGTATATCTACATAAACGGCAGGCACGAGGAGCACCGCACCTTCCAGAATTTGAACGACGCCGTCGACGAGGAGTTGGTTGCAATCGGCAAGACGTCTAAAGCGGAGGGGAAAGGCGGCGGGAAGTAAGCTGTCAGCCAGAAGATTTAGCGGAGGACAGGCACCCGAAGAAGATGCTGGTGCGTGTCCTCCGCATTTCTTTTTGAACAGTTACCAGGTTTGGGTAATGGAATCAGGCGTTATGGCGAGGGTGGCGCGCAGCCAATCGAACTTCGCTTTCAGGGTGTCGAAGTCCGGTCCGGAGGTCACGAAAGCGGCTTTACCCTTGATCAGAAACCCCGCGCCCGGGCCGTGCAGCCCCTGGACTTTGCTGCTCCCCAAGGTGACCAGGACTTCCGGGTTGAAGGCGATGTTGGCTTCGGTGCGATGCATGTAGCCGGCGGGGATCAGCAGCCGACCTTCGGGGGATATGCGGATGTAGCTGTTCCAGGTGTTGACCATGTGCGGGCCATCCTCGCCCAAGGTGGCGATGGCGACTATGCCATCCTGTTTCAGTATTTCCTGCAGTTTTTCCGGGATCATCATACTACCTCCTCTGATCGATTGGTTTTCTTGACTCTACTGCCTCACGGGACCTTTGCATGCTAACCCTCAACGCAAACGACATCACGCCGTTGTACAAACAGCTCTACCAGCAGATCAGGGAGCAGGTCCTGTCGGGGAGGCTGGCTGCCCATGCCAAGCTCCCCTCGGTCAGGGACCTGGCCGCCGAGCTTGCTACCAGCCGCAATACGGTGGAAGGAGCCTACCAGGAGCTCTACGCGGAGGGCTACATCTACAGCCGGGAGCGGAGCGGCTACTTCGTCTCGGTGCTCGATCACGATGTCGCACCCCTGCCCGCGGCGCCCAAACCGCGTGCAGCCGACAGCGCCTGCACCCCGGTGGACTACCGCTACGATTTTCATCCTGCCCGTCTCGATCCCGCCAGCTTCCCCTCCGCCATCTGGCGCAGGTGCTTCATCGAGAGCCTGCAGGAGCATGGCCGGGAGCTTGCCGGATACCCCGCCGATTTCCAGGGGGACTGGGAGTTGCGCTGCCACCTTCAGGGCTACCTGGAGCGCTCCCGCGGCGTGATCTGCGAGCCCGAACAGATCGTGATCTGCTCCGGCCTCCAGCAGGGGCTGGATCTCGTTGCCCACCTGCTGAAGGAGAGCCACGGATCGGTGGCGGTCGAGGACCCGGGCTACCCCCTGCCGCGTTCCGTCTTCCACAACAACCAGTTCCGGGTGGTCCCGGTCCCGGTCCGCGCGAGCGGCATAGACCTCGTGAGGTTGAGAGAGAGCGGCGCCAGCATCGTCTACGTCACCCCATCGCACCAGCTGCCGCTTGGCTACGTGATGCCGATCGCCAGCCGCTTGAAAGTGATCGAGTGGGCTGAGGCGGGCGGCAACCTGGTGATCGAGGACGACTACGACAGCGAACTGCGCTACCACGGCAAGCCGATACCCTCTCTGCAAGGATTACGGCCGGACGCCAACATCATCTACACCGGGACCTTTTCCAAGATCCTCTCCCCGGCGCTGCGCATGAGCTACCTGGTGCTTCCTCGCGCACTGCTCGCCCCGTTTCGGGCGCTGTACCGGGATTATTTCCCCACCGTCTCGCTGCTGGAGCAAAAAACCATGGAGAGGTTCATGGCGCAGGGGTTTTGGGAGCGTCATATCAGGCGCATGCGCATCACCTGCCAGAAAAAACACGATGCACTGCTCAACTCCATCGAGCGCCATTTCGGAAACAGGGCTGTGGTGGTCGGACAGGGTGCCGGCCTGCACGTCGTTTTGCAGCTTCTGGCTGAAAATCCCGGTGAGGCCGAGATTATGCAACGCGCCGCGCGGCAGGGGATACATCTTTTGCCCTTCAGCGCCACCTGCGCCACCGGCGAAAGTGGGGCGGCCAATCTGCTGCTCGGATTCGGCGGCATGACTTCGGCAGAGGCGGATGAGGGGATCAGGCTGTTATCCGGGCTTTGCTTCGGAAATTCCAGCGCGCGAGCTGACTGAAAGCATAGTACAATGGTGGTTCCCTGAGCAGGTGCAGGTTTTCATATTTTTATGGGGGCAGGGGGAGCGCTACGAGCCCCCGACCCTTACGAGAAAACGAAGTTGCCGGTTGCTTTAGAAAGACCTTTTTGATATGGTCGTGCGAAATTCAGCCCTCCGCGCCGAGCGCGCCGGGGCGGTGATCGGTGCAAATAAAGTCGCTTTTTCTGCGGCGAGACAGGAGGTACGGCATGGCTGGAGCCATTGAAATAAGCAAAGGTCTTCACTGGATCGGGGTTAAGGATCCCACCCTCACCGTGTTCGACGATCTCTTCCCCACGGAGCACGGCACCACCTACAACTCGTACCTGGTGCAGGGGGATACCCACACCGCCATCATCGACACGGTGAAGGCCAAGCGCTGCGAGGAGCTGCTGGAAAACATCCGCTCGGTGATCGATCCGGCGGAGGTCGATTACATCGTGGCCAACCACTCCGAGCCGGACCACTCGGGCTCGCTCGCCTTCCTCCTCAAGCACTGCCCGAAGGCCACCGTGATCTCCAGCCAGGCTGCCAACACCTTCCTCAGCAACCAGATCCACCAGCAGTTCCGTTCCCGGGTGGTGAAGGACGGCGAGACGCTGGACCTCGGGGGGCGCACCCTCAAGTTCATCTCCGCCCCCTTCCTGCACTGGCCGGACACCATGTTCACCCTGCTCCAGGAGGATGGGGTGCTCTTCCCGTGCGACGCCTTCGGCGCCCACTTCGCCGCCGACGGCATGTTCGACGACGAGGTGCCCGATTTCTCCGGCGAGACCCGCTTCTACTTCGACTGCCTCATGCGCCCCTTCAAGGAGAGGGTGCTTGCCGCGGTGGCCAAGCTGGACGGCGTCGACCTGAAGCTGATCTGCCCGAGCCACGGCCCCATCCAGCGTTCCGAGCCCCGCAAGATGATCGAGCTGTACCGGAAGTGGTCGCAGCCCAAGGCCGGCGGCAAGCGGGTCTCCATCTTCTACATCTCCCCGCACGGCAATACCGAGAAGATGGCGGAGGCGGTCGCCAAGGGAGCGGAGCTTCCCGGCATACATGTCACCCTCTGCCACATCAATCACGCCTCGGTGGCCGATATCCGCGACCTGATGGAGGAGTCCGACGCGCTCATCTTCGGCATTCCCACCATCAACCGCGACATACCGAAGCCGATGTGGGACGTGCTCGCCTACCTCTCCACGGTGAGCCTGAAAGGAAACATCGGCGGCGTCTTCGGCAGCTACGGCTGGAGCGGCGAGGCCTGCAAGTTCGCCGAAGAGAGGCTGAAGGGAGTCGGCTTCAAGCTCCCCGTCCCCTTCGTCCGCAGCCCCTTCCTCCCCAAGCCGGAGGTGCTGGCCGAGTGCGAGACGCTGGGGCGCACCATCGCGGAAGAGGTCCTCAAGAAGTAGTGCAATATCTTAAATGGTCCAGTGACGGATTTGCTATTACCTGAGTTGGGACGTTCGCGCTGAGCCTGTAGAAGCATGTCCTGAGCTTGTCGAAGGGCATCAGCACCAACTTTCCCGTCGTCGGTAGCCGTAAAAGTTCCACGCCCTTCGGCAAGCTCAGGGTGAACGCTATCTCACACCGATCCAAGCCCCCCTTTGAAAAAAGGGGGGTGTTTTCTTTTGTGGCTCACACGGGTACCCTTTTCCCCATGCAGACATCTCCCCACCACATCGTCGAGGTAGCCATCCCGCTCCCCCTGGAAGGGAGCTTCCACTACCTGCTCCCCGAGCGGCTGGCCGGGCAGGCAGCGCTCGGCAAGCGGGTGCTGGTCCCCTTCGGCAAGCGGAAGCTGACCGGCTACCTGCTGGGTCCGGCCACCCTGGCCGAGACCGTGGAATTGAAGGAGGTGCTGGACATCCTGGACGAGGAGCCGCTCTTCACCGCGTCCGAGCTCGAGTTCTACCGCTGGATCGCCAACTACTACATCCATCCCCTGGGAGAGGTGATCAAGATGGCGCTGCCGGCCGGGATCAACCTGGTCAGCCGCTACCGTTGCGAGAAGGCGGAGGACGGCACCCCGGTGCTGCGCGAGTACCTGAGCGGCGGGCGCCACGTCCGGACCGAGAAGTTTTACGCCGCCGTGCCGGAGGTCGATGCACGGCCCCGCGGGAAGGGGGCCGCCATCTTGGACCACTTGGCCGAAGTGGGGGAGTGCTCGGCCGCCTCGCTGCGGGAGCTGTTCGGCGACTGCGCCCCTCAGCTCCATCGGCTGGTCGAGCTCGGCGCCGCGCGGATGAGCGAGCGGGAAGTCTACCGCGATCCCTTCCGGGCCGAGAGCTTCGGTCACGATGCACCGCTGCCGCTCAATCCAGGACAGGCGGAGGCCTTCTCCCGCGTCTCGGCCGCCATCGAATCGGGCGCCTTCTCGCCGTTCCTGCTGCACGGGGTGACCGGCAGCGGCAAGACCGAGGTCTACCTGCAGTCGATCGCCGTGGCCCTGCGCGCCGGCAAGACCGCCCTGGTGCTGGTGCCCGAGATCGCGCTCACGCCGCAGTTGGTCGGGCGCTTCAAGAGGCGCTTCGACTGCGGCATCGCCGTCTTGCACTCGGGGCTCTCCGACGGGGAGCGCTTCGACGAGTGGCGCCGCATCAGGCGCGGTGAGGCGCAGATCGTGATCGGGGCCCGTTCCGCACTGTTCGCCCCACTGGAAAGGGTGGGGGTGATCGTGGTCGACGAGGAGCACGAGGGGTCCTACAAACAGTCGGAGGGGGTCCGCTACAACAGCCGCGATCTCGCGCTGGTGCGCGGAAAGCTCAATTCGGCGGTGGTGATCCTGGGCTCCGCCACCCCGCTGGTCACCTCCTTCTACGCCGCCAAGAACGGCAGGCTCGGCTATCTGCACCTGGCGACCCGGGTGCGGGAACTCCCCATGCCGGACACCGTCATGCTGGATGCCCGCGGCCACAAGGGGGAGACCTTCCTCCCCCCCCTGGTGGAGGCGATCGGCGAGAACCTGGCCAACGGTGGGCAGACCCTCCTCTTCCTCAACCGGCGCGGTTTCGCAACCTACCTGGTCTGCCACGATTGCGGCCACGTTCTGCGCTGCCCCAACTGCGAGGTGACCCTCACCTACCATCGCGGCAAGGGGCGGCACGTCTGCCACTACTGCGACTACATGATCCCGGCCCCCTCCGTCTGCCCGGCCTGCCAGGGGAGCGAGATCACCATGCTGGGGCGCGGCACCGAGCGGGTCGAGGAGGAGGTGCAGGAGCTCTTCGCCAAGGCGCGGGTCTCCCGGATGGACCGGGACACCACCAAGGGGAAGGGGGGGCACGCCCGGGTCCTGAAGGCCCTGGCGGACGGCTCGGTCGACATCCTGATCGGTACCCAGATGATCGCCAAGGGGCACGACTTCCCCGGCGTCACCCTGGTCGGGGTGGTCTCGGCCGACGCCTCCCTGAACCTCCCCGACTTCAGGAGCAGCGAGCGGACGTTTCAGCTGGTGACTCAGGTGATGGGGAGGGCGGGGCGGGGTGACAAGCCGGGCAAGGTGCTGGTGCAGACGCTGGCGCCCGAGCACTACGCCCTGACCTGCGCGGTGGGCCACGACTTCGAAGGGTTCTACGAGAAGGAGATCGAGTTCCGGGAGGAGGTCGGTTATCCCCCCTTCACCCATCTCGCTTCGCTGACCATCTCGGCGCTGTCGGCCCGCCAGGCCGAGCAGGCGGCCGAAGAGGCGGCCAGGCTGTTGCGCCGGATCAAGAGCGAGTGCCGCTTAAGGGTGGAGATCCTGGGGCCGGTGACCGCGCCGCTCGGCAAGGTGCGGGGGCGCTTCAGGTGGCAGATACTCTTGAAGGGGAAGGAGCGCTCCGAACTGCACAAGCTCCTCTTCCACTTCCGCTCCGGCTACAGCCACCCATCCACGGTGAGGATGGTGGTGGACGTCGATCCGGTGGAGATGCTGTAGTAGGGATTGGGCACGCGGGGAATAATGGCCGCTCGCCCTGAGCCTGTCGAAGGGTGCGTGGAACTTCTACGGCTATCCCGGGGTGAGAGAGTCAGGGCGGGATGCTTCGACGGGCTCAGCACGAACGGCCTGACAACCCCGATTACCTGTCATCTCTCATATCTGGCTCAGTAAAAAAAGGGGCCCCCTTTCGGGAGCCCCTTTTTTCGTGCCGTGGTTAACGGTTCGCTTAGTGCGGAACCACGAAGGCGTAGATCATCAGCAGCAGCAGCGTGATGCCGACGAAGAGGGCGGTGAAGCCGAAGCCCTTCAGACAGAAGTCGTACACGATGCCGCTGGACTTCTTGGCCTTGAACTGCTCGGTGATGCCGTCTCTCTCGTAGCGGGCCCACTGGTCGCCACGCTCCTCAATGAACTCGTGCTTGGACATCTGGCCGTTGAAGATGACGAAGTCCATGGGGAACTTCTCGGGACGGCCGTGGGTGTTGAAGAAGTGCACGGTGAAGATGAAGCCGGTGGCCAGGAGCGCCTCGTCAGAGTGGATGATGGTCGCTACGTTGAAGGCCCAGCCCGGGAGGAAGCTGCCGAAGAACTCGGGGAACCAGAGCATCAGACCGGAGCCGCCGATGGCGAACATACCCCAGAAGACCGCGATGAAGTCGAATTTCTCCCAGTAGGTCCAACGCTCGAAGGTCGGTTTCGGCGCCTTGAAGAAGAACCAGCGCACCATGCCCACCACGTCGCTGATGTCGCGGAAGTTAGGCATCAGGGAGTCCGGTCCGAAAAGCCTCTGCAGCACGTTACCCTTCAGGTCCTTCCTGATGAAGAGGAAGTGGATGCTGAGGGCCAGCGACATGGAGAAGTAGACGAAGGTGATGCCTGCGCAGCAGCGGTGGATGAAGGCGGCGTTAGGTGCCCCGCCGTAGAGGCCCATCAGCACCTTGGCCCAGGGCTGGTCGCTGAACTTGAGCGGCAGGCCGGTCAGCGAGAGGCCGAGGAAGCTGATGATGACCAGCAGGTGCATGAAGACGTGGCGTGCCTGGAAGCGGCGGTACTGCTTGTGCCCGTCGGCTATGTGGGTGGCGGCGTGTCCGGCCGGGAAGGCGAGGCAGGCGGCGTCGGCGCCCAGGCTGGCTGCGGCGTGCATGCTGTTGATGGACGGCTCCTCATGCTTGGCGGTCTCGTGCACCGCGTAGCCCGCCTCCAGGGCGGCAGCCTTCTCCCGGTTCTCCACGAAGCCGCGGATCATCCAGAGCAGGGTGTGCAGCCAGAAGACGGCGAAGGTGGAGACCAGCAGCCCGGTCATGGCCATGAAGGTGTAGTACAGGATCGGGTAGTTCTCGCGGTCGTTGTGCTCGCCGTGGGCGTAGAACTTGGTGAAGAGCGCCGCGGCCCGCTGGTGGCAATGGCCGCAGGTGCTGACCAGGTTCGCGGGGTTGACCGAAGACTTGGGGTCCTTGGAGGGGAGGATGCCGTGGGCGGTGTGGCAGTCGGCGCAGCCGGCTACCTTCTCAGGGTAGCCCAGGCGGTAGTTCTTGCCGTGGTAGCTCGCCAGGTAGCTCTCCACCGCCATGTGGGAGATCTTGTTGCGCTTGACCAGGTGTTCGTCGCCGTGGCACCGGAGGCAGACCTTGGTGTGGAACTCGCGGTTGGTGTGCGAGGTGGCGGCGCCCAGGGCCTTGATCTCATGCAGGTTGTGGCAGTCGTTGCAGGCCGCCGAGTCCTGGTTGCCCGCCAGCACCCCTTTGCCGTGGACGGAGGTCAGGAAGCCCCGCTCGTCCTTGTGGCACTTGGTGCAGATGGCCAGTACCCTGCGCTTGTCCTTCTGCCAGGAGGTGTGGGCGTGGATGTCGGTGTGGCAGTTGGCACAGGTAACGCCCTTGGCAAGATGCACGCTGCCTGCGTGCTCGGCCGCCTCCTTCTTGTGGCAGCGTACGCACTGGACCTTGCCTACCTTGATCTCGCCCTTCATGTGCTTGGCGAGCTCCACGATCTCGATATGGCAGCTGGTGCAGCCGTTTTTGCCGTGCACCGAGTTGGCCATCAGCGAGGCGGAGATCTTGTCGCCATGGCAGCCAAGGCAGGTCGCCGGATCGATGGCCAGCCCCTGTTGGGCGGCAGCGGTCTGTGCGTAGACGAGTAGTAGGAGCAGCGGAATAACATGTTTGAAGAACTGTGCCATTGTAATCTCCTGTCATTAAAAAAACATCGTTTTACAGTACTGCATACATCAGCTGGCGCTGCTGTCGGCAGGTAATGTAATACGCATGTTAATTTAAATCAATAGAAAAAACACAAGCTAATAAGCTAGATACGGCTTTTTAGGCGGCCATTTGGCGGAGTGTATAAAAAAATATACAGTGATATGGCGTGGGTGTAGGGAAAATTAAACAGGGCGGTAATTCCACCCGTAATTTTTTTAATTAAATATGGCAGTATCACGTTTTTTTGAAAAACGCTAACCATTAGAAATAACACCATGTGAAAGCATTTATTCTCTGTATACAGGAGGGAAATAATCATTATCACCTGCACGTTAGCCGCTCACTGCTGCATCGGCTACTTGGCGGAGAAAATTAGAAAGAAATTTGCCGGAAACCGGCGGAAATGAGGCAGCCTGTCGGCCCGGAAGGTAAGCCAAGGGGATGGTTCGGGCTCCGTTGGCAGGTGAAGTGGACTCCAAGGCAACCAGCTGAGCTTCCCTTTGCAGGGGGCTTGAGGGGGGGCTGTCAGGGGGACGCTGACTGAGGATGTTCGGTCGCTTTTAAACGGCGTGTTGAGGAGATAGCGATCTATCAGCAGGTCGGCAACCTGGTGCACCTGGCGTTGGTGAGCGACGTGTCTGGCGAGCGGAGGGGGGAGGACGATGGATTTGGTCAGGCGGGAAGCGCGATCCCTTCGGAAACGACGAATTCCAGGAAGGAGAGCGCCTCGTCTGTCGGAATGCCGAGGCCGCGGCAGAGTTTGCCCGGCTCACCCTTGCCATCGAGCCTGAGCAGGAGCTCGAAGTACGGCTTGGAGATGGATTCGGTGCAGACCTCTCCGGCGGCCGGATAGACGACGGCGTAGGAGGTGGCAGGGCGGAAGCAGGAGGCGAAGGCGGCCAGATCGATCTCCCCGGATTCCAGGATGTCCAGGATTTCGTAGTTGAAGCTCCTCAGGAAGGCAGAGGAAGCGAGGACCAGGGGGCGGCGCAGCAGATCGAGACGCTTGAGCTCGCGGGGCGTGGGAGGCTTGGGGGGCGGGGCGAGCAGCGCCAGGGCGTAGAGGTGGTGGTAGTCGACGAGGTCGAGGGCGAGCGGCAGCAGACGTCCCTTCTTCCTCTGCGGGAAGATCTCCTCGAGGAAGCCCCGCTGCAGTTCCCAGATCTCCTCCTCGGTAAGGCTGGCTTCGGCGGCCTCCCCCTTTTTTGCCAGGAAGCCGGCGAAGGCCTGCAGCAGCTGGCAGGGGGAGAGCTTGAGGGCGCCGGTCACCGAGTTGAACCAGGCGACCGCTTTGCCGCGGCTGTAGAAGATGTCGCAGGCGGCGGCCAGCCGGCCCGCCTCCTCAAGTTCCTCTCTTGAGAAGCCGGGGGTCGCGCTGACCGTGTAGGGGGGGCGGTCGGGAAACTCCAGCCCGAGTTGGGCCGCCTTGGCGTACAGCCTGGTCCCCGGCAGCACGGCGAGCGGGAAGATGTCGAGGTGGTTCGGGTACAGGGAAAGGGCGAAGTCGAGCGAATCCCTGAAGGTGGCCGGTGTGTCGCCGGGGAGCCCGTAGATGAGGTCGAAGCCGAAGATCGCGCCGCTTCGGTTCAACAGCGACACCCGGTACGAGAAGTCCTCCCGGTCGAAGCCTCTGCCGACGGCGTGCAGCACCTGCGGGTCGGCGCTTTGCAGGCCGATCTGCAGGGAGCAGGTGATGGAGGCGAACAGTTCCGCCATCTCCGGGTCGATGAATTCGCTGCGCACCTCGAAGTGGAAATGCACCCCCGGCGCGAGCTTGGCGATCAGACGGAGGATCTCCTTGGCGCGGCTCGGGATCTTGTTGAAGGTGGAGTCCAGCACGAAGACCTGCGGCACTCCCAGCCGGGCGAACAGCTTCAGTTCCTGCTCGATCCGCTCCATCGGGAAACGCCGCACACCGCCGCCCCCCTTGTGGTCGAAGCAGAAGGCGCAGGCGAAGTCGCAGCCGCGGGAGAGCTGCCAGAGCGCGCCGCCGGGGATGGAAGGGTCGAGGAGCCCGGTCAGGTAGGGTGAGGGGAGCGCCGGGAGGTCGACCGGGGAGGGGAGCTGGGGGGAGTGCTCCCCCGGGAGCAGCAGACCGGGCACCCCCGCCGGATCAGCGCCGCGCAAGGCGCGTCGAACCACTTCCACCAGCGAGGACTCACCCTCGCCGGTGATGACGAAGTCGAAGTTCCCGGACTGGAGCAGCGGTGCCGGGTTGGCGGTCGGCTCGGCCCCGCCGGCGAATAGGGTGAGCGAGGGGACCCGCGTCTTCAGCTGGGACGCGACGGCGGCTGCCTGCTCGCGGTTCCAGACGTAGACGGAGAAGCCGACCAGGTCGGGTGACTGCTTCAGGATTGCTTCTGCGAGGGCCTCAGGGGGGGCTTCATCCAGGAAGAAGTCGAGGAGCTCGACGCGCAGGGAGTCCTTGAGCGGTGGATCGGCGAGCAGCGCACCCTTTAAGAAGGCGCAGGCAAGCGGCACCGCCTGGGGAGAGCGGTGGGGGTGGATAGAGACCAGGGTGATGTTCACGAACTTCTGGGCAGCTTCTGACGGGCCTTCAGCCGAGGCTTCCCCCCTTCGATGACAACCACCAGATCGACTTCCTCGGCACCGTACTTCTTCATGATGGCAGGCTTTTGGCGCTCGACCGCCTCCACGAACTTCTCCATGGGGACGTTCTCGACCGGGAGGTTGCAGGCCTTGCGGGCGGTGAGGTACTGCTGGTAGACCCGCTCCAGGTCCACCTGCTGGGCGGCCGGGGTGCGGGTGCGCTTCTTGTCATGCAGCGACATCCTGAAGCGGTCGCGTTCGTACTTCCCTTCCTCGATCAGGCGGTTGGTGCGGATCCATTTCTGCTTGTGGACGCTCAGGGCCGCTACCAGGGTGTCGTATTTAAACCGGTCCCGGGTGTTGGTGATGGTGACGTTCTGGTAGCGCCGGACCAGTCGCTCGACCTGGTCGAGCAGCCTGAGCGGTTCCCGCTTCTCGATGCCGAAGAAGTACTGTTCGTACTTGATGATCAGCTCTCGCAGGTCCTGTTCCAGCCGCGCTATGTCCTCGGGAATCGCCATTAAGCCTCCAGGGTGGAATATAACGGGAACCAAGGGGCATGTAAACGTAAAAAGTGTCAGGACGGCAAGTTGGCCGGGGGTGAAACACCTTGACTGCCAGCGGCAGTGTTGCTAAATATAAACGTTCTTAGATTGGCATCCGGGAAGGACAAGGAGAGTCCGGAAATGGCGAAGATAGCTTCCATCGTGCTGGCGGCCGGGATGGGGACCAGGATGAAGTCGGGCCTGGTCAAGGTCATGCATCAGCTTGCCGGCGCACCCATGATAGAGTGGGCGGTGGACGCCGCCTTCCAGGCCGGGGTGGCCGACTGTGTGCTGGTGGTAGGACACCAGGCGGAAACGGTGCGTGCCTGGTTTGGAGGGCGCCGAGACATCTCCTTCGCCTTGCAGGCCGAGCAGCTGGGGACCGGCCATGCCGTGCACTGCGCCATGCCGCAGCTTCCCGCCGATACCTCGACCGTGCTCATCCTGTGCGGCGACACCCCCCTGATCACGGCGCAGACCCTGCGGACGATGCTGGAGAGGCACGCCATCAGCGGTGCCGCCGTAACGGTGATGACCGCCCTCTTCGAGAACCCCTTCGGCTACGGCAGGATCGTGAAGGGGGAGGACGGCACCGTCACCGCCATCGTCGAGGAGAAGGACGCCTCGGCAGCGGAGCGCCTGATCAAGGAGGTCAACGCCGGCATCTACTGCGTGGAGCGCGGCTTCCTGGAACAGGCGGTGGGCGCGCTGGACAACGACAACGCCCAGGGGGAGTTCTACCTGACCGACGTGGTCCGGCAGGCCGCGCTGAAGGGACTCAAGTGTCTGAGCTTTCCGGTGGCCGACGCCGAGGAGATCACCGGGGTCAACGATCGGGTACAGCTGGCCGAGGCGGGCCGCGTGCTGCGGGGGCGGATCAACCGGGAGCTGATGCTCTCCGGGGTCACCATGGTCGATCCGCAGGCGGTCTACGTGGACCGCGGCGTGCGGGTGGGACGCGACACCGTCATCTACCCCGGCGCCTGCCTCACCGGCAGCACCGTGATAGGGGAGGGGTGCCAGATCGGGCAAGGGGCCGCCATCGCCTCCACGGTGATAGAAGATGGCGTGGTGGTCAAGCCGGGGAGCGTCCTGGAAGGGGCGCGGCTGTCGCGCTAAAGACGCGGGCGTCGGTTGCCCGCAAAAGGATCGCTCGCGCCAGCTGCGTGCAGTGATCAGAGTAGTACAATAACGCTTTAGGTCGAATTCGCCGGGAGCGGAACC
>NZ_DATFBA010000395.1:0-5233 GCF_035254065.1 Geomonas sp.
GGCCAGGATCTGGCCGTGGTCGAAGCAAAGCGGTTCAGGCAGCGCGTCGACCGGGAAGACGGCGAGACCCGCGGCGTCGTCTCCGGCCTTGGGGGTCCCGGAGGCCTTCCCCACGAAGACGGTGGAGATGTTGTGGCTGCGCTTGTCGCGCGAAGGATCAGAGTAAACCCCCAGAAGACGCAGGTCGCTTACCTCCAACGAGGTCTCCTCCAGGCTTTCCCTCACCGCTGCAGCCTCCACCGATTCCCCGTAATCGACGAATCCCCCCGGTATCGCCCAACCGAACGGCTCGTTCTTGCGCTCGATAAGCACGATCCCTTCGGGGAGCTCGATGATGACGTCGACGGTGGGAAAGGGGTTACGGTACTGTCTGACCTTCTCGCCGCAGTTGGGGCAGGCGATGTAATCGAACGGCATGGTATTACCTCCTGAACACGTATATCCCCTGGGATAGCTCACCCTCCCCTTCAAGGGGAGGGCAGGGGTGAGGATGGGGTTAATGGGACAAGATCACCTCGCCGTTGAGGCAGTGAATGAGCTTGGCAGACTGGAAAACAGGCCAAAAAAAAGGGAGGACCGTGGTCCTCCCTTTTTCGAGCTTGTGCTGCGATTCGATTGGTAGATTACTTCTTCTTCTTGGCGCCGGCAGCCTTCTTGGAAGCTTTGAGCGGGTTGATCTTGGAATCTTCGGTCTTGATCTCGACCTTGACGTGCGTTGCGAAATTGCAGATGCCTGCAGCCCATTTCTTCCCGGGGGCAGGGTACGCACTGCATACCTGACCGATGGTGGAGTCGATGATCCTATCGCACCCTTCGCAGTTTTCCACTACCAGCTGGCAAGACCCTTCCGTAAAGACGCAACCCTGTTTACCTGCGAAAGTACACTCGGCACCGGGAAGTACGGTTTGACACTGCATGATTGAAGCCTCCTCTATAGTTCGTCGGAATTGTTGACAGAAGTTACTCTACCAATTTCAAAAGAATAATGTCAACTCGAAAAATATCAACTTTTCTGCAGAATTCTTGACTCGGGAGACGTTATGCATTAGACTTTACAAATTCGTCCAAAGCTGCTCTGCGTGCGGGTTTTCAGGGTTTCAGGGGGCGCCGGAAGGTGCCGACACCGACACGTGGGCAGCTTTGTCATCTATTATATTGAGTTAATAATCGGGAGGCTCACCTATGCAGCGGATCACCTTTGGCACTTCTGGCTGGCGTGGCATCATGTGTGAAGATTTCATCTTCGAGAACGTAAAGGTGGTCACCCAGGCCATCGCAGACAACGTGAAGGCCTCCGGTGAGGCAGGCAAAGGGATCATCGTCGGCTACGACTCCCGTTTCATGGGCGAGGCCTTTGCCCGCGAGGCGGTGCAGGTACTGGCCGGCGCCGGCATCAAGGCCTTCCTCTGCGTGCGCGACACCCCGACCCCGGTCATCTCCTTCGAGATCCTGCGCAGAAAGACGGCGGGGGCCATCAACTTCACCGCCAGCCACAATCCTCCCGAATACAACGGCATCAAGTGGTCCCCTTCCTCCGGCGGACCGGCCCTTCCCGAGACCACCCGCGACATCGAGCGGCGCGCCAACGAGATGGCCGGCGAGATCTGCTACAAGGAGCTCACCCTCGAGGATGCCAAGAGCAAGGGGCTCGTGGAAGAGATCGACCCCATGCGGTACTACCTGGAGGACCTTTCCCGCAAGGTCGATTTCAAGGCCATCGCCAAGCTGGGTACCCTCGCCGTCAACCCGCTCTACGGAACCGGCCGCGGCTACATCGCCGAACCCCTCAAGGCGCACGGCGCCGAGGTGGTGCAGATCAACGCCCACCGCGACCCCTACTTCGGCGGCTTCCCCCCCGAGCCCTCCGAAAAGTACATCCAGGATTTCATCAAGCTGGTCAAGCACGATCCGGGCATCATGCTGGGGATCTCCACCGACGGCGATGCCGACCGCTTCGGCATCGTCGACCGCGACGGCACGTTCATCGAGCCGAACTATATAATTGCGCTGCTGCTTGACTACCTGGTCAGGGTGAAGAAGATGACCGGCGGCGTGGCCCGCAGCGTGGCCACCTCCCACCTGATCGATGCGGTCGCCAAGAAGCACGGGGTGGAGGTGTTCGAGACCCCGGTAGGGTTCAAGTATATAGGGGAGCTGATCGGGCAGGACAAGATCATCATCGGCGGGGAGGAGAGCGCAGGACTCACCATCAAGGGGCACGTCCCCGAGAAGGACGGCATCCTCGCCTGTCTGTTGACCGCCGAGATGGTGGCCCACGAGGGCAAGTCGGTCACTGAGCTCCTGGAGCGGCTCTATTCCGAAGTCGGCCGTTACCTTACCAAGCGGGTCAACCTCACCCTGTCGCCCGAACTGGAAGCCGTCTTCCCAGAGCGGATCGCCGCCACCCCGACCAGTTTCGCGGGCGTCGCCGTCAAGGAGCGGATCACCGTGGACGGCAACAAGTTCCTCTTGCAAGACGGCAGCTGGCTGCTGTTCAGGAAGTCAGGGACCGAGCCGGTGGTGAGGCTTTACTGCGAGGCCGCCAGCGAAGACCGTCTGCAGGCCCTGGTCCAGGCTGGCCGCGAGTTCATCATCGGCAAGGAATAGGGCGAGCTCCCCATCAGCAGAGTAGAGTAGAGTAGGGGCGGCCCGGGTGGCCGCCCCTTTTTTCCTTGAGGACATAATATATATACAGGTCTGCCTGTCTAACGTGCACCCTGCCCTTGACGAGTCGTTCAAATCGGACCATTTCCATTCTATTAATAGTCTGCCTCTCTCTGTTTGAATTTTGCACCTCTTTCCATCTCACCGCATTTACATGCCTTTTGGCCCCCCTCGGCTGCTGGAGCCGCACCATCCCTGACATTGTCGTCACTTCGGAGCGGGAATTGCACACTCTTGACCTACATCAAACAAGCCGGCATACCTGAGCGCTATGCTGTGTTATCGGGAAGTTTTAGGGTTCATTTTCTACCAGCTTTGCGCTATGATAGCCGGACTACCTAACGAGGAGGGTCTATGTGGGACTATACTGACAAGGTGAAAGAACATTTCCTCAACCCGAGGAATGTGGGTGAGATAAAGGATGCAGATGCAGTGGGTGAGGTCGGCAGTTTGGCCTGCGGTGATGCCCTGAAACTTTTCATAAAGCTGGACGAGAAGAAGGAACGCATCGTCGACGCCAAGTTCCAGACCTTCGGCTGCGGCTCGGCCATCGCCTCCTCTTCGGCTCTTACCGAGATGGTGAAGGGCAAAACGCTGGACGAGGCGCTCCAGGTGACCAACCAGGAGATCGCCGACTTCCTGGGTGGGCTTCCCGAGGAGAAGATGCACTGCTCGGTCATGGGGCAGGAAGCGCTGGAGGCCGCCATCGCCAAGTACCGTGGCGTCGAGGCCCCCAAGCACGGCCACGGCCATGATCACGTGGAGGCCGAAGGCGAGGTCGTCTGCAAATGCTTCGGGCTCACCGACATTTTCCTGAAGAAAGTCATCGCCTCCAACAAGCTGCATACTGCCGAGCAGGTCACCCACTTCACCAAGGCGGGGGGCGCTTGCGGCGGCTGCATTCCGAAGATCAAGGAACTGATCGCCGAGGTGATGGGCGAAGAGAAGAAAAAGGCGGCGCCTGAGAAACCGGCCAAGCTGACCAACCTGAAAAAGATGCAGCTGATCCAGGAGGTCCTGGAGAATGAAGTCCGTCCCCAGCTGTGGGCGGACGGCGGCGACCTGGAGCTGATCGACATCGACGGCCCCAACGTGCAGGTCGCCTTCCGCAAGGCCTGCGCCGGCTGCGCATCCTCCGGTTACACCGCGAAGTTCGTGGAGCAGAAGCTGCGCGAGATGGTGTCTGATGATATCAACGTCCAGGAGGTCCAGGGATGAAGGAGATCTATCTCGACAACAACGCCACCACCAAGGTAGACGAGCTGGTCTTTGAGGAGATGCGCCCCTACTTCTGCGAGCTTTACGGCAACCCGAGCTCGATGCACTTCTTCGGCGGCCAGGTGCAGAAGAAGGTGGACGAGGCCCGCGCCCGCGTGGCGGCACTGTTGGGGGCCAACACCGACGAGATCGTCTTCACCGCCTGCGGCACCGAGAGCGACAACGCCGCCATCCGCTCCGCCCTGGAAGTGTTCCCGGAAAAGCGCCACATCATCACCAGCCGTGTCGAGCATCCTGCCGTCCTGACCCAGTGCCGCAACCTGACCAAGAAAGGGTACCGGGTCACCGAGCTGAACGTGGACGGCCAAGGGCGTCTGGACATGCAGGAGCTGGAAGCGTCGCTGGACGACAACACCGCCCTGGTCACCTTGATGTACGCCAACAACGAGACCGGCGTCATCTTCCCAATCGAGGAAGCGGCCCGTCTCGCCAAGGCGAAGGGCGCCCTCTTCCACACCGACGCGGTGCAGGCCGTGGGCAAGATCCCGCTCAACATGGCGGAATCCGCCATCGACCTCCTTTCCATCTCCGGCCATAAGCTGCACGCGCCCAAGGGGGTTGGCGTCCTCTACGTGCGGCGCGGCACCCCGTTCCGCCCGTTTTTGGTCGGCGGACACCAGGAGCGCGGTCGCAGGGCCGGTACCGAAAACACCGCCTCCATCATCGCCATGGGCAAGGCCTGCGAACTCGCCTCCCAGCACATGCACGACGAGAACACCCGCGTGCGCGCCATGCGCGACCGTCTGGAGAAGGAGCTGACCGCGCTGATCCCGAACACCCGGATCAACGGCGGCGGCGCCGAGCGCCTTCCCAACACCCTCTCCATCGCCATGGAATTCGTGGAAGGGGAGGGGATCCTGCTGCTCCTCTCCGAGAAGGGCATCTGCGCCTCCTCCGGCAGCGCCTGCACCTCTGGATCGCTGGAGCCGTCCCACGTGCTGCGCGCCATGGGCGTTCCCTTCACCTGCGCCCACGGCTCCATCCGCTTCTCGCTCTCCCGGTTCACCACCGACGCCGAGATCGATACGGTCATCAAGGAACTGCCCCCGATCATCCATCGTCTCCGCGAGATGTCCCCCTTCGGCAGGGAGTTCCTGGACAGGAAGTAGGACCACAGAAGCATACTCAAACAAGGTGACATAGGGAAAACACAGAGGCCACATCCATCGATGGATGTGGCCTTTGCGTTCGGTCCTTCAGATTTTAAGATCAGGCCCGACCTTCATAAGGTCGCCCTTCAGATTTTAAGATCAAGCCCGACCTTCATAAGGTCGGCCTTCAGATTTTAAGA
>NZ_DATFBA010000396.1:0-4133 GCF_035254065.1 Geomonas sp.
AGGACGGACATGCCAGCTACACCAAAAGGCGGGGGAAACCCCGCCTTTCTTCGTGTCGGAAGGTGGTCCCTTTTTCATTGATGCCCTACTGGAAAGCTGCTAATGTCAAGCTGATATGGCCGCGGCGCCGCTAGTGGGGCCGCGGCAGGAGAGGCGTGTGCAGCAGCAGGAAAGAATTGCCAAGCTGATCAACTGGTTCGTGAAGGCCGCGGTGAGGCATGCCGAGGCCATCGAAGCCATGGACGAAGAGGGGGCCATGGTGCAGGTCCACGAACTGGATAGATTCTACGCCGCAATAAAACGGGAGCGGGGAGTAGAGCTGTTCCTTACGCTTCTAGAGAGTGACGACGCCGCCGTGGCCGGCATGGCAGCAGTCTACGCCATGCGCCAGGCACCTAACCGCTGCGCCTACACCCTTGCCAAGATCGCCAAGCTTCCCGGGCTGATGGGATTCAGGGCCCAGGTCGCTCTGGAACGGTGGGAATCGGGCGAGTGGCCCAATGAGTAAGCCGAGCCCCTTCGAACAAGGACCGCACCCAGGTCGTACGACCGGCGGGGCAGGGGCGAATTTCATAGCACAGAATCACTGCAGTTCATCACAAGGAGGTAGCAAGTGTCCGAGTTTAACAACGTTACGGTAGTCAAAGAAGCAAACGTCTATTTCGATGGCGGCGTCACCAGCCGCACCGTCATCTTCGCCGATGGATCCAAGAAGACCCTCGGTATCATGCTCCCTGGCGAGTACGGCTTCAACACCGGCGCCGCCGAACTGATGGAGATCCTCTCCGGCGACCTGACCGTCCAGCTTCCCGGCTCCAGCGAGTGGGTTGCGGTCAAGGGAGGCGAGGCCTTCGAAGTGCCCGAGAACTCCAGCTTCAAGCTGAAGGTCACCGCAATCACCGACTACTGCTGCTCGTTCCTGTAACCGCCTCAAGGCCGTGTCACACCAAGAAGCTTAGCCGCAAAGGCTGCATCTCCTTGCCCGGTCTTTACCCAGACGTTCCCTCCCCTTCAAGGGGAGGGACAGGGTGAGGATGGGGTAAATGATTCGCAGGTGAAATGGAAGTGAAGGAACTATCCGCAAGCCAACCACAGATTGTCGGGCGTTTCGCCCCGTCACCCACCGGTCCCCTCCACGTCGGCTCCCTGGTCGCCGCTCTCGGCAGTTATCTGATGGCAAAGAGCGCGGGAGGCAACTGGCTGCTGCGCATGGAGGACCTCGACCAGCCCCGCGTCATCCCCGGCATTGCCGACGACATGCTCTCCACCCTGGATCTGCTCGGTTTCGAGTGGGACGGGGAGGTGGTTTACCAGAGCAGGCGTAGCGAGTATTATCTCGCTGCCGCCGGCGCGCTCCTCGAGCGAGGTCTTGCCTACGGCTGCGGCTGCACCAGGAGCGAGATCGCGCAGATAGCGTCGGCGCCACACCAGGACATCACCGTCTATCCTGGCATCTGCCGGAACGGGCTTGCCCCCGGCAAGGTGGAGCGGGCGCTCAGGGTGAAGGTGTGCGACGAGGTGATCACCTTCGAAGACGGCATCATGGGGCGCTACACCCAGCAACTCACCTCCGCCTGTGGCGACTTCGTGATCCAGCGGGCCGACGGCCCCTTCGCCTATCACCTCGCGGTGGTGGTGGACGACGCCGCGGCCGGTGTCAACCAGGTGGTAAGAGGCTCGGACCTTTTAAGCTCTACCCCCCGACAGATGTACCTGCAGCGCATCTTCGAGTACACCGTGCCTGTCTACTACCACCTGCCGCTGGTGACCGGGGAGGGGGGAGCCAAGCTGAGCAAGCGCGACAACGCCGTCTCCCTCAAGGCCGGCCGCGATCTCGAGAAAGAAGGGGGCACTCTGCTCCTTGCCGCGCTCCGCTTCCTCGGTCAGCAGCCGCCGTCTGAACTTACGGGTGCATCCCCACGTGAGATACTTCAGTGGGCACTCCCCAGCTTCGACCCCACCGCCGTCCCCAGCAATGCTGGACCTTTCGAACAGCCGCACTCCCAAAAATAAGAAAAGCCACCGTACTTGGTGGCCTTCCAAAATTTCCGAAAAATGATTGCGGTCGTCACCCGCATCGATACCCTCGCCCCTTTAGGGGAGAGGGTGGCCGAAGGCCGGGTGAGGGATGTCCCGATGTGCCGAGACCGCCGCCCTCATTGCTTTTCCTGTTTACCCCTCATCCAAGAACGGCGGTGCCGTCGTCGCAGGAGCGGTCACCGGCGGAGTACCCTCCCTCCGTTCCAGTCCCTCCTTAATCTGCCTATTGGTCCTCCGGCTGATCCCGGTATCCATGTGCCAGTTGCGCACGATGGCGTCGTTGAGGGATTCGCATCCGGCAAGCAGTGCCAGCAACGGCAAAAGGAGTCTAAGGCGTCTCACGCTGCCCCCTTCTTTTTTCCACCTCGCGCCACTTTTCCATCTCCGTCTCGGTTACCGGCTGCCATTGCGGGACCGGAGTGGGGTGCCAGTTCTCGTCGAGCGCCACCATGCTGAACACGCCGCTGGCCGCCCGCCGGGTCGTTCCCTCCATCACGTTTTCCACCTCCACCTCTACCTCCACCTCCATGGAGCTCCGCCCCACGTGAACGATGGTCGCCCGTGAATAGACGACCTCTCCCACATTTATCGGCGTGTGAAAGCAGATCTTTTGCGCACAGGCGGTCACTACCCGCTTGCGCGAGTACCGCCAGCAGGCGACACCGGCCGTCTTGTCCATGATGCTCATGATCACGCCGCCGAAGATATTGCCATAGCTGTTGGTGTCTTTGGGAAGTAGCGTTTCGATCAGTTCAGCGGTGCGGTTCTCCATCATCTTCCTCCTCGCCGAGCGAAGCGGCGATTATCTTTTTCAGGCGCGCCGCGCTGGCGCGCTCCATAGGTCTTCCCGTTATGCTGCTTATCGTGCGGTTTCTCTTCTGCTCCACCGGATAGACCGAGCACTCTATCTCGACCCCGTCATCATCCAGGTAGATGTGGGTGTAGTCGGTGATCACGCCACCCTTCCTTATGGGGACCGTTTCCGTCTCGAAGGGAATGCCGTGCGCCTTCAGCAGGGCCTCCACCTCCTCCACCCCCTCAGCGAACAGATGGATGTCGATGTCGCTTCGTTCGGTGACCGCGCCCGAGAGGACCGAGCCGACCAGGTAAGGGGAGAAATCGCTGAAAAGCTCCAGGTAACGCAGCGCCGTCATCCGCAGCTTCAAGAGCCGCTCCGGGAGCAGGTCCTCCTCAGTCGACGCGATCAGCCTGGCGAGTTCCTCGTGGATTTCGGCGTTAGAGGGGAGGTGGGAGCCGAGAGAAAGCGCCTTTTCCGGGCCGAACCTCTTGGCGGCCTTGCGCTTAGCATCCCGGTATTCCCTGACCCCGTCCTCATACATCAGCCGGGCCGCCTCGCAGGCGATCATCCCGCGTATCCTGTCCCCGCTTTTCATGAGGCTAGTATACCCCATCCCCTTCATGTCGTGCCATCATACAACCAATCGTGCAAGCACGCCATATCATTACGGCGAGAGCACGTCCTCGTCAACAAAATGAAAAAAATGGTTGACTGCCAAAGCCTACTTTGCTATAAACAGGATCTCCATTGAGCGGGAATAACTCAGTGGTAGAGTGCAACCTTGCCAAGGTTGAAGTCGCGGGTTCGAACCCCGTTTCCCGCTCCAAATAACTAAACGGAATCCTTGAGGATTCTTTATAAATGACCCCGACTTTCACCAAAGCTTTCACTAAGAGAGCTTTAATGGAAGTGCGGGGTTTTCTGCGTGATACTCCGCTGCATTGACGACCTGGAGAAAGGAAGCAGGGATCACCGTTGTCGTCCCAGGATGCCCCAGGAAGTTAGGCCGCCGTTGTCGCTTGGATTCCAGGAAATCCCGCCCGTAGTACTCCAGGATGTTCCAGGCGTCTTCCTCCACCCCATCGATATAATCCCCGTAGACTTCATACACCATCTTCTTGGAACCGTGCCCCATGAGGCGCACCAGCTTGTTCATGTCGATCCCAAGAGCCAGCGACCACGCCGCAAAGGTGTGTCTGAGAGAGTAGGGGACCTTGTCGGTGATACCGCTTGCCCTTTGCGCCTTCTCCCATACGTCTTTGCGGAAGTTGGCGGGGTGAAAGACGGTGCCACT
>NZ_DATFBA010000397.1:0-7019 GCF_035254065.1 Geomonas sp.
GATCCAGGTGCTCTCAACGCCGGTGATCGGGATCACCTTCCTGCTGCTGATCGCCGAGCGACTGTTCGGGGTCGGCTTCTTCGATCCTTCCAAGGGTGGCGACCCCCTGCTGTTCCAGCATTTCTTCTGGTTCTACTCACACCCGGTGGTCTACGTGATGATCCTCCCGGCCATGGGGATCATTTCGGAGGTGATCCCCTGCTTCGCCAGGAAACCGATCTTCGGGTACCGCGCCATCGCCTACTCCGCGCTCGCCATCGCCTTCATCGGCTTCCTGGTGTGGGGCCACCACATGTTCGTGAGCGGCATGTCGACTACGGCGGGGGTCATCTTCTCCTTCCTCACCTTCTTTGTGGCGGTGCCCACCGGCATGAAGATCTTCAACTGGATAGCCACCCTCTACCGCGGCTCGATTTCCCTCGACTCGCCGATGCTTTACGCGCTGACCTTCATCTTCCTCTTTATCATCGGCGGACTGACCGGGCTCTTTTTGGGCTCGCTGGCGACCGACGTGCACGTGCACGACACCTACTTCCTGGTGGCCCATTTCCACTACACCATGATGGGTGGCACCGTGATGGGGCTTTTCTCCGGGCTGCACTACTGGTACCCGAAGATCACCGGCCGCATGCTGAACGAGACCTGGGCCAAGAGCGGCTGGGGGCTGATCGTGATCGGCTTCAACGTGACCTTCTTCCCCATGTTCATCCTCGGCATGCAGGGGATGCCCCGGCGCTACGCCGAGTATCCCGCCAAGTACCACTCGCTCAACGTGCTCGCCACGGTCGGCTCCTGGGTGCTGGCCCTGGGCATCGTCATCATGTTCGTGAATTTCATCCGGTCGCTTAGGCACGGCGAGCACGCCCCGGCCAACCCGTGGGAAGGGCTCACCCTGGAATGGCAGGTCCCCTCGCCCCCTCCAGAGGAAAACTTCGAGGAGATACCTACGGTGACGGACTGGCCCTACAGCTACGGCAAGAAAACGAGGGAACCAAGTGCCAAGTAAGCAAAAGGCGGAAAAAGGCGCGCCGGTCGCGGCACGACTCGGCATCTGGGCATTTCTGGCCACGGAACTGCTGCTGTTCGGCGGGCTGTTCACCGCGTACACCGTGTTCCGGCTGAACTATCCGGACCTCTTCCACCAGGAGCACCTCAAGCTGAACAAGCTGATGGGCGCTCTCAACACGGTACTGCTGCTCACCAGCAGTCTCAGCATGGCGATCGCCATAGCCGCTGTCAGGCACGGGCGCCAGCGGCTGATGAAGATCGGTGTCTGGGTCACCCTGATCCTCGCCTCCGGATTTCTCTGCGTAAAGTACTTCGAGTGGACTGAGGACTTCAGCCGCGGGCTCTACCCCAAGAGCAACCTCTTCTTCGGCCTGTACTTCTGCATGACTGGACTGCATGGCCTGCACGTGCTGATCGGGATGCTGGTGATGGTGTTCCTGCTCATCCAGGCCAGGAAAGGTTACTTCACCGCCGATTATCACACCCCGGTCGAGATCACCGGCATTTACTGGCACTTCGTGGACCTAGTCTGGATTTATCTGTTCCCGCTGCTCTACCTGGTCGGGTGAGGTGGCTATGGCCTACAAAAACTACGTGATGGTCTGGGTGGCGCTCCTGGCGCTTACAGTGGTGACGGTCTGGGTCTCCTTCTACAACCTGGGCCTCTGGAACGCCACGGTCTGCTTCCTCATTGCCTCGATCAAGGCGACCCTGGTCGCGCTCTATTTTATGCACCTGCGACACGAGATCAAGCTGGTGCTCGGTTTCGCCCTCTTTCCACTGCTGATACTGGGACTGATCATCGTAGGTACCCTGACCGACACGCTCACCAGGTAAACGATGGTCAGCACTAGCACCGAAAGCGGTCACGCTGTTGAGTGCAGGCAGCTGTCAGCCGGCAATATCCTTCTTCAAACTGATCACAGTAAAACGGTAAATAGGTATTCAGGTATATTAGGATCCCCTCGAGCTAAAACCGGAGGTGCCCGATGCTAGGCCGCGTAACAGCAGGACTTTTTTTCATATTGCTGATCTGGGGAAATTTGGTGGCCGGCATGCAGGCGGGGATGGCATGCCCGGACTGGCCGCTTTGCCAGGGGACGTTGCTGCCGCCGTTGCACGTGGACGTCTGGATGGAGTTCCTGCACCGGGTGATTGCGGCGGTGGCGGCAACCTCCCTCTTCCTGCTGGCACGGCGGAGGATCGTCGCCTACCAGGGGCTTCAGAAAGGTATTCCGCTGGCGGCCATGGGTCTGATCGCCCTGGAAATCCTGCTGGGAGGTATCGTAGTGGTCATGGGGCTACCGGTGCAGATCACCACGGTCCACTTCATGATCGGGCTGGCCATCTTCCTGCTGGTCCTCTACATGGCAGTATGCGATGGCACCACCAGCCCGGCGACGGTATCTGTGTCCGGGTACGCCGGCCTTCTTTTTTGTGTGCTGCTGCTGGTCTTCTTTCAGGCCTCACTGGGCGCCTACCTGCGGCACTCCGCGGCCGGTCTGGCCTGCCCCGATTTCCCAACCTGCCAGGGGCGCCTGATCCCCGAGATCTGGGACCGCCCCATTGCCACCAACTTCACCCATAGGCTTGTCGCTCTCGGAACCTTGTGCACCGCGCTGGTCCTTTACCTGGTCTCTTTACTGGACCAGCGGCTCAAGCGGATGCACGGCTATCTCCTAGCCCTGCTCTGCCTGGTCGCCCTCCAGATCGGCGTTGGCGCGGCGGTGGTCAAAACCGGCCTCAGCTACCCGATCACCTCCCTTCACCTCGCCATGACGCTGGGAATCATCGGCACCACCCTTCGCATCTGGATGCTGCAGACCGGTGAAGCCGGCAGGAGCCGCTAGATGATCGAAACCGCCGAGGGAGACAGGCTGGATGCCAAGGATGCCTGCGGCTTCGCGGAGACCTGCAGTGCGCTGCTGATCCTGGCCAAGCCTGGAATCGTCGCCGCGGTCACTCTCTCCGGCTTTACCGGGATGGTAGTGGCACAACGAGGTCTCCCCCAGATGGAAACCGCCCTCCCCTGCAGCGCAAGCCTCCTGCTGATGACGGCAGGGTCTGCCATCGTCAACAACGTGCTGGATCGCCACCTGGACGAGCAGATGGATCGTCTGGCGCCGCGGAGCGCCGCGCTCAAAAGGGTGGGGAGTGGCAAGGTGCTGGCCACGGCCGTTGCGCTTATCTTCGCCGCTGTCGCTCTTGCCTCGGCGACCCTCAACCTGCGAGTGACCTTGCTGCTGGTTGCCGCCTCGCTCAGCTATACCCTCTACTACACCCTCTTCCTCAAACGCCATACCCACTGGGCAGCGGTCTTGGGTGGGCTGCCGGGGGCCTTCCCGGTCCTGATCGGCCATGCCGCATTCCAGCCGCATCCCGGCCGCGCGAGCCTCGTCCTCTTCTTGATTATGCTGATCTGGCAGCCGCCCCATTTCTGGCTCCTGGCGCTGTTGCACCGTGACGAGTACCGGGCAGCGGGGGTGCCGGTTTTGCCGTTGATCAAAGGCGAGAGGTTCACCAGGAAATGCATCTACCTCGGCGTTAGCTGCCTGCTACCTGCCTCACTGCTGCTGCACCTGGCCGGTATCTGCTCTGCAGGTTATGCCGCCGCGGCAACCCTTCTGGGCTGCGCCTATCTCTTCGCCTGCCACCACTTCATGGTCGACAACAACCGTGCCGCCTTCCGGTGCTCGATCGCCTATCTCCTGCTCCTGTTCTCCATGATAGTTATCGACCTAACAACTTGAAACAGTGCGACTCAAGCCACGGAAACGCCGCCATTCCTAACGGCTTTGTATCGGGGAATTGTGCTAAACTGAGCGAAGGAGAGACCGTTCAGCCTCCTCTCTCCCTCACAATGGCCCCGCTGGAGATGACAGCAGATAGGGCGAAGCAGTAATAGAAAGGAAGGGGGAAAAGATGTTCAAGTTTTATGATCCAAAGGATGAAGCAGACCTGGCGCGTGTAGAAAACGCGCTGAAAAAAGGCGGCGTGGAGTATTTCGTGACCTCATGCAAGGCGGGTAGCGGCATTGTCGCCGAAATCGAGGTGGCGGAGGAAGATATACCCAAGGCGGAAGAATTGATCGGCATCGGCAAATCTTGAGAGAGCTAAGGGGTTACAACGGTGACCGCTCTACCCTAACGGCCGGTCCGAATGGGCGTCAGCGGTGAAGGCCAGCACACTTTCCACCTTGACCTCGAGCCTCCACTGCACCTGTGGCAGGCCCGGAGGCTCGGCATCAGGAAGGTACCCATCCAGAAGCGCTGTATCCTCCGCCCTTTCGACCCGGCCGATGAACTGGTACCCGTTCCCGGTCGAGGGATCGGCAATGGCCACGGCGACCTTCGGATTATCCTTCAGGTTCCGCATCGTCGTCGGGCAGAACCACGCTTCAAAGGCCAACCTGTTCGGCGCGGTCACCGCAAGCCCCCGCCCTGCCGCGAGATGCGGGTTACCATCGGCATCCGAGGTTGCCACATAAGCGTGCCCGATCCCTTCAGCGAAGCTTTTGATTCCCTCGGTCAACATATTGACGTATCTCCTTTTCCCGATGCGCAGCAGCCGACGGTGCCAACGCAGCCTGATCGGCCATCTTCTGGAAGGGTGACCATGTCGTGATACATGTATGGGATCACGGGCGCGCCGTATGCCACGTGCACCCCCTTTCCCTCTTGAGGCAGTCGGCTGGACGGTCCTCTTTCTCATGCCATCCCCCTTCCCCGGCGCAGTCACCGCCTAACCCCTAAGTTCTTGTAGCACCGGTGCCCCGTTAGTCAAGGCAAGCTGGAACCCGAAGGAGCGGGTGACGGCGAGGGGATGAGCTATGCCTGCCGCGAACCTTTTTGAGTCAAGGGACCCAGTCATGGAGGAAGCATCCGGTCGGCACCGGGTAGACGGGTAGAGATATGACCTAAAAAAGGCGGTTATAATTTTGCGGAAAGGGAATTGACATTTCGGCAGGCCGTCATTAGGTTCACTAAAACGAAGCCGCACGCGCTTGTTCACCATGATCAGGGGCGGCCGGTCATCGGGAGCGCTCCCCGTCCTGACCACAGGCGGTGAAGAGAGGCTCTGCGTGTCGACCTGCAACAGATTCACCACTAACTGCGACGTGTGGCACATGACCGACCAACATCTACATCTAGCAACCGACGACGAGGCGTGGCTCGCGATACCTCCCCGCTGGATCGACCGGTCGGAACAGAACGCTCTGCCCCTTAAGCGGGCCCGGGCATGGGCGCTGGTGCTGGACGCGCGCTCCCTGGAGTGCCGCATCGAGCAAGCGGGGACGGGGTGGCAGCTTGTGGTGCCGGCCCCCCTCTTCGAGGCGGCGTGCCGCGAACTTCGCCTCTACGTTGAGGAAAACCACAACTGGCCCCCTCTACCGCCGCAAGAGCGCCCGATGGTCCACAACACGTTGGCCACCATCTCGGTCCTGCTTTTGTTCGCCATCTTCCACAACCTGATCGCGCTCGACCTTGTGGTGGGGGGGCAGCACCCCGACTGGCTGGAGATCGGCAACGCCCACGCCAGCCAAATCCTGCACGGAGAGTGGTGGCGGCTGGTAACGGCTCTCACCCTTCACGTAGACGCCCTCCACCTGTTCAGCAACCTTGCCATCGGCGGATTCTTCATCGTCTTCCTGTGTCGCGACCTCGGCTCGGGGATGGCCTGGAGCCTGATCCTCGCCTCCGGCATCCTCGGCAATCTAGCCAATGCCTACGTCCAGTTGCCAAGCCACAGCTCAGTCGGCTTCTCCACCGCCATCTTCGGTGCCGTCGGCCTACTCGGAGCAGTCAGCATGGTGCGCTACCGGCACCAGTTGCGTAGGCGCTGGCCGCTTCCGGTTGCGGCGGCACTCTCCCTGCTGGCACTGCTCGGGACCGAAGGGAAGAACACGGACCTCGGGGCGCACCTGTTCGGCTTCCTCTTCGGCGTCATCCTCGGTCTTGCCGCGGAATTCCTGGTGGGACGCTTCGGGCGCCCGGGACGCCTGCTCAACACGCTGCTCGCCTTGGGCTCCGCCTCACTCGTCATCGCCGCCTGGTGGTGCGCGATTTCCTTCGCCGACTGATAAAAAAAGGATGCGGGGCCGACAGCCCCCGCATCCTTTCTTGGGTGTTTCCTCCTCGGTAGTGGGCAGTGCCCACCGTGGGACCGGTAAGGTGAGCGGTGGCCCACCCTACCTGACGATCTCCACTTTTAGCAGATCACCATACTAGTCCCTATCGTGACCGTGTCCTCCGCCGTGGCCGTGGCCCTCACCATGGCCGTGCCCCTCACCATGGCCGTGGCCCTCGCCGTAACCGCGTCCTTCGCCATGGCCACGACCTTCACCGTGGCCGTGGTTCCCATACCCTCTATGCCCCTTCTTCCACTGACCGTAAGGAATATGACGTTCGTTGGCGTAAACTCTTCGGTAATCGTGCGGCATCCGGTAAACCGGCCCCGGCACAACGTTTCGTGGCACGGTGTTCCATGGTCCATTATACGCCCGCGCCCGGTACCAGTGATCGCCTCGCGGAGACCACCAATAGCCGTTGTAGAAGAAGACGTCGACGTCAACACCAGGGACAAAATACACGCTGGAGTTCGGCACCATCACGACTTCGGGCGGTGCAGCCACCGCGATGGGCGGCGGCCCGATATTCACGTTAAGATGAACGTCCGTTCCCGCCTGGGAAGCACTACCGCACACAAGCAGGACGCCGAAGAAAAATACAGAGCCAGTTAGCATAATGTGCTTTCTTGCCATGACTACCTCCATTGAGGTGTGAAGCTCACAGGACATTGTGAGCTCAGTGTTGACAACCTGAATCACAGACAGGGCACCAATCTCTTATCACCTCAGTAACAAGTGAAACACACATCGAATATAACAGCAAGCATCACGTGCATGTAGTCCAGAAGCCATTTCCGGACTGTTAGCCGGTTGACAGTCTGTTCTACTCCTGGTTCAGAAAGGGAAGAGGTTTCCCAGTCCGAAATGCCACTGCCTGACACAC
>NZ_DATFBA010000398.1:0-6055 GCF_035254065.1 Geomonas sp.
CGTATGCCGACCACCAGGGAGCTCCTGCCGACGTGGTTGATGCGGGCGTGAAAGATCAGGTCGCGGGAGACGTCAGCTGCGTGACGGATCAGGATGTTGTCGATGGCGGCGGTGACCACGCGCGCTTCGGGGTAGCTGCGCCGGACGTAATCGAGCGCGGTCTTCTCCGCCACCAGGTCGAGCTTCTCGAGCAGGAGGCCGAAGCGGAGGTTTCCCTGCAGTTCCTCATCGATGACCTTGAAGCGGCGGCGCAGGGGAGGATCGGTGCTCAGGGGAAGGGTTTCGTAGTACGAAGTTTCGTTGGGCCGCATTGCTGCCTCCTGCCGCTAGGATGACTACAGGTGAGGCGGCGACCGACTCCACTTTCGCTACCACTGCTGCTTTCGGCCAGTCAGAGGGGAGGCCTCCCGCCCCTGGCAGGGGGGGAGGCGGCGAGAATAAAAGTGGGGAGTGCGAAGGGGACCTCTGCGAAAGAAGAGGCGGTCGCGCCTTGCCGACTCCAATCATACAGGGAAAGCGCCCTGTTCGCCAGCTGATCCCGCTTTCGAACAGGCAGAGTCGCCTTGTCAGGGGCGGGCGTAACCGAACTGCATGGAGAGCGACTCGGCGCTCAGCCTGAGGGAAGGGATGATCTCCGCCTCCAGCCGCTCGCCGAAGAGCCGGAAGGAGGGCCCCAGCATCATGAGGGCTCCCACCACCTTGCCGGCGTAGTCCCGGATGGCGACCGCTACGGTGATCACCCCCTCGCCCATACCGCCGGAATCGACCGCCACCCCCTTCTCCCGGATCTGCTCCAGTTCGGCCCGCAGCACGGCCAGGTCGGGGTAGCGGCCCCGCCCGCGGCTGCGCCCCCAGCGCCTGCCGATCCTCTCCAGGAGGTCCCAGGAGTCGATGGCCCTCATCACCTTGCCGGCGGCGTTGCTGAAGAAGGGCAACCGTCTCCCAACCACCGGCTCGACCCGCTCAGGCTGTCCGCAGTCCACCATGTCGAGGAAAAGGACCTCCTCGCCGTTGGGGATCACCATGTAGATCGCCTCGTTGTGGCGGCGGGCCAGCGACTCCAGTACCGGCCTCACGTCACTGATGATGATGCCGTGCAATTCGTCGTTGACCGGGGCCGGGGGAGCATCGGTACCGGACAGCGCAAGAGAGCTGCTACCGCTCCCCTCAACCAGCTCTTCCACCAGCCGCCGCGCGCAGCCGGCGTCGCCGGTCAGCAGGACCCGTTCGACCAGTCCCTTTTTCTCCAACATGTTCATGAGCCTGGTGGCCTTGTACCTGCTGATACCGGCGGCGCGGGACAAAGCGGACACCGAGCCCCGCTCGCCTCCGCTGGTTGCCAGGATTTCCAGGAGCTCAACGGCCTTGCGCAGGTCTTTCGAGGAAACATCCTTCTTTCGTTTCAGCATGTCATCTCCTCCTCAACACCCTTCATCCAGAGCACCTCGGAGTTGCCATCGACAGCGAGAGTCCCGTCTCCCTCTTGGGCAGCTTAAGGCAGCGCGTCTCCAATCTTCACCGAAATCGGAACAAAACAACTGTTGATTTATGCAACACCTTGGTAAATAGCGTTTTGCTTTGGAAGAAAGTTACCCGCTGCTAACGACGGTGTCAAGGTAAAATAAAACAATATTCTACGTTTTTACTCCAAATGCGACCTTTTTGCAGTTCGCGCCACGCCAACAACGCAAAAAGGCCCACCTCCAGCCGGGGAAGTGAGCCTTTTCAGGGAAAGAGCTGTGCTTACAGCGTTACATCATTGTACCGCCCGTAGCGGTACCGCCCATAGTAGTACCGCCGATGGAAGTACCGCCCGTAGCGGTACCCCCCATCATGGTACCCCCTGTCCCGGCGAACCCGCCCATCATGCCGCTGTAGGAGGAGGACATGTTGCGGTACGGCATGCCGGTGATGATGGTGGACATATAGCTGGTCATGTTGGTGATCAGGTTGTTCATGATGGTAGGATTGCCGGCCGCTCTGACCGACGACATGTTGCTGAAGATGCTCCCCATCATGCCGCGGTACCGGTTGACGTCCAGGGTGGTGGTGCCGCCGCTGGTGGAGAACAGCTGTGGCATCTGGCTCCCCATGATGGTCGCCATGTTCTGGGCGGTGGTGTGCATGGTGCCGTTTTGGCCGTTGATGTAGTCAGTCATCATGTTGGTGCCGGACGGGAGCTTCATCTTGGTGCTCAGGGCAATCATGGCATCCTGCATGCTTGCGTACTTGCCGGTTTCCATCATCTCCCGCAACTCGGTCGACATCGGGCTGATGAAGTTGCTGTTGACCGTACCGCTCACGCTGAATTTGGGCATGGAGAGGAGGTAGCTGTTGGCGACGGCCTGGTTGGTATCCTTGTCCATGGTCACCCCTTGGGTCGCCATGGCGACGATGGGATACTTGCCGATGTCGGCGGAGTCGACCATGAGGGTGTAGTTGCCATTGGCATCGGTGGTGGTGGAAGGCTCGCCGGCATCGAGCTTGTAGTTGCCGTTTTTGTCCATGAAGACGGTGGCGTTGACCAGGTAGCCATCGGCGACCTTGCCGGAAACCGCGGCCACTCCCGCGGCCGAGGTGCCCGAGCCCGAGCCGCCGCCGCAACCTGCCAGTGCGCCAACCATAACGAATGCTGCTGCCGCCAAGATCTGCTTTTTCATAGTGCCGTCCCTCTTACCTTTTGACGTTGCCTGCCCAAAAAAGATGCTTAGAAATCGTGGAACACCGCGAGCCCGCTGCCGTAATCCGGACTGTTGGTGGTGATGCCCTTTGCCAGGTACCCTTCGATGCCGGTACTTTGAGTAGCCAGATACTTCAGTTTCAGACGGACTTCCAGCAGGTCGCCCGATCCCGCCACCGGAGCGCCAGAGCCCTTCACGATGACCATGGGGAGGAAGCTGTCCGCAATGCCGTAGCCGATGCCGGCGTCGTAGCTGAGGTAATTCTTGAGAGCGATCCTGCTCGAGCTCCCCTGGAAGGTGTAACCGGTCTCCGCGAACGAGTACCAGTTGCCGAGCTGTTTGGAGAGCTCCACGAATATGGATTCGCTGAAGGTGCCGGTGCCCAAGGCCTTGTTCTGGTCGCCGGTCGGGAACTTGACCTGGAGATAGGGGCGGATCTTCGGCTTGTAGTCGCCTTCCGGGACCAGCACATAGCCGGCCTTGGCGATCATGTCCCCCAGTCCGCTCTCCGCGCTCCCCCCGCTGCCGGCAGTGGACGAGGAAGAGCTCGTACTGCCCAGCGTCCCGGGACCCATCATGGACATGCCGTGCATGGCAGTGCTGCCTGCCCCGGTGAAGAGACCGGTATTCACCTGGGAGTTGCTCTGGTAGAGAAAGGGAATCTCAAGCGAGAACGCAAGCCGGTCGGTGGGATAGTAGGCGGCGGTCAAGGGGACGTAGACCGACTCCGTGCGGTGGCCGGTTCCGTAGGTCCCGGAGGCGAATTCGAAGCCAACACCAACGGTGGCCAACGGTCCCGCGGCATGCGCCAACGCGGGGCAGCTCAGGGCGAAGGCCGCCAGCAGGCAGCTCATCCGTCTCAACCTATCAGAGGTCCTCACCATCTCCATCCTGTGCAATCGGCCCGTCTCAACCGTCATCTAATGCCTCATCATCATGCCGCCACCGCCACCACGTATCATGCCGTTTTGATAAAGGCTTCCTCCGGAGGACCGCTGCATGCCGGTTCCCGACCCGCCACCCACCTTCCAGACCGGCTCCCCTTTGGCAGTACGCAGCTCGGCCTGGGAACCGGTGGTGCGGTTGACCAGCTTCTGGGTCATCAGGTACTGCTTGCCATCCTGCCCCTGGGCCTTGGCCCCCTTGGCGGTGACCTCGTCCCCTACCTGCACCGCTATCCCCTTCTTCTCCCAAAAGTTCCTGGGCCCTACGCTGAGATTGACCGAGTCGGCGCCGCTGCGCAGCTCGATGATGACCTGGTCCCCTTCCCCCGCATGGTTCACGGACACCACCCGGCCGGCTACCGTGGTCACCGTGTTGAGGTCGTAGCCGTGGCTGAAGTCCAGGCCGCTTTTGCCCCTGTCGTCCCCGTATCCGAAAAAGCTCGCAAAGCCGGCGAAGGCCGGGGCGGCGGACAGGGAGCAGAGGAGCAGCGCCCAGCTGAGAATCGTCGAGAGCCGGTGGATGGTCATGGCAGTTATCTGGTTTCCTTTTCCGGCGGTCCGCCCCTGGCCGCCCTGGTCATCGTGTGTGTGGTTATATCCACACTGCATGCCAACTGGCAGCAAACCGGTAAGACGCTGTAATCATTAGGGGGGATTGGGGGAAGGTGGAGAGAGGGGGGCTAAAACGTGCAGCGTTTTGCACCTATCTTACTTGAAATTGCACGGACTAGGCATCCTCCAGCATGCCATACTCCTTCAGTTTGTACTGGAGGCTGCGCCGGGAGATGCCGAGTTCCTCGGCTGCCAGCCGGCGGTTGCCGCCATGCATGCGGATGGCCTTGGCGATAAGTTCCTTCTCTGCAGACTTCAGCATCTCACGGCTGTCCAAGCTGGCGGGGGCCTCCTTTTGCAGCATCTCTTCAGGAAGCGCATCGAGCCCGACCTGCTCCCGGGCCAGGATCACCGCCCGTTCCATGACGTTTTGCAGCTCGCGGACGTTGCCTGGCCACTGGTAGTGCTGCATCGCCCGCAGGGCCCCGGCATCGACCCCCTTGATCTTCTTGCCGACTTGCGCGGCGAATCGGCGCAGGAAGTAGTCGACCAAAAGCGGCAGGGCATCGCCGCGCTCCCGAAGCGGCGGCAGGGCGAGCGGGAAGACGTTCAACCGGTAGTAGAGATCCTCGCGGAAGCGGCGCTCATCGACCTCCTGGCGGAGGTTGCGGTTGGAGGCCGCGATAACCCTGACATCGGCCTTCAACTCACGGTTCCCCCCTACCCGCTCGAAGACCCTCTCCTGCAGAACGCGCAGCAGCTTGGCCTGCAGAGAAAGCGGCATTTCTCCGATCTCGTCCAGGAAGATGGTGCCCCCCTTGGCCAGCTCGAACTTTCCCTGGCGTGCCTGGACTGCGCCGGTGAAGGCCCCCTTCTCGTGGCCGAACAGCTCGCTTTCCAGGAGGTTTTCAGGAATGGCGGCGCAGTTCAGGGCGATGAAGGGACCCAGGCCACGGGTGCTCAACTGATGGATGGTCCTGGCAATCAGCTCCTTCCCGGTCCCACTTTCACCGGAGATGAGCACATTGGCCTGGGTAGGTGCAACATCCTGCACCAGCCGTTTTACCGGACGCATCGCCTGGCCGGCGAAGATCAGCTCCTCCGGCGGCAAGCCGGCGGCTGCCGCTTCCTTGAGGGAGAGGTATTCGTGTCTCCTGGCCCTGGCCTCGATAGTGCGATTGATCAGGGCGAGCAGCGTGTCTGGATCGGCGAGCGGTTTGGTCAGAAAATCGACCGCCCCCTCCTTGATGGCGGCAACCGCCTCCTCGACCTTGCCAAAGGCGGTCAGGAACACGAACTGGGGCGGGTCCGGGTCGTTGCGGGTCGCGCGGAACAGTTCCAGTCCGCTCTTCCCCGGCATCTTAAGGTCGGAGACCACCAGGTCGAAATTTCTCTTGCGCAGCAGGCGCAACCCGGCGCTGCCGTCGGCGGCGGTTTCCACCTCGTGCCCGTCATCCTCGATGATGGTCTTCAGAAAGCTCCTGAAGGTGTCATCGTCCTCTACCAGCAGGATGTTCCCTTTCATGATTAACCCCAGCGGTCCCTCTCCCGCTTCACGAGCGGCAGGGTCACCGTTACCGTCGTTCCTTCGTTTGCCACGCTGCTAAGCTCTATCGTCCCAGCGTGCTCTTCCACGATTTTCTTGCACAGCGCGAGCCCAAGACCTGTCCCCCTGCTCTTGGTGGTGAAAAAGGGCTCGAAGACCCGTTGCAGATCCTCCTCGGCCACACCCGAGCCGCAATCCCGGAAGGTGAGCAGCACCCGGTCACCCCGCTTTTGGGTACCGATCATTAGCGTTCCCCCTTCGGGCATGGCCTGCAGCGCATTCTTCCCTAGGTTGAGCAGCACCTGTTCCATGCTGTCCCGGTTCCCGGCCAC
>NZ_DATFBA010000399.1:0-10657 GCF_035254065.1 Geomonas sp.
GGTAAGTTTGAGATCGCTTCCACGCTGCTGGCTGAAAACGGGTACGACCCGCTTCCGGTTTACACGGAACCGGGAGAGGGGCCGCTCGCCAACCCGGAACTGGCGAGGGAGTACCCGCTAGTGTTTAACTCCGGCACCCGGACCATCCACGACTTCCGCACCCAGCACCACGGCGTGCAGGGCCTTCGCGACGGGAAGGAGGTACCGCCGGTGGTGATCAACCGGCAGGATGCCGAGCGGGCGGGGATCGCGGGTGGTGAGGTCGTGTGGGTGGAGAGCGTGCGCGGGCGGGCACGCTACCATGCCGAGATCAGCGACGATATCGTGCCCGGCGCCATCGATGCCGCCATGGGTGGCGGCGGCCCGCTGGGGTCGCAGGCGTGGCAGGAGTGCAACGTGAATGTCCTTACCGATCCGCGCCGCTACGATCCCATCTCCGGCTTCCCTGTTTATAAGAGCCTGCTTTGCAGGGTGAGGAAGCTGGAGGGGGGTGGTCGGGTGGAGGGAACTTCGTTGGAGTCGCCGGCTGCAGTCCCCCTCCCTGGCCCTCCCCCTTCGGGGACGTGGGCGGGAGCCGAAGAAAGTAAGGAGGCCGGGGCCAGCTGCCAGATCGACATTGCGCCAGGCACCATCCCCTCATCCCGCCGGATCTACCTCGACAACAACTCCACCACGGCGGTGGCACCGGAGGTGCGGGAGGCAATGCTGCCATTTTTGGGTGAGGAATGGGGCAACCCCTCCAGTATCCACGCATTCGGCAGCCATGCGAAGTCCGCGCTGGAGGCGGCCCGGCGCGTGGTTGCCCAGGGACTGAACTGCACCGCGCGACGCATCGTGTTCACCGGCGGAGGTTCCGAGGCGGACAACCTCGCGCTCAGGGGTGTGGCTCAGGCATCGGACGGTAGCCGCCGCCACCTCATCGTCAGCAGCGTTGAGCATCCGGCCGTGCTGAAAACGGCCCACGTGCTGGCAGGGATGGGGTACGAGCTGTCAGTACTGCCGGTGAACCGGGACGGGGTGGTGAAGCCCCGGGAGTTGGAAGCTCTCCTTCGCCCGGACACCTTGCTCGTCTCGGTGATGCTCGCCAACAACGAAACGGGAGCGCTACAGCCCGTGCGGCAGCTTGCTGAGATAGCGCACCGGCAGGGTGCGCTCTTTCATTGCGATGCGGTGCAGGCCTTCGGGAAGATCCAGGTCGACGTCGAGGAACTGGGCGTGGACCTTTTGGCCCTGTCAGCCCACAAGCTGCACGGGCCCAAGGGGGTAGGGGCGCTCTATGTCAGGAAGGAGGTGGCGATAGAACCACTGGTTACCGGGGGAGGGCACGAGCACGGCTTGCGCGCGGGGACTGAAAACGTACCGGGCATCGTCGGTTTCGGTAAGGCAGTGGAGTTGTCGATTAAGCGGTTGTACGGGGAGGAGCCTGCCAGGGTGGCGCGGCTGCGGGACCGCCTCGAGGAGGGTGTCATGGCGATCCTGCCGCTAGCGCGCAGGAACGGTCCCAGCGACGAGCGCCTTCCCAACACGCTGAACATGATCCTGCCGGAGGTCCGTGGCGAATCGCTGGTGCTCTTTCTGGACCGCAAAGGGATCGCCTTCTCCTCAGGCTCCGCCTGCAAGTCGGGGAACCCGGAGCCGTCCCACGCCCTGCTCTCCATGGGGCTTACCCCGCAGGAGGCGCACTGCTCGGTCCGCTTTTCACTGGGATGGGGTAACACAGAAGAAGAGATCGACTACCTGCTGGCGTCCCTGCGCGAACTGCTCGGCGAGACCCGTAACGTGGTGCGCTTCGTCCCCTGCCGGTAACAGCCTTTGGATGGAGTAACAGTGGTACTTATATTCCCTCTCCTCTTTAGGGGAGAGGGTGCCCGAAGGGCGGGTGAGGGTTGCCACGCACTGCAGGAAATGCCTCCCTCACCCCCGCCCCTCTCCCCTAAAGGGGCGAGGGGAGAGGTCGGATATCGGAAGGTAATCAGATTTTCCGGGCAGCTCCTATCCTGCTCCCCGCCGCAATGACGAAGACAGCGCCCGAGCCCGCCATGTTTCCCACGCTGACCGCCGTGAAGATCCTGTCCCCGACCAGCAGCCACGCGTAGAGGGCAGTGACCAGCGATCCGACGCACCAACCGCCGAAGGAGATGAGCGATAGCGACAGGGCATGCTCCCGGTCCTTCCACGCCTTCCCTATCTGCGGCAGATAGAGGAGCACCGCGGCGACACCGTTGAGAGCATAGAGTGATTTGAGGGTGACCAAGAGATTCATGGAGATGGTATCTCTGCCGAGTTGGGATGGATTCCACTAGTGAAGATACAGCATAAAGCGAGCTCAAAGCAGTGAACTGCATCACCAAAAATGGAAAGGAGCCCAGACCTTGATAGGCTGGGCTCCTTTACATTTCCTGTCACTTTGTCGGGCGGGGATCCCGGATCAATGGAAGGTAGCGAGGATGTAGTCAGCGATTTTTTTGGCGTCGTCGTCGGAGATGGTGGTGGTGTCAAACTTGGTCATACCCGGACCGGGAGTCCTCATCAGCTTGACGATGTCATCGGAGGTCTTGACGTTGTTGGCGGCCATGTCTTTGGCGTGCAGGGTCTTCTTGGGATTGATGGTGTTGCCGCCGTCGGGATGGCAGGCGGCGCAGTACTGCTTGTAGAGGGCCTCGGCGGCAACGGCACCTGACGGTGGAGCAGCCTTTGCCGAGGAGACCGGCGCGGTTGCCGGGGGGGCCGGCGCATTTGCCGGCGCCTGCTCAGCCTGCTGTTTCTTGCATCCTGCCATGCCACTGATACTGAATGCCAGTACAGCTAAGGTGACTACGATACGCCTGTGCATGGGTCTTCCTCCTTAGTATTTATTTATCTGGCGAGTATACCAGACTATCCAGCGCTGTGTAGTCAAGGCGGTTTGACAAATAGTGTACCCATGTTAATTTTTAGCATCCCACCACCACTCCATGCCGCGCAGGCCTGCAGCATTACCATGGGAGGAGACGGAAATGACCAGAGGTAGCCTTATCATTGCAGCAGCGCTCCTGTTGGCAGCTTGCTCATCGTCTCACTCGGTGAGACCCGACTCGCAGGCGGGCATCCCGGTCGACCATCAGCAGACGCTGGGACAGGACAAGGCAAAGGATGATGCCTGCGAGTGCTGCCAGAAATGCAAAGCGGCCAAAAGCTCGATCAAATCGAAGGAAACGGAAGGCCAGCAGATGAAGGACGGCTGCAAGGATTGCTGCGGCAATTGCGGAGAAGTGCTGAAACCGGCCCCGGAGGCCGCGCCTCCCGAGAAGATCGAAAAGAAGATCAGGCTTCCCGAGCAATAGCACGAGGTGATGGTTCACACAGTATGAACTGACTCTCGTGCTGGGACTTGGCAGTAAAAGCGCAATGACCAAGAGATGATATTCTTTAAGCAGGCCGTTTCCAGACAATAAAGAATCTCTTTTGTGTCTATTGTGCTTTTTTTGTTGGCTGAAAAGGATTGGTTCCGACCTTAGCGGAGGTCGTTATGGAGTTCGAACTCAACGAAGAACAGAAAGCGCTGCAAATGAGGGTCAGGGAGTTCGCCGACCGCGAGCTCGCCCCCGGAGCAGCCCAGCGCGACGCCAGCGGCGAGTTCCCGGCCGAGGCGATCAAAAAGCTGCAGGAGATGGGGCTCTTCGGCCTGATCTTCCCGCAGCGCTACGGAGGCGGCGGCCGCGATTTTTTGAGCTACGTGGTGGCCGTCGAGGAACTGGCCCGGGTAGACGCCTCGGTCACCATCACCCTGCTCGCCCACACCCTGTGCGCGACCCACCTTGACCTCTTCGCTTCCGATCAACAGAAAGAACGTTACCTCTCGCCGCTTCTTCGAGGAGAGGCGGTGGGCGCCTGGGCGCTTTCCGAGCCGGAGGCGGGCAGCGATGCCGGCGGGATCAGGGCGGTGGCAGCTTCCGATCAGGAGGGGTGGCGGCTAAACGGCAGGAAGTACTTCATCAGCAACGGCTCGCGGGCGGGGGTCCTGGTGGTGATGGCCAAAAGCGACAGCTCCCAAGGGGCCCGGGGGATTTCCGCCTTCGTGCTGCCCGGCGAGGTCCGGGGGCTGGAGAAGGGGAAAAATCTCGACAAGCTCGGCTACCGCTCCAGCGATACCGTCGCCTTGATGCTGAAGGACGTCCGGCTGGAAAAGGACGCGCTGATCGGCCAGAAAAACCAGGGGTTCCAGCAGGCCATGCAGGTGCTTTCGGCAGGGAGGATCGGCATGGCTGCCATGTCGGTCGGCATCGGCCGCGCCTGCCTGGAGCAGAGCATCGACTACCTGCAGAAGCGAAGCGCCTTCGGCCTGAAAATCGGCGAGTTCGAGGCGCTGCAGTGGATGGTGGCGGATATGGCGACCGAGCTGGACGCGGCGAGGCTTTTGACCCTGCGGGCGGCCAGGCTGAAGGACCGGGGGGAGCCGTACGCGAGGGAGGCCTCCATGGCCAAGCTGTTCGCCTCCGAGGCGGCCATGCGCGCGGCGCTCAAGGCGGTCCAGATGCACGGCGGCCATGGCTATACCAAGGCCTATCCCGTTGAACGTTATTTCCGCGAGGCGAAGCTGTGCGAGATCGGCGAGGGGACCTCGGAGGTCCAGCGGCTGATCATCGCCCGCTCCTACCTGAAAGACCTGATCAAGACCAAGAGGTGATCACGCATGAGACCTGTCTACATGATTTCCGGAGGCATCACCAAGTTTGCCAAGGCGCTGCCCAAGACCGATTTCCGCCGCATGGTGAAGGACGCCTATGATTACGCCATGGCCGACCTTCCGAAGCTGAGCCGCGACCAGATCGACGGCAGCGTCTGCTCCTACTTCTCGGACCATTTCACCCGGCAGCTGATGGCGGGGGCGATGGTGCAGGACTACCTGGGCTTGAACCCCAAACCCTCGCGCCGTGTCGAGGGGGGCGGCGCCACCGGCGGGCTCTGCTTCCAGTCCGCCTGGGAGTCGGTCGCCTCCGGGCGCATGGACGTCTGCCTGGCGATGGGGTTCGAGACCATGGGAAGGGTGAACACCTGGAAGGGGAACGAGTTCATCGCGCTCGCCTCGGACACCAACTTCGACTACCCGGTGGGGGGGTTCTACTCCGGCTATTACGCCATGATGGTCATCCGCCACATGCACGAGTTCGGCACCACCGTGGAGCAGATGGCGAAGGTCTCCATCAAGAACCACCTGAACGCCATGTACAACCCCTACGCGCAGCGCCCCGAGAAGCTCACCATCGCGGACGTTAGGGCCTCCATGATGGTGGCCGAGCCGCTCACCATCCTGGACATCTGCCAGATGTCGGAGGGGGCGGCGGTGGCCATCCTGGCCTCCGAGGAGATGGCCAGGAAGCTGTGCGACAACCCGGTGCTGATCAGCGGCGTGGGGACCGGCACCGACGCCATGCGCATGGCCGACCGCCCGCACGGGGAGGTACTGCTCCTTTCCCACGAGAACAAGGAGGAGTACGCCGACCTGAAGTACCCCGGCGTGCATTCCTTCCGGGGCGGGCGGGCCGCCGCCAAGCAGGCCTACCAGATGGCCGGCATCCAGGACCCGCGCGCGGAGCTGGACTTCGTGGAACTGCACGACGCCTACACCTCCTCGGAGATCCAGACCTGCGAGGACCTGGGGCTCTGCAAGTACGGGGAAGGGGGGAGCTACGTCGATTCCGGCACCCCCTTCATGGCCAACCTCGACTACGGGCTGAGCTTCCCGGAAAAGAGCAAGTGGCGACGGCTGCCGGTCAATCCTTCAGGCGGGCTGCTCGCCTGCGGGCATCCGGTCGGCGCCACCGGTCTCATGCAGGCGGTGTTCGCCTTCTGGCAGTTGCAGGGGACCATCGGCAAGCACCTGGGAGATGCCACCCTCCAGCTTCCCGAGCCGAAGCGCGGGCTGATCCACAGCCACGCGGGGACCGGGACCTACATCACCGTTTCGATCATGGAGAAGGCCTGACATGGACAAGAACGCCAAGCTGCCCGAAACCGATGATGGCACCATCCTCTTCAACACCGACCCCATCATCCTCAAGTACCACTACGAGATCGACTACCTGCACTCCTACGCGCAGGATTCCCCGTTCTTCGCTGGACTCACCAAGAAGAAGCTGATGGGGAGTCGCTGCACCGGATGCGGGCGACGCTTCGCCACCCCGCGCGGGCACTGCATGGAATGCGGTGCCCCCACCGAGTGGTTCGAGCTGCCGCGCGAGGGGAGGGTACACACCTACACCACCTGTCACTTCGGCGGCGAGGCCTTCCTGAAGGAGACCCCCTTCACGCTGGTCATGGTGGAGTTCGACGGCGTCGACACGCTGTTCCTGTCGCGGCTGATCGGGGCAGAACCCGACGAGGTCAAGGTCGGCATGCCGGTCAGGGCGCGTTTCCTGCGCAACTGCAAGTTCAAGCCGACCGATGTCTACTTCGTGCCGATGTAAAGGCTCCGTTCATTGTAAACGTTCCCTTCACCAACGAAAAAAGCCCCGGTGCACCCGGGGCTTTTTTTCATTAGTCTCACTTTTTCGCTCAGCCAGATTGCGCCCTCTCTTTCACCCATCCTCATCCTGTCCTTCTCCTTGAAGGAGAAGGTACCGTCAGCGAACATTATGACAAATTACGTCTTTTTGCCTTTTCTCCCTCCCCTTCAAGGGGAGGGCAGGGGTGAGGATGGGGTTGGCTTCTTCTACTTCTCGATCCTCGGCACCACCACGATCCCCGACTCGGTGATCGTGTACCCGCACTTTTTGTCTTGCTCGTGGTCGTAGCCGATGGTGGTGCCGTCCGGTATCACCACGTTCTTGTCGATGATCGCCTTCCTGATCTTCACGTGCCGGCCGACGGTGACGTTCTCGAACAGGATGGAGTCTTCCACCAGGCTGTAACTGTTCACTTTGCAGCGCGGCCCCAGGATGGACCTGGCCACCAGGCTGCCGCTGGTTATGCAGCCGGCGCAGACGTAGGAGTCGATGTTCTGCCCCCGGCGGTCGTCCTGGTCGAAGATGGTCTTGGCAGGCGGCAGATTTCCCTGGTTGGTCAGGATCGGCCACTTGTAGTTGTACAGGTTCAGTTGCGGCGATACGTTGATCAGGTCCATGTTGGCTTCGTAGTACGAATCCAGGGTGCCGACATCCTTCCAGTATCCCCTCTCCTCGCTCTTCATGCCGGGAACCACGTTGTCGTTGAAGTTGTAGGCGAAGATCCGGTCGCGGTTTTCCAGCATCATGGGGATGATGTGCTTGCCGAAGTCGAGGTCTTCGTAGCGCTTTTTCCCTTCCTGCAGTACCTCGATCAGCTTCTTGGTCGGGAAGATGTAATTGCCCATGGAGGCGAAGCAGGTCTCCCTGCCGGGAATGGTTTCCGGGTGCTCGGGCTTTTCGGTGAAAGCGGTGACCCGGGAATCGTCGTCCACCGAGAAAACGCCGAAGCGGCTGGCTTCCTCCACCGGAACTTCCAGGGCGGCAATGGTCAGGTCGGCCCTGTTCATGCGGTGGAAGGCGATCATCTGGTTGATGTCCATCTTGTAGATGTGGTCGCCGCCGAACACCGCCACGTAATCGGCATCCGACGATTCCACGAATCTCAGATACTGGAGGATGGCGTCAGCAGTCCCCTTGAACCAGGATTCGCTCTCGGAGCTGGTCTCCGGGGAGATCGCCACGAAAAATTCGCCGAGGCCGGTCCACTTGCCCCACGATTCGCGGATGTGTTTGGTAAGGGAATAGGCGCGGTACTGGGTGAGGATGTAGACCTTCTTGATGCCGGAGTTGAAGAGGTTGCTCAGTACAAAGTCGATTATCTTGTATTTGCCGCCGAAGGCGACGCTCGGTTTCGCCCGTCTCAAGGTCAGCGGGCTCAGCCGCTCGCCTTTGCCACCAGCCAATACCATAGCAATCGTGTTCTTGCCGACATTACCCGAATACATGCTGTTTCTCCTCCGGCAGAAAAAGCTCTGCCTCAATAAAAAATGATCATAGATACATGAGTCGGAACGCGAACACGTCCATCTCCGCCACAAACAGCGGTAATTGTAACAGAAACTGCCAAAATTCCTAATGCGACAGCCAAATTTTTGTAATGGAACTCGTTGTAGCCGGTGACCGTCGCCACGTTTCCGCCACGGTTGCCACACCTTCGGGCTAAGATATAATTTCTAAAGCTGATGAACGTCCCTTTTCCCTCGGCTTCCCTCGTAAACCATCCTGCGCTTCCATAACTTCCGTCACCGAAACCTTACAAAAAGGAGACCATTATGGACACCGCCGATTTTCCCAGCAAAGGAGAATTCCCCTATCGAGCCTTGATCCGCATCCTACCCGAGAGTCTGCTCAATGAGGTCGCCGCCAGGGCAATCGAAAAAGTCGCTCACACCATCTCGAACAGAGAAGCAGCAACTGCCATCCGTAAGGCCGCAACCACGGCAATCACCCAGGTCCACAGCAATCATGTGCAGTTTTCCGCCGAAACCGGCGACGACTACCCGCAGTGCGGCAACGATTTAGGCGCCCTCTTGTACTGGATGGAGCGCCACCATCACAACCCGGGGCCTCCGCAACCATGGTACGATCTGGCTACCATCGGCTTGATCGGGCAGGTAGCCATGAAGGTTGGCGGCCCCGTGCGCGAAATGATGACTCCGGCACTGCAGGCGGCAACTAAGGCGTGCACTCAACGTTAAAAAACCCGTGGCACCTAAATACATTCCAGGACGGTCATCAGCCCCTTTCGTTGAGGCCACCAAAAAAACATCAGAAGGTCGGGGAAGTTCTTCCCGGCCTTCTCCTTTTTCCGCCGGGCTGATGTCACATCCATACCAAATAAGCCAGCCAAAAAACGACCAAAAGGGCAGGTGGCAGAAGCACAGTGGGAACCAGCGATATCCAGTATTCTAAGGGGCGAGCGAAGTACCTCCGCTGCTGGTTGACCACCGCGAGCACCACGGCCAGCATCCAAAGCAGGAGAAATATGGTGACGATAAGCCAGGTACATCTGCTCCAGAAGGCAAAGAGCTCCAGGTTGCCGATTCCCGCCTTGTTCATGGCTCCATCAGCCTTGTACGCGGTGAAGACGGCGCCGGCAATGCAGGCATATTCCGCGACCGGGAGAACTATGTTGCTTAGTTTCATCATCTCTCACGGTGGGGTTATACTGTCCGCCCCTTTACCATCAATCTCCCGCACAGCGTCCCTTCTCCTTCAAGGAGAAGGACAGGATGAGGATGGGGTGCTGTCCGCCTACCTCATCAATTCCGTCCGAACCGCTTCTTGGCCGCCGCCTTTGCCCTTTCCCGCTCCGTTTCCCGGTCATGCGGCGGTGCGGTGGTGGAAAGCGAGCCCAGCAGAGTCCGCGCGGCCTCCGTTACCTGCTCAACGGCCAACTCAAAGGGAGCTTCGTTCACTTTGGAAGGTGTGTTGAACCCGCTCACCTTCCTCACGAATTGCAGCGCCGCAGCGCGAATCTCCTCGTCGGTCGCCGGTGGATCGAAATTGAAGAGAGTCTTGATGTTTCGGCACATACGCTCCTCCGCCCCGGTTATCATACTACGATTTCGACTTCGCGCCCCTCTGCGTCTTCTTATACTTCCTCATGGTCCAAACGGTTCTTCAAACTCAATTTGTCCGTTTTACGCCGTCTCAGGCTGCGCCCAACTTCACCTTGAAGGAAGGGATGGGATCAATCGATGATGATCCGATACTCCGCCTTCAAGCGACAAGCCTCCCCACCTGGTGGGAGGGTGCCTTGGCATTCGAGTCTGCCGTGGATTCTGGAGTCGTCTCTTTTGATCATTTCTTGAATGATGGGTGCAAAGTCGAAGCCGCCGTGGAGGCATTCTTCGCGGGAACAGTCGAGACGGAAGGCGGCTTCGGCGTCGGGGGTGAAGATGATCTGCTGGTAGTTGGGCTCGGATTCGGAGTCGGCCACTTCGAATGCTACGAACAGGAGGATTCTGCTGACTTGGGGGTAAAGCTCGGAAAGGGTTGGGGCCGGACCTTCAAGGTGAAGGCTTTTGTTTTCACTGTTGTCTTTATCGGAACCGTTTTTGTCGCTGGTCATGGGCTGTCCTCGTGAGATTGTCACTTTAGAAAGTCGCTGTGCTGAAGCTAGTTCTGCGGCGGGCGCAGCATATCATGGTAGATTAGGGTCGTACAATTGAAATCGATATACAAAATAGCATAAAAGGAAAAGCTTGAAGACGGCGGTCACAGGGGTGGGCTCGGAGGACACGGAGGGATAATCTAACGTACCCCATCCTCACCCTGACCCTCCCCTTGAAGGGGAGGGGACGTAGGGCGGCATCATCTGGAGAACGCGTTCTCCGCTGAGCAGATGGCATTCGTCGTCTGGAGAATGCGTTCTCTGCGGAGGGAATGGCATTCGTCGCCTGGAGAACGCGTTCTCTGCGGAGCGAATGGCATTCGTCGTCTGGAGAACGCGTTCTCTGCCGAGCAAATGGTATTCGTCGTCTGGAGAATGCGTTCTCTGCCGAGCAAATGGCATTCGTCGTTTGGAGAACGCGTTCTCTGCGGAGCAAATGGCATTCGTCGCTTGGAGAACGCATTCTCTGCGGAACAAATAGCATTCGTCGTCTGGAGAACGCGTTCTCTGCCGAGCAAATGGCATTTGTCGTTTGGAGAACGCGTTCTCTGCTGAG
>NZ_DATFBA010000400.1:0-8981 GCF_035254065.1 Geomonas sp.
TCGCCCTGATCCTCATGCTGGTCCCCGCCACCCTGATCGGAGCCACCTTCCCGCTCATCGGCCGAATCTTCCTCGCCGACCTGAAAAGCACCGGCGCAGTAGTGGGAAAGGTTTATGCCTTCAACACGCTGGGCAACGTCCTGGGCGCCCTGCTCCCGGGGCTGCTGATCCTCCCGTTTCTGGGCATCCAGAAGGGAATCCTGCTGGCCGCAGCCCTCAACATTTGCCTGGGGCTGGTGGTGGTCTCCTGCAAGGGAAGGCGGTCCGGCGCCGGAATGGCGGTGGCAGTGGTACTGTTCCTTGCCTCGGCAACCTTCCTATTCCGCATGCCGCTCAGCTTCCAGTTCCCCTGCGCCTTTCAAACCGCTAAGGACGGGGTGCTCTTCTACCAGGAGGGGGACCTGGTGACCACCAAGGTCTGGGCAAGCAGCAACCCGGACTACAAGATGATCAGCGTGGACAGCATAGGAATCGGCGGCACCAGCGATTCCGACTACAAGCAGCAGATCCTGGCCCACCTCCCCAAGCTTCTTTTAAAATCGTACAGCTCCGAGCTGACCATAGGTCTTGGTTCCGGAATCCTGGCCGGAGAAAGCGCCCGCCACTCCGGGATCAAGAGGATAGACTGCATCGAGCTGGCCCAGGGGGTGCTGGACGGTGCCCGCTACTTCTCCAGGGAAAACTACGGCATACTCGATGACCCCCGTGCCAGGCTGGTCATCGACGACGTCGCCGACTTCCTGCACGTGAGCCACGACAGGTACGACATCATCTCTGCGGACGAGAAGACCGCCGGCAAGTATGCCTCCAACTCCATGTCGTATTCCAGCGACTACTACCAGTTGCTGAGGGATCACCTGGCCCCCGGCGGCCTGGTGATCCAGTGGATGCCCACGGACCTGCCGCCGTCCCAGTACACCCTTGCGATGAGGACCTTCGCCCGCTCTTTTCCCCACGTGATGCTCTGGTATTTCCCGCCGGTAGGGCGGTTCACCATGTCCAACACCTTCATGGTCGGCTCCAATGACCGCATCGAGCTCGACCCGGCGCGGATGGCAGGGGAAATGGCCAGGGATCCCGGTGCCTTCGCGGGGATAACGAAATACGGGCTGACCTCGGCAGACTCCATTCTGGCCCACTTCATTGCCAGCGACCAGACCGTACGGAACCTGCTGCCGACGGGCCGAATCAACAGCTTCGAGCATCCCTTCTTCGAGTTCTACTCTCCGGCGGACTATGCGGCTCCCTCTGAGCAGAGAGACCTTCTCAATCATCGGTTGCTGATGTCGTTCCGCAGCCAGGAACCAGGCCCGGCTCTCCTAAGGGCGGGCCCGGAGGGGGGACGCCTGGCCGAGGCTTACCGGGCCGAGAACGCCCTCTACGCCGCGCGCGAGCAGCAGCTTGCGGGGGAGGCTCCGGCGGCCGTACTGCATCAGTACGAGCAGGCGATAGTCCGCGCCCCCTGGAACCTCAACCTGCGCAACGAGGTGGTGCGCTTCCTAAACGGTGAAGCCATGGCACTTTCCGCCCAAGGTGACTTCCAGGGGAGCAGGGGCATGTTCCAGCGCGCAGCTGAGACCTTCCCGACCGGCCCCGAGGTGCATTACGATCTGGCAATGATGCTTCTGTTCCTGAACCAGGTGGATCAGGGAGCTCAGCAACTGCAGCAGGCGCTGTCGCTCAAGCCGGACATGGTTCCTGCCCTGCGCGATCTTGGTAGAGTCTACGCCTCGGGCGGCAGGATCGAGGATGCCGTCAAGCTTTGGCAACAGGCGCTTTCCGTGAACAAGAACGACTTCATGACCCTTGCCTATCTCGGCCGCGCGCTGTGCGACCTGGGACAGCCCGCCGACGGGGTCGGGTATCTCACCAAGGCCCACCAGCTGGCGCCAGGTAACCCGGAGGTGGCGCAGGCTTACAATTACGGCCGGAACTTGCCGCATTGACGCCGCGGCCGGCTTCCGGCCGCAGCAACCCGCCTGCGCGGCTAACACTCCGACCAGCCGCAAACGTTTCCGCTTTGGCAACCACTACCGATGGGCGCCCCCTGCCGGGTGCGCCTCCACCAGCCCCCTCCTTAAAGTCAATTAACAGCTGCCGACTGGCCATTTGACGGTCCCTCCCGCTCCAGCCAGCACTTCGCGCGATGCGCCGCCCCGCCCAAGTACTTAAAGATTCGCTCATTCCTCGACCCGACGCGATGCCGGATTAAGTGGCATTGATTATGCTTTGATAGCAACGGCAGCAGAAACGTGTTGCGGAAACGGGAGGGCGCGATGAAGAGGACTGGTCTGGTTGTGACAACTGTGATTTCGGCCTTGCTGTGCCTCGCTCTTCTTACTGCAGCCCTGCACGACAAGGTCCCGGCAACGTCTTCGGTAACAGCCTCGGCCCGTACCGGTGACCGGCTATCCCACGGAGGGAAAGCTTCCTCATCTCCGTACGCCCACTTCGAGGCGCCGGTGGCGATCGCGCCGTCCTCTCACTAGATACTCCCCACCTTTCCTTCCCCGCCGTTCTCACGGCACGCGGAGCTCACCGAAACAGGAAGTCGCCGTCCCGGGCGCTCGAGGTATCAATCCCCGGGGTCACCATCGGTATCAGGATGCGGCAATCGAGGTTGGCCGCTGCTGCGGGAATCGCGTCCCTCACGGCGTGGTAGGAGCCGACTATCGCCACCACCGTCCGCTCCGGATGCAGCTTCAGATACTCCACCACGTGCCTGGCCATCCCCTTGTTCCAAACCGTCTGCGCGACGCAGTAGTTCTCGAAGGAGCCGACCCGTCCCGGGTGGCTCTCGTAGATGGCTTGGAGAAACTGCGTGTAGCGAGAGTTGCGGTCGCAAGAGAGGTCCGGTGGCAGCTGCGCCGCCTCCTGCTTGGAAAGCGCCCCTATCCCCTCCCTCGATATCCTGTGCATCAGCTCCCGGTCGTAGTTTAGCCCCACGATCGGGATCCGGTGTTCCCCTGCGTAAAGGAAGATGTCGCGATAAAGCGGCCACGGCTCGGACCAGTTGTCCGAATACAGCCACTGAAAGGAGAGCGCGTCCATCCTCCCCTCAGTCCACAAGTCGAGTTTGTCCTGGCTGGAGGCGGTGAACATCTCGGCGGCGATGGCGAGCTTCCTGCCGCGGGCCTGCAGCGCGTCGATGATTTGCAGCTGGAGGCGGTGATCCTTCATCCGGTCGTGCTGCTCGCCGACCAGGATCACCCGCGCGTCCTGGATCTCCTGCACCATCTGCTCGAAGGGGACCTTGGTGCCGTCAGCAGCGCGTGTGAAGCTGCTCCATGTGCAGCCGCCGGCAGCAAGAAAGAGCATGGCGCAGACAAGCCCCCGGCAGGCGCGCCAGGGAACTCTCCGGCTCACTGGGTCTTGACGCCTGGCGGGGAGCATATCTGTAACCAGAGGCGGTAGCTGTTGGATCCGTGGGGTATTTCGCTGAAAAGAGGGTTTTCTACCTGTTGAGAGGAGAGGTTGCCGTCGGCCGTGACGATCTGGGCAAAGAGAACTTTTTCCAGGGGCTGCTTGCAGTTGAACTCGACATCGGTTACCACGCTCATCACATTGACCTGCGGGATGACCTGGCCGTTCCTGCCCGCGAACCTGGTCCTGACCTTTTTCACGGAACTGGACATGACCTCGACGCTGTCCTTGCTGAATGCGATCACCATGGTGGGGTCGGCAGAGGGGACCTCGACCCAATCGTCGGCGCCTGCCACGGCAGGAAACAGGGTGAAGGCAAGTAGTGCGGCAAGGATGCGCATGAGATGTCTCCTAACTATCGCACGACGAGATCTTGAAGTGGCACTGCAGGGGAGGGAAACAGGCAGCCCGGAGGTGATGATCGCCGCTGTTAGGCGTGGGGAAGCCCCCTCCTCACCCCTCGGGGTAGTCGGAAAGCGCCAGGAAGGTCTCCTTGAGCTCAAACGAGAAGATGGCCAGCATCCGATCGAGCAGCCGGGCGGTAAGCAGCGGCGGGTAGAGCGGCACGGCCAGCCGGTAAATGAGGTCCAGCATGCCGTCGTGCGGGTTTTCTTCCAGGAAGAGGGCACCGTACTGCAGCACCGGGGCGAACAGGAGCGCTTCCTCCATGACGGCGTCGTCCTCGCTGAAGTAGGGAAGGATCATTTCCAGCGAGAAGCAGAGGCCTGAACCGGAGGCGTCTTCCGAGATGCAGAGGAGCACCTCGTCCTGGGGGGAGCCGTACTGGAGCGCCTCGGGGGAGAGGGCGCCGCAGGGGAGAACCATGACCTTGCCGTGCACAGGATCGATCCCGTAGGGGGCGCCGCGCCCCTGCAGGAAGCGCTCCAGCGCCTGATACCCCTTGGTCTGCAGGCGGCCCATGCCGCGGTAGAAGGCGGGGCGGAACTGGTCCCGGTTGGCGATCAGCTCCTCGAGCGGGATGAACTCCTGCTCGCCGGCCGGTCTCGCGCTCCTGTTGGTTTCATTATTCACGACAAGCTTCAGATGTGATCTCTTCCGCTCGTCCTTGTCGATGCTCATCATGGTCTCCCGATCATTTTGCCTGCCTCTTTAATACACCCCCCGCGAGACAGGTGTCAAGAAATCCCTCCCCGCTAGCATTCCACCACGACTTGGCCGTCCCGCAGGCAGATGCTCCGGTCGGAGTAGTCGCAGTTCTCGGGGTTGTGGGTGACCATCACCACCGTCTGCCCCGCGCCGTTCAGGGTGCGGAACAGGTTCATCATCTCCAGACTGGTCTTGGAATCGAGGTTGCCGGTCGGCTCGTCGGCGAAGAGGATATCGGGGCGGTTGACGATGGCGCGTGCGATGGCCACCCGTTCCTGCTCGCCACCGGAGAGCTGATTGGGGAGGCGGTCCTCCTTCCCCGCAAGGCCCACCCGGGAAAGCGCATCCCTGGCGGCGGCACGTTTTTCCTTGCTTCCCGTCCGGCAAATGGCGAGCGGCAGCATGACGTTCTCCAGCGCAGTCAGGTAGCCGACCAGGTTGAAGGACTGGAAGACGAAGCCGAGCCGCTGGCTGCGGAAATCGGCGAGCCTCTCGCTGGAGAGGCTGTAGAGGTCGGTCCCGGCCACTTCCACCGTGCCGGAGGTGGGACGGTTCATGCCGCCCAGGATGGAGAGGAGCGTGCTCTTGCCCGAGCCGGACCTCCCCATGATGGTGATGAATTCCCCTTGGCTGATGCTGAATTCCACCCCCCGCAGCGCCTGCACGGTTTCGTCGCCGCTGGCGTAGCTTTTGGACAGGTGTTGCACTTCGATCAATGGCATTGCGTGGCTTCCTCCTCGTCGGACCAGTCAGACGTTTCTGGCCAGTCGGACAGGTCTGCTAGAGCGCCCTGAGGGCTTCGGTCGGGTCAAGTTTGCTGGCGTGCAGGGCGGGATAGAGGCTCCCCAAGAGGGCGAGCACCACGGAAAGGCCGAGCGAGCCGGCGGCTACCACTCCGTCCCAAACGAGCTGCACCTGCTTCCCCTCGGCCATCATCGGGAGCGCGAGCTTGGCGCCTCCCATGCCGGCAGCATATCCCAACACTCCCGCCAACACGCCAACCACGGCCGCCTCCAGCAGGATGATGCGCATGATGTGGCTCTTCCTGAACCCGATGGCCCGGAAGACGCCGATCTCGGTGGTCCTCTCGTTGACGCTCCCCATCATGGTGACGAAGACGATCAAGGAACCGATGAAAACGACCACCCCGGCCATGGCGTAGGAGAAGCGCCGGAACTGGTCGAGTGTCTTCAGCCTCCCCTCCACCACCTGCTGGATCGCGCTTACCTTGGCCGCGGGAAGCTTTTCGGCGATCTGGAGCACCATGTCGCCGATCGGGCACCCCGAGCAGAGCGCGGCGACCTCGACGAAACTCAGACGCCCTTCCTTGTGGAGCAGCCGCTGGGCCACCGGCAGCTGAGAGAAGATGAGCGAGTCGTCCTGGGAGCCGGTCTGATCGAGGATGCCGGAGACCTTGAACTTCTCTCCCTTGATGTCGATGGTGTCGCCGCTCATCACGTTCAGCACGCGGGCCGCCTCGCTTCCCAAGAGCAGTTCGTCGCCCCTCTCGGGAGCCTTGCCGAACACGTTCCACCACTGCTTGAGTTTCAGCTCCTTGTCGAACTGGACCCCGACCAGCAGCACCTGGTGCCGGTCAACCTCAACGGCTCCCACCACCTTGGGTGCCACGGCCGATATGTTCCTGCTGTTCCTGATGGTGGAGATCAGCGCCAGGTCCGATTCCCGGATCTCCTTCTGGTCGAAGTTGACCCCGCCCAGGCTGATACCGCCGTAGTTCATGGAGAGACCATTTTGCTGGGGGGTGATCAGGATGTTGGCGCCGAACTCGTCCATCTTGCGACCGATGTCGCTGGACATGGAGTTGGTGAGGGTCACCAGGGTGACGATGGTGGCGATGCCGACCACCAGGCCGATGGTGAGAAAGGCCATCTTGGTCTTGCGCCTGCGCAGGTTGTTGAACGAGATATTATGCAGTTTCATGGTTAGAAGAAGGTCGCGCCGGCTCTCAGGTCGTCGACCATGATCCGGATGTTGGTTGCATCGATCCGAGCGGGGAGGCTGGAGGGATTGCACCCGCCGCGGGATTCCTGGCCGATGCGGTTGATGGCGAACTTCTTGTTGCAGTTCTTGCAAAGCATCTGGTCACCCTGCTGTTCGTACCCTTTCTTCTCGTGGTAGCAGACGTCGCAGGCGTCGAACGCGGTGTGGAGGTGCCCGTCGCTACCTTTAACCACGAAGAACTTCACCTCTTTGCCGCCATCAGCGAACTTGAAGAAATGGGCCTTGCCGTCGTTGACCTTGGCGACCGGGATGGTGATCATGCCATTGGCCGCTTTCACCGTGTCATACTTGCCGACACCGGGGATATTGAAGGCCAAGGCAACGGTGGCCACCACCGACAGGCAGACCAGGACCAAAACAAGGTACTTCATCCCACTTTTGCATACCATTTTCACGCTAGCTCCTTTTGGGTTTTATTTCGCGCAGCATCCCCTGCCGCAGCACCCGTCTCCTCCGGCCAGGCGCCCGACGTTGTGTCCGGACACCTTGCGGAATTGTTCCGGGGTGATTACCGACTGCACGTTACTGGCAAAGCCGGCCTCGGTAACGGTTCGGACCAGCTTTTCCGCCGAGACCTGCTTCGAATCATAGCCTGCCACCACCACCCCGCGCTGAAGGTCCACCTCGGTGGCCGCCACTCCTTTTTCCGATTGGAGGGCTTTGCTCACCCTGGCCGTGCAGCTGGCGCACCCCATCCCGGAGGTCTTCATAACGACCACGGCGTCGGCAGTGGCGCCGATCCGGACGTAGAGGCCGAAGACCAGCAGGATGATGACTACCGCAAGGACCAGGCAGATGTTGATGAGCTTGCTTCTCATGTCGGCTCCCGCACTGTCGGGAAAGCACCAGCGCCCCCTTCGACAGTGTCGAACGTACTTTACAAAGAGCATGCCACCCTCTCTGAAAGCGCCCAAACCGTAATATCGTTAGGGAAAGTGGCATCATGGCATCGAAAGGCACACCAGGTGTGGGGAATATTCTTCAGCCGACGTAGGATTTTCTGCATCGGCCTCACCCCGCCTTCGGCCCCCCTCTTCCCTAAAGGGGCGAGGGAATCAGGCGGGTCCTACGTCCCCTCCCTTTCAAGGGGAGGGACAGGGTGAGGATGGGGAAGGGGACTGGCTCCGGCAGGTGCCTGTCCCCCTGTCGGACTCGTCCCGGGATGGGGTACCAGGGGAGATCAGCAGGAGCTAAAAGCTGAAGCGGAATGGTACAGGTGAGGAGCGGGATGGAGACGCAGCGAGGTGGCTGCGTCTCCCCTCTGTGAGTGGCTTACTTTACGACGTACCAGAACTTGAAGTCCCGGGTCTTGCCGTCGGCAAGTTTGGACCTGACCATGATGCCGTATTTGCCCTTGGCCGGCATGGTGACGTCGGCGCCGAAGCCCCCTTCCATCGCCATGGTTTCCTTCACCTGCTCGCTTTTGTCCGGGCCCATGATCTTGAATTTGACCTCGCCTTCGCTGAGCTTCTTCTTGGTCTTGGGATCGGTGAAGACGACCATGAGATGGTGGGTTTCCTTCATCCCCATCTTCTCCATCTTCGACTTGATGTCGAGCAGGGTGAAGGTCCCCTTCACGCCGCTGACAACCTCCTCATGAATGACCTTTCCATGGGCCATCATGCCACCGCCATGATCCATCTTCATGCTGCCGTGGTCCATGTTCATGTGGTCCATCTCGGCCAGGGCAAAGGTCGGCGCGCAAAGAGCGATAGCTGCTGCGAGGGTAACGACAAGTTTCTTCATTTCAGTCTCCTTTGTTGTTCAGTTTCTTTAGCCTGACAGTGCACTCTGCTTTAGTCTGACAGTCCCCTCTCCCGAAGGGGGAGGGTTAGGGAGGGGAGCCCAGGTATCCCATCTTGGTGGAGCCCCGTGGTCCGGGACAGCGCTCCCCCCACCCGACCTCCCCCTTCGGGAGGAGGAGTGATGGGGTTAGCTGGGTTAGCTCGATTTAGTGCTTCATCCCGGAGTACTTCAATTTCCCCTTTTTAAGATCGTGCTTCTTCATCAGCACGAAGATCACCGGCGTCATGATCAGGACATGCACCGCCGACGAGATCATGCCGCCGATCATCGGCGCGGCGATCGGCTTCATGACGTCCGCCCCGGTGCCGGTGGACCACATGATGGGAACCAGTCCGATCAGCGCCACCGCCACCGTCATCAGCTTCGGACGCAGCCTCAATACCGCTCCCTCGAAGGTGGCGTCGTAGATATCCTGCTCGGTCACCGGCCCCTTGATCAGCTTCTTGTCCAAGGCCTCGTGCAGGTAGATGACCATCACCACCCCGGTCTCCACGGCGATACCGTACAGGGCGATGAAGCCGACCCACACGGCCACGGACATATTGTAGCCCAACGCCTTGACCAGATACACCCCACCCACCAGCGCAAAGGGGACGGAGAGCATCACCATGCTCGCCTCGATC
>NZ_DATFBA010000401.1:0-7173 GCF_035254065.1 Geomonas sp.
CCCTCAGATTCGACGGGAGCCTTGACTGAGCAGGCTCCCTTTGTTGTACCGTCTCTCTTGGCTCGCCCCCCCCACATTGCAGGGTTTTCTGTTATGGATTCAGCAAATTTCGTTCATCTCCACCTCCATTCCCAGTACTCCCTGCTCGACGGCGCCATCCGCATCGGCGACCTGGTCAAGAAGGCCAAGGATTGCCACATGCCGGCGGTGGCCGTCACCGACCACGGCAACATGTTCGGCTCGCTCGAGTTCTACCTGAAGGCCAAGGACAAGGGGATCAAGCCGATCCTGGGGTGCGAGGTCTACATCGCCCCCGGCTCCCGTCTCGACAAGAAGGCGCCCACCGCGGCCGATCCGGTCACCAGCTACCACCTGATCCTGCTGGCCGAGAACATGGTCGGCTTCAAGAACCTCTGCTACCTGACCTCCGCCGGCTACAAGGACGGCTTCTACCGTCGTCCCCGCATCGACAAGGAGCTCCTCCAGCAGCACAGCGAAGGGCTCATCTGCCTCTCCGCCTGTCTCCAGGGGGAGGTCGCCTATCTGGCCGGCCGCAACAAGATGGATGAGGCCAGGGCCGCCGCCATGTGGTACGCCGACCTCTTCCCGGGGAGCTATTACCTGGAGCTCCAGGAGAACGGGCTCCCCGAGCAGACGGTGGCCAACAAGCGGGTGATGGAGATCGCGCGCGAGCTGAACCTGCCGCTGGTCGCCACCAACGACTGCCACTACCTCAATAAAGAGGACGCCAAGGCGCACGAGATCCTGCTCTGCATCCAGACCGGCAAGACCATGAGCGACCCGTCCAGGATGCGCTTCAGCACCGAGGCCTTCTACGTGAAGACCCCGCAGGAGATGGCCAAGGACTTCCATTACTGCCCGGAGGCGCTGGAGAACACGGTCAAGATCGCGGAGCGCTGCAACTACGAGTTCGACTTCAAGACCTACCACTTCCCCGCCTATGAAGCCCCCCCCGGCGAGACCCTGGATGATCAGCTGGAACGCGAGTCGATCGAGGGGCTGAAGCTTCGCCTCCAGAAGATCAAGCTCAAGTACCCCGACCTGACCGCCGAGCAGGAGCAGGCCTACCACGACCGCCTGCGCATCGAGCTGGACTGCATCCGGCACATGGGCTTCCCTGGCTACTTCCTGATCGTGGCGGACTTCATCAACTGGGCGAAAGACCACGGCATCCCGGTCGGTCCGGGCAGGGGCTCGGCGGCGGGCAGTCTGGTCGCCTACTGCATCAGGATCACCGACATCGATCCGATGCCCTACAACCTGCTGTTCGAGCGATTCCTCAATCCCGAACGTATCTCCATGCCTGATATCGACGTCGACTTCTGCCAGGACCGCCGCGAAGAGGTGATCCAGTACATGGTCGACCGCTACGGCAGGGACAAGGTCTGCCAGATCGCCGCCTTCGGTACCATGGCCGCCCGCGGCGTCATCCGCGACGTGGGGCGCGCCCTCGACTGCACCTTCGCCGACGTGGACAAGATCGCCAAGCTGGTCCCCGAGGTGCTCGGCATCACGCTGGACAAGGCGATCGAGCAGGAGCCCAAGCTCAAGGAGCTGATGGCCGCCGACCCCAAGGTGAACGAGGTCATGAGCGTCGCCTTGAGACTGGAGGGGCTCGCCCGTCACATCTCGACCCACGCCGCCGGCCTGGTGGTGGCGCCCAAGCAGATGGAGGAGTTCTGCCCGGTCTACAAGGACCAGAAGACCGGCTCGCTGACCACCCAGTACTCGATGAAGTACGTGGAGAAGGTCGGCCTGGTGAAGTTCGACTTCCTCGGCCTCAAGAACCTCACCGTCATCGACAACGCCTGCAAGCACATCCGCAACGGCAAGGACCCCAACTTCGACATCACGCTTTTGACCGACGACGACGAGGAATCCTACAAGCTTCTGCAGGCCGGCAACACCACCGGCGTCTTCCAGCTGGAGTCCAGCGGCATGAAGGAGCTCCTGGTCAAGCTGAAGCCCTCCTGCTTCGAGGACATCATCGCAGTCTGCGCCCTCTACCGTCCGGGCCCGCTCGGTTCGGGCATGGTGGACGCCTTCATCGAGTGCAAGCACGGCAGGAAGGCGGTCGTCTACGACCTGCCGCAGCTGGAGCCGATCCTCAAGGACACCTACGGCGTCATCGTCTACCAGGAGCAGGTCATGCAGATCGCCCGCTCGCTGGCCGGCTACTCGCTGGGCGGCGCGGACCTCTTGCGCCGCGCCATGGGTAAGAAGGACGCCGAGCAGATGGCCAAGGAGCGCCTGAAGTTCATGGAGGGCTCCGAGAAACTTGGCCTCGACCCCAAGAAGTGCGCCGGCATCTTCGACCTGATGGCGAAGTTCGCCGAGTACGGCTTCAACAAGTCCCACTCGGCCGCCTATGCGCTGGTCGCCTACCAGACCGCCTACCTTAAGGCCCACTACCCGGTGGAGTTCATGGCCGCCCTCTTGACCGAGGACATGAGCAACACCGACAAGGTGATCAAGAGCATCGGTGACTGCCGGGAGATGGGGATCCAGGTGCTGCCGCCGGACATCAACGAGTCGCTGCGCTCCTTCCGCGTGCTGGACGGGGCCATGCGCTTCGGCCTGGGTGCGGTCAAGAACGTGGGGGAGGGAGCCATCGAGGCGATCCTGGAGGCCCGCGGCGACACGCCGTTCACCGACCTCTTCGACTTCTGCGAGAGGGTGGACCTCCGTCGCTGCAACAAGCGGGTGATCGAGGCGCTCATCAAGAGCGGCGCCTTCGACTGCACCGGAGCCAGGCGCGCCCAGATGATGGCCGCCCTGGACGACGCGGCGGCCAGCGGCCAGAAGATCCAGCAGGAGAAGGAGAGCGCGCAGGCCTCGCTGTTCGGGGCGGCCGAGATCGTGCGCGGCCCGAGCGGGGGTGGCAACCGACTGCCGGACATCCCGGAGTGGGACGAGAAGTACCGGCTGGGCTGCGAGAAGGAGTCCATCGGCTTCTTCATCTCCGGCCATCCGCTGGACCGCTACGTCGCCGACATGCGCCGCTTCTCCACGGTGGACACCTCCACCATCAACGAGGCCAAGGAGAAGAGCGAGGTGAAGATCTGCGGCATCTCCACCTCCTTGAAGGAGATCATGACCAAGAAGGGGGACCGGATGGGGTTCATCTCGCTGGAGGACCTGTGCGGCTCCATCGAGGTGGTGGTCTTCTCCGACGTCTACGCACGCTGCTCGGAACTGCTCAAGAGCGACGACCCCATCCACGTCACCGGCACCGTCGAGCACGGCGAGAAGGGGGCCAAGGTGATGGCGAGCGACATCGTCTTGCTGCGCGACCTGAACGAGCGGGAAACCAAAAGGGTGAACTTCAAGATCGAGGCGGGAAACACCGACTCCGGCAAGCTCAGCACGCTGAAGGGGATCCTCTCCAAGTACCAGGGGAGCTGCCGCAGCTTCCTGCATATCGACCTGGAGAACAGCTCGCGGGTGACGGTGAAGCTGGCCGACGTATACAAAGTATCGGCCAGTGAAGAATTAACAGTGGAAGTGAGTAACCTCTTCGGCTATAATGCCGTCTCATTTGAGTGACGTGACCTTTTCGAACCATCGAAGTCCTCTCTTAAACGGGGACTTAGGGGGATCTTTTTGTGCTGGCAAGGCATAAAAAAATCTCCTCCGCCCCCCTTTGTCAAAGGGGGCCAATAAAACAGAGAAGAAGGAGACTGAACATATGGCATTGCAACAGAGCTACCTGGACTTTGAGAAACCTTTGGCAGAACTGGAGAAGAAGATTCAGGAACTGCTTGCCTTTTCGACAGATGCTGTAGACTTGAAGGGTGAAGTTGCCAAGCTCGAAGAGAAAGCAGAAAGGATGCGCGAGGACATGTTCAGCAACCTGTCCCGCTGGCAGACAGCTCAAGTGGCCCGTCATATCAACCGACCTTTCACTCTCGACTATCTAAGCCTCATCTTCACCGAATTCGTGGAGCTGCACGGCGACCGTAACTTCGGGGACGACCACGCCATCGTCGGCGGCCTGGCCAGGCTGGACGGCGAGCCGGTGATGGTGATTGGCCACCAGAAGGGGCGCGACACCAAGGAGAAGGTGTTCCGCAACTTCGGCATGCCCAACCCGGAGGGGTACCGCAAGGCCCTGCGCCTGATGGAGATGGCACAGCGCTTCAAGCTGCCGATCATCACCTTCGTCGACACCCCGGGCGCCTTCCCCGGCATCGGCGCCGAGGAGCGCGGGCAGGCCGAGGCCATCGCCCACAACCTGCGTGAGATGGCGCGCCTCACCGTGCCGATCATCGTGGTGATCACCGGCGAGGGTGGCTCCGGCGGTGCGCTGGCCATCGCGGTCGGCGACCGTATCCTGATGCTGCAGCACTCGGTCTACGCGGTTATCTCCCCCGAAGGGTGCGCCGCCATCCTCTGGTCCGACGGGACCAAGGGTGCCCAGGCCGCCGAAGCCCTCAAGCTCACCGCCAGGGACATCAAGGAACTCGACGTCATCGACGAGATCGTTGCCGAGCCGCCGGGCGGCGCGCACCGCGACCACGAGGGGACGGCGAAGAACCTGCACGAGGCGCTCACCAGGAACCTGGCCGAACTGAAGAAGTTCTCCGCCGAGGAGCTGATCGAGCAGCGCTACCAGAAGTTCCGGAAGATGTCGCGCTTCCTGGAATAAGAGCCGGCCGTCGGTGTCTCGACGGAGATGAAGAAAAGTGGGAAAAGGCGCCTCCAGCACCGAATGGGCGCCTTTTTCTTTGAGAGACAGCGTGGGCATGTTGCAGTCACTCCAACCCCCTTTGCCAGCTCTCTCTCTCCCTGCGGGAGAGGGTCGGGGTGAGGGGACTATCCACGAAGATGCGAGGCTTCCCTCACCCCTGCCCTCCCCCGCAGGGGGAGGGAGAGTCTGCAGTGTTCGGAAAAGTGGGTAAGGCACGACTGCTCAATTGAGGAGACAGAGGTATGCAGGATCGTTTGCAGAAGATATTGTCGCAGGCAGGTGTCGCTTCCCGGCGCGAATCCGAGAAGATCATCTTGGACGGCAGGGTGGCGGTGAACGGCAGCGTGGTAACCGAGCTTGGCACCAAGGCCGACCCCGACAACGACGTGATCACCGTCGACGGCAAACCGCTCACCATCGAGGAGAAGCGGGTCTACATCCTGCTCTACAAGCCGGTCGGCTACATGACCACCATGAAGGACCCGGAAGGGCGCCCCATCGTCACCGACCTGTTGAAGGGGCTCAAGGAGCGGGTCTACCCCATCGGCCGCCTGGACTACAACACCGAGGGACTGCTGCTGCTCACCAACGACGGCGCGCTGGCCAACGCCCTCATGCATCCCTCCCACGAGGTGGACAAGGGGTACCTGGTCAGGGTGAGCGGGCACGTCTCGCCGGAGCAGATCCAGCGGCTTACCGAGGGGGTGAAGCTCGAGGACGGCATGACCGCACCTGCCAAGGTGGTGCCGGTCAGCGAAAGCGAGCACAACTCCTGGATCTCGATCACCATCCACGAGGGGCGCTATCGGCAGGTGCGGCGTATGTGCGAGGCGGTGGGGCTTAGCGTGGTGAGGCTGAAGCGTTCGCGCTACGACTTTCTGGAGATAGGCGACCTGAAACCGGGGCAGTTCAGGTACCTTGCGCCGGAAGAAGTGACCAAGCTGAGAAGGAAAGGTGCCTCGGCCGGTTCCGGACGTGCCCCCCGCAAGAGCGGCGTGGTCGCCAAGCGAGGCATGTCGAAACGGAAGTAGGAAGATCAAAAAAGAAGCCACCCTCTGGGCGGCTTTTCATTTACCAATTCTTCAGCCCTATCGATCAGGCGCTCATCCTTTTCTGTTTGGCGGTGCGCGGGGGCTTGGCCGGTTTCCTCTCACCGCCACCCTTGGCAGCCAGCTTGGCGGCACGTACCGCCCGGGCCTTGGCCAGGTTGTCGGCGAGACCTTTCTCCTGTGCCATCCTTCTGCGGGCTTCCGAGAAGTTCTTGGCAGTTAAAGCCTGGTTGCTGGGGATGCCGAACTGCTTCCGGTATTCGCCCGGTTTCATGCCGTGAACCTGGGCGAGGTGGCGGGCCAGCGTTTTCATGCCGCTCTTGCCGCACAGCATGCAGCTGACCTGGTCCGTCTGGAAGGCCCTCTTTATGGAGAGGGCCGGCCCACGCGCTTCGCCGCCCCTTTCCACAGTTTCGCCGCCGCTTTCCTCTTCCAGCTTCTGCAGCGCCCCGTGTACCTTCTGCAGCTCCAGAAGGAGGTCTTCGCCTGACATCTCGGTTACCGACGCATGCGAAGATACGATGTTGGCCGTCAGCTCCAGTAGTGATGATGCCATCTGTTTGCTCCTCCTTTCTATTTTTAAAAACCTCTAATTTGCTTCTATTAAACTACAGGGGACCTCAAAAGCAAGGGATAAATGTTTGTTTTAAGCAAAAAAAGTTGACGCGGCTGACATATTTCTGCTAGTTTTCACGGCTAACTGGATGCCAAAAATGTCATCCGGATTGTGGGGGAGCTGTGACAATGGGAAGAATTGAGATCGATCAAGTGAGATGCAAAGGGTGCGGTATCTGCACCATCGCCTGTCCGAAAAAGCTGATTCAACTCTGCGACAAGGTCAACCTCCAGGGTTATACGCCGGCTGAGGCCTCCTCTCAGGAACTCTGCACCGGGTGTGCTCTCTGCGCCGAAATCTGTCCTGACGTTGCCATATCTGTGTTCAAACAGTTATCTCCAGCCTGATTGCCTGATTCGATCCCCCTTCAGCTGTAGACAAACGTGGAATTAGTTTTAGTGAGGGCCTCGAGCTGTTGCCGGTGGCCCTTCTCCCGGAGGAACAAGTGTCAAAGCGCCTGTTTGTAAAGGGTAACGAGGCCGCTGCCATGGGTGCCGTCGAGGCCGGCTGCCGTTACTACTTCGGTTATCCCATCACACCGCAAAGTGATATTCCCGAATACCTTTCCCGCGAGCTTCCCAAGCTCTCCGGCGAATTCATCCAGGCCGAGAGCGAGATCGGCGCCATCAACATGCTGCTGGGCGCCTCCGCCTGCGGCGTGCGCGCCATGACCTCCTCGTCGAGCCCCGGCATCTCCCTCAAGCAGGAAGGCATCTCCTACATGGCCGGCGCCGAGCTTCCCGGCGTGATCATCAACATCTCCCGTTCCGGCCCCGGCCTGGGCGGAATCGACGCCT
>NZ_DATFBA010000402.1:0-7579 GCF_035254065.1 Geomonas sp.
GGACTCTTCGGCGGTGGAGAAGCCGGCGTACTGGCGGACGGTCCAGGGACGGCCGGCGTACATGGTGGCCTTGGGCCCGCGCAGGAAGGGGGCGAAGCCCGGCAGGGTGTCCACGTTCTCAAGCTTCTCGAGGTCGGCCAGGGTGTAGAGAGGCTTCACCTGGATCCCTTCCGGGGTGTCCCAGGTAAGCGAGGAGGTGTTCTCCTTTTTCAGCTCCTTGGCGGCCAGCTGCTCCCAGTTCTGCAGGTCCTTCTTGTCGAATTCGGCCATAGCATGCTCCGTATAATGTAGTTCCCGTTTTCACACTTCAACAGGCCGTGACGCGAGTCACAGCCTGCCGAAGTAACGGTGAAGTATCAGTTAGTATCACATCCTGCGCTTGGTTTGAAGCAGAAAAACAGTGTTACCTCTAATTATAATAATCGTGTATACCGCGAGCGGTCCCTACAGGTTTCCCTGCTGGGCGTCCACCACCGCGATGGCGGCCATGTTGACGATGTCGTCAACGTCATCGCCGCGCTGCAGGACGTGCACCGGCTTGTCCATCCCCATCAGGATGGGGCCGATCGCCTCCCCTTCGCCCAGGTGGTGCAGCAGCTTGTAGCAGATGTTGCCGGAGTTGAGGTCCGGGAAGATCAGCACGTTGGCGGTCTGCTTGAGCTTGGAGAAGGTGAAGCCGTCCAAAAGCTCCTGCACCACGGAGGTGTCCGACTGCATCTCGCCGTCCACCACCAGCTCGGGTGCGCGCTCCTTGACGATCTCCACCGCACGCTTGACCTTCTCGGTGTGCGGGTGCTTGACCGAGCCGAAGTTGGAGAAGGAAAGCATGGCGACCCGGGGCTCGATATCCAGCATGCGCGCCTTCTCGGCGGCCAGGATGGCGGTCTCCGCCAGTTCCTCCGCCGAGGGGTCGATGGAGACGGTGGTGTCGGCCAGGAAGAAGACCCCTTTCTTGAAGACCATCATGTAGAGGCCGTGCACGCTGCGGAGCCCCTCCTGCGCGCCGATCACCTGCAGCGCCGGCCGGATGGTCTCCGGGTAGTGGGTGTCGATGCCGCCCAAAAGCGCGTCGGCGTCCCCCTTTCTCACCATCATGGCGCCGAAGTGGACGCGCGACTTCCTGCGCATGGTCCTGTTCGCCTCGCTCATGGTGAGCCCCTTCCGCTGCCTGAGGGCGTACAGTTCCTTGGCGTAGACCTCGGTCAGCTCGGAGTCGGCGGGATCGACGATGGGGACCTGCAGGTCCAGGTTGAGGACGTTCATCGCCTCCTGGACCTTGTTGCGGTCGCCGATCAGGATCGGGATGGCGATGTTCTCGTCCACCAGGATCTGGGCGGCGCGCAGGATCTTCTCGTTGTCACCCTCGGTGAAGACGATCTTCTTGGGATCGCTCTTCGCCTTGTTGATGATCATGCGCATGATCTCTTTGGACATCCCCTGGCTCGACTCGAGCTGCTCGACGTACTTGTCCATGTCCTCGATCGGCTGGCGGGCAACGCCCGATTCCATGGCCGCCTTGGCGATGGCCGGCGCCACGTGCAGGAGCACGCGCGGGTCGAACGGCTTGGGGATGATGTACTGGCGGCCGAAGGAGAACTTGCAGTTGCCGTAGGCCTTGCAGACGGAGTCGGGCACCTCTTCCCGCGCCAGGTTTGCCAGTGCGTGCACGGCGGCGAGCTTCATCTCTTCGTTGATCGAGCGGGCATGCACGTCCAGGGCACCGCGGAAGATGAAGGGGAAGCCGAGCACGTTGTTGACCTGGTTGGGATAGTCGGAGCGGCCGGTCGCCATGATCACGTCGCTTCTCACCGCGAAGGCCTCCTCGGGGGTGATCTCCGGGTCGGGGTTGGCCATAGCCATGATGATGGGATCGCGGTTCATGGAGGCGACCATGGCAGGGGTGAAGGCCCCCTTGACCGAGAGGCCGTAGAGGACGTCGGCGCCCTTGGCCGCCTCCTCCAGCGTCCTGAGCTCCGTGTCCGCGGCGAAGACCTCCTTGTAGGGGTTCATCCCCTCCACTCTCCCCTTGTAGATCACCCCCTTGGAGTCGCACATGATCAGGTTCGCGGGCTTCACCCCCAAGGCGATGGCGAGCTTGGCACAGGAGTTGGCCGCCGCACCGGCGCCGTTGATGACCAGGCGGATATCGCCGATCTTCTTGTTGACCAGCTCCAGCGCGTTCAGGAGGGCCGCGGCGGAGATGATGGCGGTGCCGTGCTGGTCGTCGTGGAAGACCGGGATGTTCATGGTCTTCTTCAGGGTCTCCTCGATATAGAAGCACTCGGGAGCCTTGATGTCTTCCAGGTTGATGCCGCCGAAGGTCGGCTCCAAAAGCTGGCAGGTGCGGATGATCTCGTCCGGGTCCTCGGTGTCCAGCTCGATGTCGAAGACGTCGATGTCGGCGAAGCGCTTGAAGAGGATCCCCTTCCCTTCCATGACCGGCTTGCCGGCCAAAGCACCCAGGTTACCGAGGCCCAGCACGGCGGTACCGTTGGATACCACGGCGACCAGGTTCCCCTTCGCGGTGTAGCGGTAGGCGGCGGAGGGATCCTTCTCGATGGCGAGGCAGGGCTGTGCGACGCCCGGCGAATAGGCCAGGGAGAGATCGGCTGCGGTCTGGCACGGCTTGGTGGGGACAACCGCGATTTTGCCCTTCCGGCCGCTTTCGTGGTACTCCAACGAATCCTTGAATTTTGCCATGTAACATTCTCCTTGTTAAAGTCCCCGTGGATAAAGGGGATGCTCAAGCCCCTTGGATAAAGGGGTCGTATGTAAGTCCCCCCTGGGTAAAGGGGAACTTGTCAAACGGGAAAAAAAAGCAGTGTTGTCCGGTAAGGGATTTCACGTTACCAGATTTCAGGTGTTGGGCCGTTCGTGCTGAGCCTGTCGAAGCATCAACTGCAACTTTTACAGTCTTTATAGCCGTAAAAGGTTCCACGCCCCCTTCGACAAGCTCAGGGTGAACGGCCATTTGGACCTCGATAGAAAAAAACGCAGATCAGTAAAAGATCTTCTCACGAGGTGAGGGTTTCAATGGTCATGGTCACTGCGGTGTGGTAGGCGGCCTCCAGTTCCTGGCTGCAGCTGACGGTGAAACCGAGGTCCTTCAAAAGACCGTCCCGGATGTCGTAGATCCAGCCGTGCACCGTGAGCGCCTGCCCGCGCGTCCAGGCCTGGCGCACCACCGTCGATTTGCAGACGTGCAGGACCTGCTCCACCACGTTCAGCTCGCAGACCTTGTCGACCAGCCGGTCGGGATGCCTCAAGTCGTCGAGCAGCCGCTGATGCTTCTGCTGGACGTCCTGCACGTGTCTTAGCCAATTGTCGATCAGCCCCATCTCGTGGTTGGCGACCGCCGCATGGACGCCGCCGCAGCCGTAGTGCCCGCAGACGATGATGTGCTTGACCTCGAGGGTCTCCACGGCGTACTGGATGACCGACAGGCAGTTGAGGTCCGTGTGGGTGACCACGTTCGCGACGTTTCTGTGCACGAACAGCTCGCCCGGCAAAAGCCCCACTATCTCGTTGGCGGGGACCCTGCTGTCCGAGCAGCCGATCCAGAGGTACTCGGGGCTTTGCTGCGATACGAGTCGCCGGAAGAACTCCGGGTCCTCCTCCTTCATCCTGAGCGCCCACTCGCTGTTCTTGACCAGAAGTTTATCGAGCTGGGCCATGTGAATATTCCTCGTCAACGCGGTGTCTTTTTTTTAAATAGCCGTTCCCCCTGAGCCTGTCCAAGGGGGCGTGGAACTCCTGCGAGCTATAAAGAGGGGAAAACCTAGCGTTGATGTCTCGGCAGACTCAGCGCGAACGCCATTCACCTGTACTCAACCCCACAATCAAGCACCGACAACGCGTCTCGTTCGCACTGAGCCTGCCAACCGTTTTCAGCCTATCACCTACGGCCACCCCATCCTCACCCCTGCCCTCCCCTTGAAGGGGAGGGAGAGTTGAAGGGAGTGAATAAAAGAAGTTACAAAACGGCGGAGAGGTACTGGGCGGTCAGCTCCCGGCGCTCTTTTTCCAGCGCCTTCTCGTCGACCTCGACGAATTTCTCGTCCGGGGAGACCTTGAAGAGCGGCTGCCCCTTGGTCACGATGGTGCCGTCGCCGGAGGTCATGATGATCTTCTCGATGGTACCGGAGAAGGGCGCGTACACCTTGTTGAACATCTTCATGACCTCGACGATGTAGAGCGGCTGCCCCTTCTCGAAGTGCATCCCTTCGGTGACGAAAGGAGGCATGCCGGGGGCTTCCTGGCCGTAGTACATGCCGCCGCACACCGCCACGATCTCGTCGGCCTTGGTGGCCGGCGGCGGGACCAGCACCTTCTTCATGCGGGCCTGCAGCTCCGGGTCGTGCAGGTAGGGAGGGATGATGATCTCCAGGTCGTCCTCAACCTTGAGATCCCAGAACTTCGTGTTGATGCCGATCTGGAACAGGATGCCCAGCATCTCCAGCCCCGCCTCGAACCCGAAATGGGCCGCGCGGATCTGCTGCCACATGTCGGCGTCGAAGCCCCCCTGCGGCTCCTCGTGCTGAAGGATTTCGTTCAGGGTGTCGTATTCGTCACGGGCCAGGCCGAACTTCTCGCGGATGGTCCTGGAGAAGCGCAGTGCCTGCTGCAGAAGTTCGTTGTCGTGGCTCCAGATTACCTCGGCTGCCGGTTTGTGCGGCCGGTAGTTCATGTGCAGGTACTCGTACGTCTCGTTCAACACGCCGACCGGGTTCCTGAGCCACACCACTTTTCCCTTCTCCATCCTGAAGTTCTTGGTGTTGAGGGAGAGCCAGCCGGACAAAAGGTGCGGATCGCCCAGCAGCCGCTCGATGGGACGGGTGATCAGGGTCCCCTTGCGGTCGAGCAGGTTGGACATGTTCTTGAGCGCCTTGTCCAGAAGCTCGGGATGATCCTTGTGCTGCTCGCTCACCTTCTTAGCGTAGTGCTTCTTCATCTGCAGGAAGGCGTAGACCGGGTCGATCTTGTTGGCAAGCTCCTTCAGGGTCCCCACCAGGGTCAGGTAGGGAACCACGAAACGGGTGGTCGGCTTGGCCATCACGTTTCTCCCCAGGAACCAGTTGACCAGGCCGTAGTGGAACTCCAGGTTGGTGGCGAGGTCCGAGCCGCGCAGGGTGGTGGCGCGCAGCACCTCGGACATCTTCTCGTAGCTGTCCAGGCGGTCGTTCCCCTTGGTCAAAAGGAGGGCGATGTTGGAGTCGTAGGCGCCGGCCACCTTGTACTTCATGAAGATGCGGGTGTCCGGGTTCAGCTTGCTGATCCCCTGGTCGTCGCGGATCTCGCCTTCGATCGGCTTGGACCAGTAGCGGATCATCCCGCCGGCGTGCGGGGAAAGGGAGGCATCGGTGGCGTTCAGGCGGGCCTCCACGGAGGCGTTGAAGCGGACGATGCGCTCCGGTTTGGGGAGCCGCTTCTTGTGGCGTGCGACGATGGCCATCGCCTCCACCAGGCTCTCCACGATGAAGAAGTCGTTCTTGTCCTCGGGGTTCACGAACTTAAGCGAGTAGCAGAGCTCGGTGACCCGGTGCTCCACCTGGATCCTGGTGTTGACCTCCATGAAGTAGTGGCGGTCGCGGTCCACGATGCACTCGAAGGTGGAGGCGGAATCGAGGCCGACCGCCAGGCCGAAGCGCTCGGACTCCTCCTCCATCCTTTTCAGCACCTTCAGGTCGCTTTCCAGCGCCTTCACCTCCGCCTTGCGCCCAGCCTCCTTGGCGCTGGCGATGGCTGCCAGCAACCCTTCCTGGGTGACGGAGACCTCGAGGAGCTTCTGCTCGTGCATCTGCAGCGAACAGTCGCGACCCCCCAGCGCCAGGCACCACTCGCCGTTACCGATCAGCTGGATCTCGTTGTGGCGGGTCTGCTCGATGTTCAGCTCGATCAGGACGTTCTTGTTATCGCCAACCCCGTTCGCCTTCACCTCGTTGAGGATCTCGCGCACCATTGCGGGCGCCTCGGCGGCCTCCTTCTTGATCAGGGCGTCGTCGATCTTCTTGGCGGTGAGCAGCGCAGCACCCAACAGGCGCTGCCCCTTGCCGCCACCGCCGCCGATCGCTTTGAGGCGGACGCGGCTCTTGGGGAACTTCTTCATCATCGCCGCCGCTTCCTCCTGCACCTGGGCGCAGAGTTCCTCGATGGAGAAGAGGTCTATCCCCTTGGCGTAGGAAGCGTACAGGATGTGGTCGGCCAGGTCCTCCAGCGGGAGCGACTCGTTGGCGAGCACCTGCGGGTCGCACTGCAGCGCGTCGGATTCGACCAGCGCCAGAAGCTGCTCCCGGGTGGGATGCTTCTTGAGGAGGGTCTTGGCGGTGACGTTGTCGATGCCGGGGGTAACGGAAACGTTCACCGATAGCGCGGTGCGCTTGGCCTCATCCTTCTTGCCGGCGCCGGTCTGGGTGGCGGCGCAGGGGCCGATGAACTTCAGCCCAGCCTGCTCGATGGCGCCCACGAACTCGTCGTCCTCGGCCATGAAGCCGTAGCCCGCGAAGATGGAGTCGTAGCCGTTGTCGATGGCGATGCGGATGATCTGGTGGATGCGCTCGACGCGCTCCTCCTTGCTGGCGCCGGTGTAGTCGGGCACGCGGTGAACGCGCTTGGGATCGGTCAGCTTCCTCAGTTCGGGCGCTAAAGCGTTGGCGTAGACGATGGAATCCTTTTCAGAGAGGAGGATGCCGTAGTGGGTGATCCCCATCTCGTGGTAGACGTCCATGGCCTCCATGCGGATCGGTCCGCGGCAGACGATGAGAGGCTTGAGGTCCTCGCAGGCAAAGGAGCGCACCCAGGCGGAGGTTGACTGGCTCAGCCTGCGGTCGCGATGGATAAGCGGGTTGCCTACATAGTTGTCGGAAATGTCTGTCATCTTGGTCACCTCCGCTTTATAGCCGAACGGGAGTCCCGACTGCTCCTGGCGCGCTGCCTGTTGTGCAGCTACCGCCCCCTGGAGGTCGAAGCTCGCCCTGCTGCCGTTCTCATTTCCCGTTCCCAAATTGATGGTCGTCGTCATGTTAGTGGAACTCCCTCTGGACCGACTGCATCGGGCCCGGTTTGTAGTGGCGCAGGAAGAAGTTGATGTTCTCGCCCAGCACCTTCCTGAGATCGGTCGGCATGACCAGCGAGGAGATGGAGCCGAGCGAAAGTGCCTCTTTCGGGTTCATAAGCTCCTTCTCGTAGCGGGTGTTCAGCACCGCCTCCTGGGCGCGCAGCCATTCGGCCACGTCCTTCTCGGCATCGACCTTCGCGTATTCCGGCTTCACCCCCGCGTCGATCCGGTCCTGGGTGCCGCGCTTGACACGCTCGCTGACCTCGCTTCTGATCTTCCTGAGCTCGTTCTTGTAGACGAACTCCTTGCCGGCCGGACCCATGACCGCCAGCCGGGTGGTGGGGAGCGCCAGCACCAGGTCGGCGCCGGTCGGGTAGTTGTTGAAGGAGGCGTAGGCCCCGCCGTAGGCGTTCCTGAGGATCAAGAGGATGCGCGGGGTCCTGATGTCGACGATGGAGTCCAGCATGGCGCGGCCGGCGTGCACGATGCCGCGTGCCTCCTGCTCGCGACCCGGCAGGAAGCCGG
>NZ_DATFBA010000403.1:0-4754 GCF_035254065.1 Geomonas sp.
CCAGGCGGCGCGCCAGCGACACCGTGGCCAGGATAGCTATCCAGAGCATGACCAACTGGGTGGCATGGGCAACCCACTCGGCTCCGCCCGCCATAATCGCGGGGATCAGCAGCCATGCCATGACCGGGCCGGAGGGAACCAGTTGCGATACCCTCTCCGAGGTGTCCGCCCAGGCCATCATGAAAGCGGTCGGGTGAAGCGGATCGACCAAGGCGTGGCGTGCCTGGCACAGAAATAACGGGTCATCGATGGTGAACGCCTTGCCGAGGAACGGAAAAAGCAGAATGGCAGCCAAAAGGAGTGCGGGGAAGGCTGTATATAGCACGGAATTCTTCATGTTTTTGCGCTCCGCGGTCGAAGATTGCGAGTAATGGGTGCCACTTGCTTACCAGCAGGTCTTCAAAATAAGCAGATGTGAATTAAGTAGCAGTGAATTCGGTTGCAGTGATATCACAAGAACCGCTCACTTTACAATAATTAGATCCCTCCGGTTCCCTCTGCGAGACCCCTGCCCTGTGTACCGCTAAAATCATCGCCGCAGTAGACAAAGGGAACCGTTAAATGCTATATTCCCACAGATATTGGGGTCTGCATCTTCCTACTCACGTGAATCCGCGTGCCATGTCGGCTGAAACTCCCCTACGCTCCCTATCATCTGGAAAAAGAAAGAACTCCTGAAGGTAAAATGAAGCTCATTATCCAGATACCCTGTTACAACGAGGCCGCTACCCTGGCGGTCAGCTTGAACGACCTGCCCCGCGAGGTGCCCGGTTTCAGCAAGGTCGAATGGCTGGTGATCAACGACGGCAGCACGGACGATACGGTTCAGGTGGCGAAGGAGTGCGGCGTCGATCACATCGTCAGCTTTTCCCGCAACCGCGGGCTCGCCTGCGGCTTCATCGCCGGGCTGGACGCCTGCGTCAGGCTGGGGGCCGACGTCGTCGTCAACACGGATGCGGACAACCAGTACGCCGCCGCCGACATCCCGGCGCTGGTCGCCCCCATCCTCGCGGGCAAGGCGGAGATCGTCATCGGCGCCCGGCCCATTTCCACCATCGAGACCTTTTCAGGGGTGAAGAAAGCGCTGCAAAAGCTCGGCAGCAAGGTCGTGCGCGTGTTCAGCAAGACCGACATCCCCGACGCCCCGAGCGGCTTCCGCGCGATGAGCCGGGAAGCGGCCATGCGGCTGAACGTCTTCAACAACTACACCTACACCCTGGAGACCATCATCCAGGCGGGGCAGAAGAACATCGCCATCACCTCGGTCCCCATCCGGGTGAACGGCGATCTGCGCCCGTCGCGCCTGGTGAAGAGCATCTCCTCCTATGTCAGGAAGTCCATCGTCACCATCCTCAGGATCTTCGTCGTCTACCGGCCCTTCCGCTTCTTCATGACCATCGGCCTGTGCGTCTTCGCCGCCGGCTTCCTGGTCGGCGCCCGATTCCTTTACCACTACTTCCTCGGGAGCGGCGCCGGACACGTGCAGTCGCTGATCCTGGCGTCGATCCTGCTGGGCGTTGGCTTTCAAACCATCCTCACCGCATTCCTCGCCGACCTCCTTGCCGTCAACCGGCGCCTGATGGAAGACGTACAGTACAGGGTCAAGGCTCTTGAAGTGAGGGGGAGAACCGGCGCGAACGAAGGGGGCGCCGACAAGGAGGAGCACTGAGACAAGATCGGTCACCACTGTTCTTGCTCGGCGAAATGCTTGTCGTCGCTTTCCCTCAGACGACTACCCTTTCGTGATCCTGTCCCGGTTTGGAGGCAGTCCTTAACTCAAAGCAACTTGTCATCTTCACTCGAATGAGGAAATCACCATGTTCGAACAAATCGTAAAAGACGGGGAAATCGTTGCTATCATCATTCCGCACTCATTTCACGAATCCGGTATCAAATTCGTAACTCCCGACGATTTTTCCCAGCAGGTCGCTTTCATGAATCACCCCGTCGGGAAAGTCATTGAACCACACCTGCACAATCTCGTTCCCCGGACCGTACACTACACGCAGGAAGTGCTCTTCATCAGGAGAGGGCGCCTCCGTGTGGACTTTTATGATGATGCGACCAATTACCTGGAAAGTCGCATTCTTGAAGCCGGAGATACCCTTCTGCTGGCCAGCGGCGGACATGGCTTCGAAGTCCTTGAGGAAATCGAGATGATCGAGGTTAAGCAGGGGCCGTATGCAGGCGACCAGGATAAGACGAGATTCGCTGCCGCTTCCAGGATCGTTGTTGGCAATGGGGACGCACTATGATCCCCGTCAACGAGCCGCTTCTGGACGGCAACGAAAAGAAGTATCTGAACCAATGCATCGACACCGGCTGGATCTCTTCGGAAGGCCCCTTCGTCAAGGACTTCGAGACCCGCTTCGCCGCCCGCGTCGGGCGCAAGTACGGGGTGGCGGTAGCAAACGGATCTGTTGCACTGGACGCTGCGGTCGCTGCTCTCGGCATCGGCAAGGGTGACGAAGTGATCATGCCGACCTTCACCATAATCTCGTGCGCCGCCGCGATTGTCAGGGCGGGCGCCATTCCAGTGCTGGTGGATTGCGATCGGGACACCTGGAACATGGACGTGAGCCGGATCGAGAGCCGGATCACCGCAAAGACCAAGGCCATCATGGTGGTCCATATCTACGGACTGCCGGTCGACATGAACCCGCTGCTGGAAATCGCCCACCGGCACGGACTCCAGGTGATCGAGGACGCCGCCGAGATGCACGGGCAGACCTACCAGGGGCGTCCCTGCGGCAGTTTCGGGGATGTCAGCACGTTCAGCTTCTATCCCAACAAGCACATCACCACCGGCGAAGGCGGCATGATCGTCACCGACGACCAGGCCGTTGCCGAGCGCTGCGCCTCCCTGCGAAACCTCTGTTTCCAGCCGCGCAAGAGGTTCGTGCACGAGGAGCTTGGCTGGAACTTCCGGATGAGCAACCTGCAGGCGGCGCTGGGAGTGGCGCAGTTGGAGCGCCTCGATGAGTTCGTGGTCAGGAAAAGGAGGATGGGTGAGCTCTATAGCCGCCTGCTGGACAAGGTGGAGGGTGTACAACTGCCGGTGGCTTCCACCGCTTACGCTGACAACATCTACTGGGTCTACGGTCTCGTTCTGCAAGACCAGATCCGGTTCGATGCCGAAGGCGCGATGAAGCGACTGGCGGAAAAGGGGATCGGTACCAGGCCTTTTTTCTTCCCGATGCACGAACAGCCGGTTTTCAAAAAAATGGGGCTTTTTGCGGGCGAAACCTATCCCGAGGCGGAAAGGCTTGCCCGGAAAGGTTTTTATGTGCCGTCAGGCCTTGCGCTCTCCGAGGAGCAGATTGCGGAGGTGGCAGACACCCTGAAAAAGGTGCTTGTTAATGGCTAACAAGATAGCCTTTGTGATAAGCGGCAAGTCGCCGATTACCATTCCCGGCGGCCTCGGCGCGTACGCCTATAACGTAGCAAAAATCCTCGATTCCCTCGGATACAAGGTCTACATCCTTGGCTTCAGCTCCCAAAAGGAACAGGTATCACTTGATTTCGCGACGCTCATTCACTTCGTCAACCCTTACGAGAGGCTTTTAGGACTCGGCGCGGTCATGGCATCTGGGCTTTTCGTCGCCGAGATGGAAAAGGTGATCGAGCAGGAAAAGCCGGATGAACTGATCGTCTACAGCGCGGCGATCTGGGGAGTCGCCGGCACCAAGCTGAAGCAGAAGCTGCGGGGCAGCAGCATCAAGCTGAAAACCCTGGTTGGGTATTTCACCACCCACAAGCACGAATATCGGGGGCATGTCATCGGTGCTCCCGCTTGCGACTACGGCTACCGTAGATCTCTGTTTATCAGGGCCGCCTACCTTTTCGCCCGCACGGTATACTCGCCAATTGAAAGCAGATTGCTCAGGGGAAGTGATCTGGTAGTCGTCCATTACGATTCCACCCGCAACATCCTTCTCTCCGAATTTGCCGGTCTCGATCCGGAAAAGGTCGTCAAGCTCCCGTATTACATTGATATTTACGAAAGGAAGTCCGAACTCACCATCGGGTCCGATGCGATCCGTTCGGGCGATGTCCCCACGGTCAGCCTTATCTGCAGGCAGGACCCGAGAAAAGGGATCAACACCTTCCTGAAGGCGGCAAAGATCGTCAGGGAGCGCGGCATCGCCTTTAACTGTCTCGTTGCCGGCGCCGGAGTCTTCCATCGGCATAACATGAGGCTCGCCAAGCGCTTGGGGCTGGAGGGCTTTGTCAGCTTCCTCGGCTTTGTTGATTCGGTCGACAAGGTCCTCGACCGCACTGATATTTACGTCCTCCCTTCCGTGGAGGAGGGCAGCGGTGCAATTTCCCTTCTTGAGGCGATGAAAAAAGGGGTCACCATCCTCACCACGCTCTGCGACGGCATCCCGGAGGACTTCGTTGATCACGAAACGGCGGTGCTCGTCCCCCCCAACGACCCGCAGAGGATGGCTGCTGCCTTGGAAGAACTGCTCCTGGACGGTAATCTGCGCGCAGCGCTGGCGGCAAACGTGCGCCGCGATTACGCGAAGAGGTTCACCTTCGAAAAGATGCAGGAAGGGTTGCGAGGCCTGCTGGCGCAATGAACGCTTCTCCCGTGAAACCGCCGCGCTACCTCTTGAGGGAGGCGATGCTTCTCTCGATGCTCGACGGGTTGCCGCCGGGCAGGTTTCTCGAGATCGGCCACGGCAGCGGCAACATGTTGCGGACGCTGGCGGAAGCCGGCTACTGGGGTGATGGTTACGATTTTTCGGAGG
>NZ_DATFBA010000404.1:0-12721 GCF_035254065.1 Geomonas sp.
AGGGATGCTGATCACCCAGGGAGGACGCTTCGCGGGCTACGGCTTCTACGTGCTGAAGAACAAGCCGGTCTTCCTCTGGAACCTGGTGGACCTGAAGCGGGTCAAGTGGGAAGGCCCCGAGCCGCTCACCCCCGGCAAGCACACGCTGGAATTCGACTTCAAGTACGACGGGCTGGGGATGGGAACCATGATGTACGGCAGCATGAGCGGCATCGGCCGCGGCGGCACCGGTGTACTGAAGGTGGACGGCAAGGCGGTCGCCACCCAGACCATGGAGCGGAGCATCCCCTTTATCCTGCAGTGGGACGAGAACCTGGACATCGGCTCCGACACCGGGACGCCGGTGAACGACCAGGACTACAAGGTCCCCTTCACCTTCACCGGCAAGATCAACAAGATTACGCTGACCATCGACCGGCCCAAGCTCTCTCCGGAGGACATCAAGAAGCTGGAGCAGGCTCAGCGTAACAACCGGGTGAGCGAATAACACCCGGCGAATCCGGGCGGCCTCTTTGGGGGCTGCCCGGACCTGTTGTGGAGAGATGGTAAAATCAGGGAGTTGGGCGGACAGATAGCGCCCGAGGGGGTAGCAATGAAAAAGGCGGCAGTAGTGTTGATCGCTGCATTGTGCTTTACGGTCCCCGTCTCACACGCCTTTGAAGGCAGGGAGAAGGCGGAAAAACCGGCAGCAGGAAAAGGAACAGCGGGCAGAGGTCAGGCCGGCAAAGGACAGGCAGGGAAGGATCAAGCAGCCAGGGGGCAGGCCGCCAAGAGGCAATCCGCCGCCGGACAAGCAGGAAAGCAACAGGCAGCCAAGCAGCAAGCCGCGAAACAGCAGGCGGGCAAACAGCAGGCGGCAAAGGAGCAGGCCGCACGGGAAGAGGCAGTGCGGGGAGAGGCGGCACGCGAACAGGCGGTGCGGGAGCAGGCTACCCGTGAAGAAGCAGCCAGGGGAGCCGCCGCACGACGCAACGTGGTAGCACCTACCGTGGTCGCGCCTAAAGTGGTGGCTCCTACCGTGGTGGCCCCGACGGTGGTGGCTCCGACCGTGGTGCCCCCCCCGGCCGCGGCGCCCGCGCCCCCTGCCGAGCCGTTGACACCCGCACAACGACTCGAGCGACTGGAACAGATACGGCAGAACCAGTGACAGTAGATAGATGCGACGCCGGTGGCACCTTGTGATAAACGAACTGCCTGCGTAAAAGGCTTGGGGTACACTTACGCGGGGGCTCCGCAGCCGTTCGCCCTCTCCAACACATTCAACGGCCACGGAAGGGGGGAGCGCTGCTTCCAACGGGACAGGTCTCAACGCGGAAGGAAGAGGTGCGGCATGGATTCGCTAACGGTTGCGTCGATATCATTCGTCTGCATCTTCGGTGGGGCGATGTTCGGCCTCTATGTCCGATCGCTGCTCCCGGGCCACCATCTGACGGGCGTGACCATGGACACCGTAAAGATAGCGGCCGGGCTGATAGCGACCCTGGCCGCCATGGTCCTGGGACTTCTGGTCACCTCCGCCAAGGGAACGCTCGACTCCATGAATAGCGAACTGACACAGGAAGGGGTGAAGGTCATCATCTTTGATCGTGTCCTGAAGGCATATGGACCCGAGACCCAGGCAATACGCGCGGACCTGCGCAACTCGGTCACCAGCGGAATCGAGATGATCTGGCCGGAACACGAAAATGCGACTGCCAGTATCAAGGCCATTGAAGCACGAGAGGGCATTGAAAGGATCCAGCAAGGCCTGCGTGAGCTGTCGCCGCGCACCGATGTCCAACGCCAGCTCCATTCGCAAGCGCTGCAGTTGGCCGCGGAGATGGCGCAAACACGCTGGCTTCTTATCGTACAGTCGGCGCAGCCACTTCCGCTCCCCTTTCTCATCGTGCTTTTACTCTGGCTCACGGCGCTGTTCGCCTGCATCGGGCTGATCGCGCCGGGGAACCCGACCAACATGTCGGTTCTGCTGATCTGCGCGCTGTCGCTGTCGGCCGCTATTTTTCTGATCATCGAAATGAGCACCCCGCTCACGGGGATAATCAAGGTATCCAGCGCGCCACTTCACAAGGCACTTGCCGCTATCGGCAAATAACGAGCTCGCGCCGCCCTCTTCCGCGCTCAGTGGAGGGCCAACTGCCACAAGCAATCTCCCTCTCCCCCATGTATCAAGGGGGTACGAGAGGAAAGGTCGAAAACGATGAGCAAAGGGACATGCGGAGGAGATGGAGCCGGCAGCGGGCAGGGCATCCACATCGTGGCGAAGCCGGTCGGCCCGGCCTGCAACCTGGATTGCTCCTACTGCTTCTATCTGGAGAAGAAGGCGCTCTTCGCGGAGGGTGCCGATTTCCGCATGTCCGACCAGGTCCTCGCCCGCTTCATAGAGAGCTACATCGAGGCGCAACCGACGCCGGTGGTGGAATTCGTCTGGCAGGGTGGCGAGCCGACCCTTTTGGGGGTCGATTTTTTCCGGCGGGTGGTCGAGTTGCAGCGCCCCTTTATCGGCCGCAAGACCATAACCAACTCCCTGCAGACCAACGGCACGCTGCTCGACGACGAGTGGTGCCGTTTCCTGAAAGAGCACAACTTCATGGTGGGCATCAGCCTGGACGGCCCCCGGGAGATCCACGACCGTTACCGGCACGATCGCGGGGGGAAAGGAAGCTTCGACGCGGTGATGCGGGGGCTGAGGTTGCTGCAGAAACACCGGGTGGAGTACAACGTGATGGCCAGCGTGGCACGCGAAACGGCGCGCCACCCGCGCGAGGTCTACCGATTCTTCAAGGACGCCAAGGTCGAGTTCGTCCAGTTCGTGCCGGTCATCGAACGGCTCCCCGATGCCGGCGCCTGCCAACGAGGCTTGCGGCTGGGCTTGCCGGCGGCGCTGGACGGCAAGGAGCAGGGCGCAGAGGTCACCCCCTGGTCGGTGAACCCGGAGGAGTACGGGGATTTTCTTATCGGCATCTACGAAGAGTGGGTACGTAACGACGTGGGAAGGATCTTCGTGATGAACTTCGAATGGGCGCTGAACGCCTGGATCGGCAATCCTTCCTCGGTCTGCGTCCACTCGCGGCGCTGCGGCCGGGCCCTCGCCGTCGAGCATAACGGCGACCTCTTCGCCTGCGATCACTACGTCTACCCCGAGTACCGTCTCGGTAACCTGATGACCGACAGCCTCCCCGCGATGATCGAAAAGTCGCTCTCCTCCGGATTCGGCACCGCCAAGGAGAGCGCCCTCCCCGGCCGCTGCCGGGAGTGCGAGGTGCTGGCGGCCTGCCAGGGGGGATGCCCTAAGCAGCGCTTCGCGAGGACCCCGCAGGGGGAGGCCGGCCTTCATTACCTCTGTGCAGGCTACGGCAAGTTCTTCCGCCATATCCGTAAATACCTGCGGGCCATGACCACCCTGTTGGAGAACGGCCTGCCGCCGGCGTACGTCATGCAGGCCATCAAGGGCCCGCTGATTATCAGCAAAGGAGATCGGTCATGAACAGAAAGGACCCGGAAAACCCGCCGCTGGACGGCAGGCACCTCCCGCTCCCGTTGCATGGGCAGGTGCCGTCTCCCATCCTGTCCCCGGAGACCGGCACCCTGCATGATCCCTGCCCCTGCAAGGTCTGGGCGGAAAGCGAACGAGCCCCCTTTGCCAACTGGCTGCTCGACTCGCCACCGGCAGAAGATTCCAGACACAGATGGTAGTCATAGGAGATCGAGGTCACCCAAAAAAGGAGGAAAAGCGATGCGAAAGGTTATCTGCCTGGCAGCTGCCTTGATGATGCTGGCTGGTTGCACCTCGGTGGGATCCCTGGGGATGGTCACCAAGAGCACCGCCGACCCCAGCACGGTCCTGAAAACGCCCAAGCCCTACAAAGAGCTCGGAGCGGTGGAAGGTGAAGCGTGCCGCTTCTTCCTGCTGGCGGTCGCACCCTGGGGCGATGCCACCTTTTCCACCGCGGTCGACCAGGCGCTGGGGAAAGTCGGAGGCGATGCCCTGTTGAATGTCACCGTTTCCAACAGCCTGTACGGGTTCGTCCCCATCTACAACTTCTTTAGCTACACCTGCACCAACGTGAGGGGCATCGCCATCAGATTCGAGAAATGATCCCCTTCCCGCAACTCCTCATCTGGAAGCAAACGAAAAAGCCGCTCCCGTCCATGGGAGCGGCTTTGGCAATTTGACGCGGCATGATCCGCGGCGATCAGCCAGTGGGAACCTTGTGCTTTGACTTCAGGTATGCCTCCAGCAGGTCTCTCATGATGCACCTGCACAGGATCTTGCTCTCAAAGCTGATGACCCCCTCCCCCCTGATCGGGGTCGTGCCGATGTTGCCATGCTCGTCAAAGAACAGCATCAGGATGGTCCTGTGATCGTCTTTGCTGACCTCTTTACTGAAGCTGATCAAGCCCATCAAAGTCTCAGTATGGTTGGTGATGTAATCGAAAGAGATCTTCACCTTCACACCATCAAATAGAGCGATGGTTGCATCACCCTCCTGCTGGCACTCGAATTTTTCATCAAGGTGTGAGAACTGCTCCTTGAGATTGGCCAAGATCTTTTGGTACATGCTCTGAAGGTCATGATACGTCCTGACAGCATTGCGGATCCGGCTCTCTCCCATAACCAGTGATCGCTGGTCCATTTTAAGCCCCCCTCCCAGGTGATTTAGCTCCGATCGCCCCGTCCTTCCCTGCCCCGGCCTCTCTTCCAACAACGACCTCAAAATAGCCCCTTTCCATGCGCCTCGATGAGGGTGTTTCTGTTGAGGTCGTACAGCATCTCCTTGAACTCGCTAGGAGGCTTGAAGGGCGTTACCGGCAGCAAGAACAGCTGCATCCACATATCCGCGAACTCTGTTTTTTCAAATGTCCCCAGGGGGGTACCCGCATTGTCGAGGTAGGTGGTTTTCACGATGAACCCTTCTCTTACATGACAGGGTACGATGAAAAGGGTAAAGCCGGTTATGAAGGCGAGGACTTTGCTCCCTTCTCCGTTATCCGTTATATTGACCTCTGCGCGGATGTCAGCCGGTTCTGTGCCAACCTTGATCTCTGAAAACAGGCCAGACGATTGGTAGGCCGTCACTACCTGCTCACGCCATTTCTCCAGAAATTTGGGATTTACGTCAGCAGGGCTCCCGTTCACGATTGCGCTGCCGGTCAGCTGCAGTGCTACGGATTTCTTTTCCGGCGCCAAATCGGGCGGCGGCCATTTCGTGATGGGCGGATTGACGCCGTCGCGGAAGGTTGCACATCCCGACAACAGAAGCATCAGGATCACTACTAGGTGTCTTGCCACTGTCATGACGACCTCCCTTCGATGGCCTATACCCATCCCCTCGGGGATGAAGACGGTGTAGATTTTGGGTGGGGTCGAACAGCCGGTGAAAATGAGCAAAAACCAGAGGAGGCTGGATGAAAATCGCGCAAGGGCAGCCGGTATTGCTGTGAGACACGATGATTTGCGCGGCTTCCAACCGTAACTGGCTCGAGATAGTGCGATACGCTGCAAAACTGTGGTTCTTTGGCCGATTTTATAGCAAATTCCGACTAATCTCTCAAAGATACTTCGGTTCATTGCGGTGTCAAGGAATGGAGTTCGGCTCTCTCTTCACCAACTGCCGGTGATCCGGAGGAGCGGCGACCGGCCGCCAAGCGTTTATTAGCAAAGTTTATATTGAGAAGGCAAAGTGCGAGGATTTATAATTTAAAGGATGACCTTGCGGTACCGGATGGGGAGGTGAGTCGAAACAGCCGACGAGATGCACGTGGTTGGGAGAAGCTTGCATGAAAATCCCGGTAATTTATGAAAACGGCAAGGACGGCAGCGTCCTGCCGTATATGCTTGAATACCTGCTCAGGGAAAAGAAGGTGGTTGCCTTTCTCCGCTCTACCGGCTGGGTCCAGGTAGACCGCGACCCGACACGTAAGTCCCAACATGAGTGGGAGGGACCCGGAAAGAGGCGGGGGGACGCCATGATCAACAGGCTCCTGCAGGCGCAGCTTTTGCGTGCACGCGAGTCGTGAACCGAAAAGCCTCCCCTAACAGCTAACCATCGAGAAAGGGCTTGCAGCCATCAGCTGCAAGCCCTTTGTTTTTGAAGATGCTTCTGCCGACTCCCCCTCGCCCCTTTAGGGGAGAGGGTACAACTTACCGGCCTTCCAGCTCAGCAAGCAGCGCCTTGTGAAACATGGCCGGGTCTTCGATCTGCGGGGCATGCCCATAGCCGGGGAACTCTATCAGGCGCCCGTTGGGTATGGTGTTGACCACCTTCTTGCCGAGCTCCTTGTAGTGGCCGATCTTCGCCTTGACCTCCGGCGGCGCGATGTCGCTGCCGATGGCCGTGGTATCGGCATCGCCGAGCATGAGGGTGGTGGGGACCTTCAACAGCGGGAACTCGTAGACGACCGGCTGGGTGAAGATCATGTCGTAGATGAGGGCCGAGTTCCAGGCCACCAGTTGGTGCCCCGGTCCCCGGTTGAGCCCCGCCAGCATCTCTACCCAGCGCTCGTAGGCCGGTTTCCAGCGCCCCCCGTAATAGACGGACTTCTCGTACTGGCGCACTCCATCAGCCGACAGTTTCAGCTCCCTGTCGTACCACTGGTCCACGGTCCGGCCCGGCACCCCCAGCGCCTTCCAGTCTTCCAGCCCGATCGGGTTCACCATGATCAGCTTCTCAACGGCATCCGGATACATCAAGGCGAAGCGGGTCGCCAGCATGCCGCCGGTCGAATGACCGATCAGGGTGGCGCGGGAAACGCCCAGTTTCTTCAAAAGCGCCCTGGTGTTGGTGGCGAGCTGCTGGAAGCTGTACTGGTAATGGGGGGGCTTGGTGGATGTGCAAAAGCCGATCTGGTCGGGGACCACCACCCGGTAGCCGGCATCGGCAAGCACGGAGATGGTCGTCTCCCAGGTGGCGCCGCAGAAGTTTTTCCCGTGCATCAGGACCACCGTGCGACCGTTGGCGCCTCTGGCGGGTTTCACATCCATGTAGCCCATCTGGAGGTCCACCCCTTGGGAGGCGAACGGGAAATGCCCTACCGGATAGGGATAGGGAAAGCCCTGCAGCTCCACGCCATAGCCGGCGGGCGAGCCCTCGGCCCAGGCAGCGCCGGACGCGGCGAGCAGGAGAAGCGCAATGACGAGATTGAGCATATGGCGCAAGGAACACCTCCTTTTACTCGGTACAGAAGAATTCCTGACTAGCGCGGATCTTCCGCTACACGTTCCTTCCCCTTCAAGGGGAAGGACAGGATGAGGATGGGTCGATCTTTCACTAATACCCCATCCTCACCCCGACCCTCTCCTTGAAGGAGAGGGGAAGTTGGCTGAGCGGAAGATTGTGACTAATCAGCAAAGAATTTGGGGCAGCGCTCTGGTCGGCTGCCACCATGGATGATCTATACCACAAACGTGCAGCAAATGTGGAAAGGGTGAAAAGAACGCCCGCCGGAAGAGCGCCGGGGCGAAGGAACTTTTCACGAGATGCGAGGATTCCCTCTCCCCTGCCCTCCCCCGGAGGGGGAGGGAGGGTTGAGAGTGTCGGGAATAGCGGACAGGACAACTTCCACCGCCTGGTTTCAGCCTTTCCCCCTAGTGCGCCTTGTGGGCGAAAGCGAGCCTTCGGACCAGGCGGGAGTAGACCAGCAGGGGAAGCTCCAGCAGCCCGGGAATGGGATCGTCGCTCACGAATACCGCCATTTCAACCGGTTTGCGGGGATGGAGGTAATCCCGCAGGGAGAGCCTGCCATGCAGTATCTCCTTGAGGGCGACCGGGATGTCCAGGACCGGGTACATCCAGGCGACGCCGGGGCGCCCGAGGATGCCGGGCACGGGATCGCCCTTCAGAAGTCGCCAGAGCAGGAGGGGAAAATCGACCCCGGCCCGTGCCCCCAGGGTGTGCCAGCCCCAGACCCGGGGATTGGCGTCGATCAGCTTGAAGCGCCCGTCCCGGTAGTCGAGTTTGAACTCCACCTCGATCAGGCCGGTGTACTCCAGCCCGCGCAAAAGCTTCTCCGCGGCGCGGGCCACCAGGGGTGCGTCGACGGTCTCGACGTAGGTGCTCAGGCGCCCGAAATCCATGGGGAACTGGCGCAGACGCTGCGCGGTCAGGGAGGCCAGCGTCTCGCCCTGCCGGCAAAGGGCCGCATAGGAGAACTGGCTTTCCCCTCCACCCGGCACCAGTTCCTGGATCATCACCATGTCGGCCGGCATCTGGCCGCAGGCCCGGTCATAGGCCTCCAGCAGGCTCGCACGGTCGTCCGCCCGCCACGCCTTGTCGACCGACAGGTTCCGCCCCGCCGGCAGCGCGCTCTGTGCCGGCCTTGCTCCACCTTGCCGCTGCAAGCGGTTGTTGAGGGAGTCGTGCAGGGCAGGCTTGATGACCACCGGGAAGCTGCATTCCAGCTCCTGCACCTCCCTGCGCGATGCCGGGCAGAAGGTGCGCGGCTGATCGATCTCCAGCCGCGTCGCCAGTTGGGAAAGGAGCCGCTTGTCGCAGGCCCAGCGCAACTGCTCCCAGTCCGGGACGGAAAGCAGGAAGTACCGGGACAGCTCATCATGGTAGTGGGCGATGAGCCCGACCATGTCGTCGTCGCTGGGGAGCAGCAGCCACCCTTTCAGATTCTCCCTTTCCGCCAGCCCGATCAGGAAGGAGAGGTACTCCTCGTTCAGGTTCCCTTCGGCGCGGGGCAGAGAGTAGACACGCTGCACGTAACGCGAGAAGGAACCCAGCAGATGGTCGTGTTTGCGCAACATGGCGACCGGCACCCCCTGGCGCCCCAGGCTGCGTGCCGCCCCCAGCGCTCGATAGTCGGCGCCGGTGATCAGCACGCCGGGAGGATCGCTCCATGTCGGGGCACTGTCCGTTGCTGCCGCGGCCTCGGGGGATCCCCCCACTGAAGAAACAGCGGACGGCTGGGAGAGGGAGGGAGCCGAGGCGGCGCAAGCGCCAATCACGGCCGTGCCCCCCTGCCGAGCGCCTGCGGGAGCGGGGATGAAGTCGCGGGCCACGGCACGGGCGAGCTTGTGCGCCGTATAGCCGGCCCCCGCCACGAAGCGCATCAGCGGCCCGAAACTCCAGGCGGCGGGCGCCCCCAGGAAATGAAGGCCCGGCACCGAGGCCTGGAAACCCTCGTCGAGCTGCGGGTAGCCGTCGACCATCCGGAGTGAGGAGAGGAGTTCCGGCGACAGGAAGGCGTGCTTGCGGACATCGATGCGGTAGCCGGTTCCCAACAGCGCGTGATCGACCACTTCCTCGCTGCCGTCATCCAGCGTCAGCCTCAGCCGGTCACCCAGCGCAGAGGCACCCACCGCATGGCGCCCGCATACCAGCTGCACCTCTTCCAGGCGCGGCTTCAGCCAGGCGGCGCCGGCCGGCCTGATGGAGCGGGGGCCGAGCCGGTCCTGGGTGGCGCGGGGCAGCAGCCGGAACAGGTCCGGGTGGGCCACCAGGTGGCTGATAAGGGCCGGTCCCACGTCGGGAGGGGCGAAGAGCAGCTGCTTGATCGGCCAGTTGTGCATCCACTTCTTCTGGTGGAGGAAACGGACCTCGGGGGAGCGGACCAGCACCTGCACATCCGCCCCCGCCTCGTGCAGCAGGGCGCCCGATTCCAGGGCACTCTGCCCGCCGCCGATGACGGCGACCCGCCGGCCGGCGAAGATGCCGAGATCGCGATGGGTGGAGGTATGGGAGACGAGCTGGGTGGGAAGCCCCCGGAAAGGCTCCGGATACCAGGCGAAGGAGCCGATGCCGGTGGCGACCACCACCCGGCCGGCAAGCAGGGTGGTGCCGTCGGAGAGGGTGACGGCAAAGCCGCCAGTTGCGGCCGCGATCATGACGACCGTTCTGCGATCGAGATTAGGGACGGCCTGGCGCTGAAACCAGCGGCCGTAAGAGATGAAATCCGGTAGCGGTACCGGAGCGGAGAAATTGAGGCCCAGCGAGCGCCGGTAGTGGTCGAGGGTGAGCGAACCGGAGGGGTCGGAGAGATGGGAGCCGGCCCAGGGAGAGCGTAGCAGCATATTGGCCGGCATCTGCTCTTCCCAAAACGACATCGGTTCGCCGAAAACGACGACCTCCAGCCCCTGTATCGCGCGTAGATGCGCCGCGGCGGAAAGGCCGTACGGGCCCGCACCAACTATGACAACATCGATCTTTTGCATGGTCTGCTCCATAACTCCGGCCGCCTGCCGGCAAATCATCTCGAACATCGAGACGTGGAGCGACTCCCCACCTATCAGCCAGCAGATCCACGACAGTTCATATCTCCTACCTTATCACCTAAAGTCTGGATTTCAAGGCACCGCCGGAAGAACTAGAGCAGGTTAGTCCAGTCTTGTTAACCGTAATACATCGACTTAGTGCAACCCGCAAACGTTCTCGTGATGGCGAAGTCTGAAGACGATGAGTAGTATCCAAAAAAAAGACATCATAATTACCTGCAAATGTATTTTTGGTAATGTCATAAACGTTTGTCCGAGAAGATGCGGGGAAGAAGGTGATAACGGTTTCACCCTTTCTCGGTCTGGTTCAAAGAAAAGAAGGGTGAGAGCGAATACAATTTGCCGGCGCTAACATCAGTAATAAAGATGTAAGTGGCGGACGCGAGAAAAGCCGACCGTGCAGGTTCCAGAGAAGGTAGTGAAAAGGGCCGGCTATTGCTGAGCCGGCCCTTCATGCAAGCAGGTACCAGGTACTCCCGCTGACGGGGCGGGAAAAGAGGACTAGTAGCCTCTGTAGTAACCTCCCCGGTGGTGATCGCGCTCAGCCCCCTCGCCGAGGATGTAGCCGGTGAGCGCTCCAGCTGCCCCGCCCACAACGGCCCCCACCGCCGGGCTACCGCCTGAGATGGCCCCCAGGAAGGCGCCACCGCCGGCACCGATGGCTCCGCCGCTCAGGGTCCTTTGCTGCGTCGGGGACATCCCGGCGCACCCCGAGGTGCAGAGGAAAAGAACAACAACTGCCAAAAGTTTTCGGGATCTCATATCTTCCGTCCTCCTTCTGCCTAGCTATCCGTCCCGATCCAGCCGCCGCCTCCCCGGAACCCGGTTGGGCGGCCCCCCGCTACTGCTGGGGCACTGGCTGGCTCGGCGCTGGGCTGAGCGGAGTATCAGCGATACCGCTGCTCAATTTCGGCTTCACGATCTGTCCCCAGATCACCCTCATCACCGGCAGGTCGATCTTGTCCGGGTTGTTCTGGTAGAAGGAGTCGATCTGCTGGACGATGCTGTTCATCGGCATCCCCCGCAGCCCCTCTGCCAGTTTGGCCACGAACCCTCTACGCTTGAGTTCGGGGTGCCGCTCCTCCACGCGCTCTTCGATGGTCACCACGTGGCCAATTCCCCAGACGAACGTTATCTTCGCGTTTTGGTCGAGTGCCTGCCATTCGGTCCCGACCAGCACGGGCATCTCCTTCCCCGTTTCGGACTGTGCGGGCTGGTCCGCAGCATAGACGGTAGTCCATCCGCACGGAATGGCCAGCGTCGCCAGCAGACAGCACAGCGCGGTCCCCTTTGCTGCACTCATACTCTTACCTCCCCCAACAAGCCATAGCTTGGCGTGTTGTCCACGAACCCTTGGGGTAGCCCTTTCTGAGTACCAGATTAGCAGAACGGCCCCAGGAGTGAAAGCGCAGCTTCAAGCGGGCCACACCCATGGGACAGCCTTCATTTGCATTGCTCAATATTGGGTTTTGGTGTAGATGTATCCGTTCTTACAAGCGGAGGGATTGCATGCAGGTGTGGGGGATCGTTCTTATGCTACTGGGCGTGGCCTTTTTCCAGGCTCGCGTTCTCAGCCTGAGCAGATCGAGGTACCTGGAGCCCGACGGTTGCGAAGAGCGGGTGAAAACGGGTGCCTCTCGAGGTGTCAAGGCAGCGGGAACTGTAGAGCTGTTGGAGAGGAGCCATTTACCCGACCTGGTGGCAGCACTTTGTTCCATGCTGGGGTTGATCCTGGTCCTTTCGGATTAGCCCGGAGGGGCCAACCTGCCATGGTTCCCGATTGCAATTGCCGGAAGCTCTCTCTGCTGACACCCGCCTTTTTTCTCATCTCTCCCACTATTTCCATTTTTGTTGCGAATTTGTGTGAGATCCTGCGGTCCGTCACCAGAGCGGCCTTGCCAGCAGCAGAAAACACCGTACCCTCTTTAGTTAAACCTGAGCAGCCTTCATCCTCCGCCAGCAGGTCTCCCCTTGCTATAGCGGGAGAGCGGATATTGCTTTTGCTGTTGGAGGAGTGAATTTCCCATTGCAACGACCAGACAGTTTGAGATACCTGCCCAACGAAAGGAAAATGATCGAGAAGGCCTTCCTCTTTCTGGTAGCCCTCTCCGTCCTTTTGCATCTGGTCGTTTTCAAGCTGGTCTCTCTCATCCCCGCTGAAAGCCCGAAAAAAGCGCCGGCCGCCACCATGGTGGACCTGACCGATCTGCCCCTGCCGGAGCCTCCTGCCAAACCCAAGCGCAAGCCGCCTGAACCTCCCAAGCCCAAACCGGAACCGTCCAAGCCCAAGCCGCCTCCCGCACCGGTCAAGCCTCTGCCGCTGCCGCCGGCAGCGGGCCCCAACCCGGTGCCGACGCCACGCAAACCGCTGCAGAGACCGCTCGGCAAGCCTTTGCCGCCAACACCCACCGCCCCCCGCCGTCAGCCGGCTACGCCACCCAAGGCGGCTTCGCCAAATGACTCCAAAGGGGAATCGATGGCGCGCAAGCCGGAAACCGGCGGGTT
>NZ_DATFBA010000405.1:0-6101 GCF_035254065.1 Geomonas sp.
AGGTATCGTCGACCGGCACCAGGAGGTATTCATCGGAGGTGACCAGGGCTCCGCGCAGCGAGATGTTTTGCAACCGCACCGGATAGCTCAGGTCGTGGTGGGTGAGTTCGCCGGACATGCTGCAGGTGACCCGGTGGAAACGGCGCTGTTCCATGCTGTTGGCCTCGTCGATGATCGGTTTAGGTGGCGCTGCTTCGGGTAACGTATCGTCTCCAGAACGGAAAACTGAAGTGGCACGCGAAACGGTCCTTTTCGGTTGACTTCGTGACCTATGTATTGTATTAAGTAACGTTTCCGGGATTTTGGTGGCGACCGGCCGTGGCGAGCAGCACAGGCGGCGGCCGAATAAATTCAAAGGCAAGAGGGCTGGTTGTTGATGGAAAACAAGATCAGGGTGTTCAGCGGTAACTCGAATCCGATTCTGGCAGAGAAGATTTGTGAATGTCTTAAGGTGCCGCTGGGCAAGGCGAAGGTGAAGACCTTCTCCGACGGCGAGATCATGGTCGAGATCGGCGAGAACGTCCGCGGCCGTGACATCTACGTGGTCCAGTCGACCTGCAACCCCACCAACAACAACCTGATGGAGCTGCTGATCATGATGGACGCCCTGAAGAGGGCCTCCGCCGCGACCATCACCGCCGTCATCCCCTACTACGGCTACGCCCGCCAGGATAGAAAGGCCGCTCCCAGGACGCCGATCACCTCCAAGCTGGTGGCCGACCTGGTCACCACCGCCGGCGCCGACCGGGTGGTTACCATCGACCTGCACGCAGGGCAGATCCAGGGCTTCTTCAACATCCCGGTGGACAACCTCTACGCAGCCCCGGTGCTCTTGGCCCACCTGAAGAACCGCTTCGCCAGCGAGCTCGACAACCTGGTCATGGTTTCCCCGGACGCGGGCGGCACCGAGCGCGCCAGGGCCTTCGCCAAGAGGCTCGGCTGCACCCTGGCCGTGATCGACAAGCGCCGCACCGGCCCGAACGTGGCCGAGGTGATGCACCTGATCGGCGACGTGAAAGGGAAGTCGGCCATCATCCTGGACGACATGATCGACACCGCCGGCACCCTGACCCACGCCGCCCAGGCCCTGAAGGACCACGGCGCCTCCAGCGTCTACGCGGCCGCCACCCACGGCGTCCTCTCCGGCCCGGCCATCGACCGCATCAACGCCTCGGTGATCGAGAAGGTGGTCATCACCGACACCGTTCCGCTGGGGGAGAAGGCCGACCGGACCGACAAGCTGCGCGTGCTGTCGGTGGCCGACCTGTTGGCCGAGGCCATCCGCCGCATTCATGAGGACGAATCCGTCAGCTCCCTGTTCGTGTGAGCTGCCGGCATTTGCATTACTAGTTAGGATCAGAATCAACAATTATCTTGAGAAATACCGGAGGATGTATGAGCAAGCAGAATCTGAACGTGGAACTGAGGGAAGAAACCGGCAAAGGCGTCTGCCGCCGTCTGAGAAGCGCAGGGCGCGTCCCCGCCGTCGTGTACGGCAAAGGGATCGAGCCGGTCTCCATTTCGCTTGACACCAGGCAGTTTTCCGAAGCCATCGCGGGCGCGGGTGGACGTAACCACATCCTGACCCTGGTGGGCGGCGGCTCCCTGGACGGCCAGACCGTCATCGTCTGCGACATGCTTCAGGATTCCATCAAGCGCACCCCGCGCCACGTCGACCTGCACAGGATCAGCCTCTCCGACAAGGTCAAGGTGCACGTCCCGGTCCGTCTGGTCGGTACCGCTGCCGGCGCCAAGGCAGGCGGCATGGTGGACTTCGCCATGCACGAGCTGGAAGTCGAGTGCCTGCCGGTGCACATCCCCGACTACATCAGCGTGGACGTCACCGAGTTGACCATCGGCCACTCCATCCACGTGGGCGAAATTCCGGCTCCGGTCGGCATCGCCATCCTGGGCGACCCCAAGGCCGCCGTGATCAGCATCCTCGGCCGTAAGAGCGCAGAGGCAGAAGAAGCTCCTGCCGCTTAAGCCGGATAGAACATGGCAAAGCTTGTTGTAGGGCTCGGCAACCCCGGGCCCCAGTATTCATGGACCCGCCACAACGCGGGTTTCATGGTTTTGGACCGCCTATCAAGTCTCGCCGGTATCTCCGTCACCAGGAAGGCCTTCTCGGGCCTTGCTGGTGACGGTAACTGGGCGGGCGAGCGCATCTTCCTCCTCAAGCCCCAGACCTTCATGAATCTGTCCGGGCGTTCCGTCGCCGAGGCGCTTCGCTTCTACAAACTCTCACTTTCAGATCTGATCGTCGTCCACGACGACCTCGACATCCCCTTCGGCAAGGTCAGGCTCAAGGAAGGGGGCGGCCATGGCGGCCACAACGGGCTCCGCTCGCTGGGGCAGGAGCTTGGCTCCAACGCCTACGCCAGGCTGCGGGTCGGCATCGGGCGCCCGGTGCACGGTGACGTGGTCAACTACGTGCTCACCAACTTCGCCAAGGACGAGATGAACTCTCTTCTGGAAGTGCTGGACCAGTCGGTCGACGCGCTGGAGATGGTGATCAGGGAAGGGATGCCCAAGGCGATGAGCATCTTCAACGGGAAATGAGAGATTAAAAAAACCAGCACGCCCCCTTCGTCAGGCTCAGGACGAACGGCCTATCAGGCGTGATGGGATGTGATCAGTCGGTACTCTGTTAACCGGACCTAGCAGGTCCAGAGGATTCAGCATATGGGCTTCAACTGCGGCATCGTCGGGCTCCCCAACGTGGGGAAATCCACCATCTTTAACGCGCTCACCTCGGCAGGCGCCGAGTCGGCCAACTACCCCTTCTGCACCATCGATCCCAACGTGGGGATCGTAGCGGTTCCCGATCCCCGGATGGACCGGTTGGCCGAAATCGTGCACCCGCAGCGCATGCAGTACACCACCATCGAATTTCTGGACATCGCCGGATTGGTGGCGGGCGCCAGCCAGGGCGAGGGGCTGGGGAACAAGTTCTTGGGCCACATCCGCTCCGTGGACGCCATCCTGCACGTGGTGCGCTGCTTCGAAAACGAGAACGTGGTGCACGTGAGCGGTTCCGTCTCCCCCGTGCGCGACATCGAGGTGATCCAGACCGAGCTGGCGCTGGCCGACCTCGACACCGTGGAGAAGCGGATGCAGCGCGTGGAGAAGCAGGCGAGAAGCGGCGACAAGAAGGCGAAGGAGGACGTCGAGTTCTGCGGCAAGGTGAAGGCCGCCCTGGAAAAGGGTGTCTCGCCGCGCGACCTGCCGGAGAACGAGGACGAGCGCATGATCCTGCGCGACATGCACCTGATGACCGCCAAGCCCGTTCTCTACGTGGCCAACGTGGCGGAGGACGACCTGGACGGCAAGCACCCCTACGTCGAGGAGGTCAGGAAGCTCGCGGCCCGCGAGGGTAACGGTGTGGTCTTCATCTGCGGATCCATCGAGGCTGAGATCTCTGAGTTGGACGGCGAGGAGAAGCAGGCGTTCCTGGAGGAGATGGGGCTGGCCGAATCCGGTCTGGACCGCCTGATCCGGGCGGGCTACGAGCTGCTCGGGCTGATCACCTACTTCACCGCCGGCGTCAAGGAAGTACGCGCCTGGACCATCACCAAGGGGACCAAGGCCCCCGGCGCTGCCGGCGTGATCCACACTGACTTCGAAAAAGGCTTCATCCGGGCGGAAGTGATCGCCTACGAGGACTATATTGCCGCGGGTGGCGAGGCGGGAGCCAAGGAAAAAGGGCTCATGCGTCTGGAAGGGAAGGAGTACGTGGTGCAGGACGGCGACGTCATGCATTTCAGGTTCAACGTCTAGGGCGATGGGGTAGCGCTTTTTTAATCTTTTTGCTTGTCAAAGAGAGATTTGTATAGTAAAGGTTTTTGTTCCACAGAACGGCCAGTAGGCCGTATCTCCTTGTTCCGGGCCGGTCCCGGGGCTAAATAACCGTGAGGAGGCAACACAATGAGGATGTACGAGACGATTTACATCGTCCAGCCCGATCTTGGCGACGAAGAGATCAAAGCACTCTCCGCCAAGGTACAGGACATCATCGCCGGCATGAACGGCGAGTTCAAGAGGCTGGAAGACTGGGGCGCCAGGAAGCTGGCTTACCCGATCAACAAGAGCGCCCGTGGCCGTTACTTTTACCTCCGTTTCGACGGCGATTCCGGTCTGATCGCCGAGCTGGAGCGCCGTCTGCGCCTTGACGACAAGGTGCTCAGGTACCAGAGCGTGAAGCTCGAGCAGGAAGTGGTTGCCGCTGCAGCCGCTCCGGTCAAAGCTGCTGAGGAAGGTGTCGAGGAGGCCGTCGAGGCTCCCGCTGCCGAGGCTCAGGCCGAAACTACTACGGAGGAATAAGAGATGGCTGACGAGAGAACTCCCCAGAGAAGCACCAGCGGCGGCCCGCGCAAGAAGCGGCCGTTCCAGCGCCGTAAAGTCTGCCGTTTCTGCGCAGACAAGCAGGTTTCCATCGACTACAAAGATCCCCGCACCCTTCGCTACTTCGTATCCGAGCGCGGCAAGATCATTCCCCGCCGTATCTCCGGTAACTGCTCCAAGCACCAGAGGGAGATCACCGAGGCGGTCAAAAGGGCAAGAAACATCGCGCTGCTCCCCATCGCGGGCAGCCACGTTACGCCCTAGTCTGTGTCGGCTGAGGTCAACCCTCTCCAGGGACGCATTCTGGACACCATCAAGGGGAGCGTCGCTACGGCGACGCTCTTCCTTGCGTTTATGATGCTCCCCTTGTTCGGCCTGGTCCCCGGGCTGTTCACCCCCGCTCCCTGCGTCTTCTACAGCCTGAAAAACGGACGGAAGACCGGCATCGCGGTGGTGCTGGTAACCTGTTCCCTGGTGGCCGCCCTGGCGGGTCCGGCGACGGTCGCCATCTACCTGCTGCAGGCCGGCGTGATGTCCCTGGCGCTGCCGGAGTTCCTGGTTCGCCTGAAAGGGGGCGCGCGCTCCATCGTCTACTCGGTTGCCGTCAACCTGGTGATGATGGTGGCGGCTGCTGCCATCTACGGCTACGTCACCGGCGCCAATCTGCACACCAAGGTCACCAAGGGTGTGCAGGCGAGTATCGCCCAGACCACCCAGCTGTACGAGAAGGCGGGGGTCAAGGGGGACGAGTTGAAGGCCATGCAGGATTCGATGCGCATGGCCGGCGAGCAGATCGTGGTGATCTATCCCGCACTGATCACCGTGGCACTCGGGATTCTGGGGTGCATCAACCTGTACCTTTTGGCACGGGTGGCGGGGCGCGCGGGTCTGCCGATCTACCTGGGTAATTTCAGGCAGTACCGGAACCCTGAACCCCTGGTCTGGCTCCTGATCGCCTCGGGCTTTGCCATGTTGCTCGACAACGACATCGCGCACATGGTGTCGCTCAACCTGCTGATCGTGGTCTGCGCCTTGTACCTGGTGCAGGGCTTCGCGGTCATCAGCCATTTTTTCCGCAAGTTTGCAGTGCCCACGTTCATCAAGGTAATGGGCTGCCTGTTCCTCATCTTCCAGCCGTTCATGCTGCTGGTGGTTGCGGCGCTAGGCGTTTTCGATCTCTGGGGTGATTTCCGATCCCCCAAAACCCAGCAAAACCTGTGAGATATCAGGCTAGGAGGCTAACATGAAGGTCATTCTGAAGGAAAACGTTGAGAATCTCGGCCACATCGGCGACATCGTGAAGGTTGCACCGGGCTACGCCAGGAACTACCTGGTCCCCAAAGGTTTCGCCATCGAGGCGACCGAGAAGAACGCCAAGGCTCTCGAGCACGCCAAGCGTCAGCTCGAGTATAAGAAGAACCGCGTGCTGGAAGCTGCCAAGCAGCTGGCCGCCAAGATCGAAGGGATCTCCCTTTCCCTGGCCCACAATGCCGGTGCTGACGACAAGCTGTTCGGCGCCGTCACCAACATGGAACTGGCTGAGCAGCTGAAGGCCCAGGGCGTGGAAATCGACCGCAAGAAGATCGTGCTCGACGAGCCGATCAAGCACCTGGGCGACTTCACCGCGGCGATCAAGATCCACCCGGAAGTGACCGCCACCCTGAAGATCTCCGTCACCAAGGCGTAAGCAGCCTGCGGCCAGCGCCGCACCGGTTGGAGCATGTACAAAGAAGGGCCACACTCGATGAGTGTGGCCC
>NZ_DATFBA010000406.1:0-3266 GCF_035254065.1 Geomonas sp.
AAGGTCATCATCTCCGCCCCTGCCAAGGGCGATTGCCTCACCATGGTCATGGGGGTGAACCAGGACAAGTACGACCCGGCCAAACACCAGGTCGTCTCCAACGCCTCCTGCACCACCAACTGCCTGGCCCCGGTCGCCAAGGTGCTCCAGGAGAGCTTCGGCATCGAGAAGGGCCTGGTCACCACCGTGCACTCCTACACCAACGACCAGAACATCCTCGACCTGCCCCATAAGGACCTGCGCCGCGCCAGAGCCGCCGCCCTCTCCATGATCCCGACCACCACCGGCGCCGCCAAGGCCGTGTCGCTGGTGCTCCCCGCCCTGAAAGGGAAGCTGGACGGCATGGCCATCCGGGTGCCGACCCCCAACGTCTCGGTGGTCGACCTGGTCTGCACCCTCTCCAAGCCGACCAGCACCGAAGAGGTGAACGCAGCGCTGAAGGCCGCCTCGGACGGTCCGCTCAAGGGGATTCTCGGCTACAGCTCAGAGCAGCTGGTATCCATCGACTTCAACGGCAACCCGCTCTCCTCCATCGTGGACGCACCTTCCACCAAGGTGATCGACGGCAACATGGTGAAGGTCATCTCCTGGTACGACAACGAGACGGGCTTCTCCGCCCGGGTGGTCGGCCTGATCAAGATGCTCCTCTAGCCGCCGCGCACTCAGCAGATAAAGTAGGGGGGAGCCGGCTCCCCCCCGTTTTTTTTGCGCGCACCCCTCCCCCGCCAACCGCAAAATGCCGCAGAAAGCCGCTTCGCACGCAGATCGTGCTTGACGACTCTCTGCGGTTAGTGCATTTTAAGCGTTTCGAAGGGACGCAGCAGCACACGGCAGACCAGGTCAGCGCGGGCCGGTGGCCGTTCATGCTGAGCTTGTCGAAGCACCCTGTTCGGACTCACCAGCCACCCTTCGACAGGCTCAGGGCGAACGGCTTGAGGCCCGATGACTTTGGTCTGGTCGGGATGCTAACGGCCGGTGAATTTTGTTTTTTCATGTAAAAGCTGCCATTGCCAGAGGCGTATTGAATAACGCGCCATCGAAATCTGTTCGTCAGGGAGGAATGCCATGTCGATCCGTTACATCGACGAGATCAAGGATCTGGAAGGGAAGAAGGTTTTTATGAGGGTAGACTTCAACGTCCCCCTCGACGACAACCAGAACATCACCGAGGACACCCGCATCCGCGGCGTGCTCCCCACCATCAACTACGCCCTGGACAAGAAGGCGAAGATCGTGCTCGCCTCCCACCTGGGCCGGCCCAAAGGGGAGCGCAAGGAGAAGTACTCGATGGCTCCCGCCGCCGAGCGTCTCTCCAAGCTGCTCGGTAAAGAGGTGAAACTGGCGCCCGATTGCATCGGCAGCCAGGTGCAGGCGATGGTGGACGCCATGAAACCGGGCGACATCGTCATGCTGGAGAACGTCCGCTTCTATCCGGGCGAGGAGAAAAACGACAACGAATTCGCCCAGGCGCTGGTGAACGGCTGCGAGATCTACGTGAACGACGCCTTCGCCGTCTCCCATCGCGCCCACGCCTCCGTGCACGCCATCACCAACTTCATCCCGGTCGTGGCTGCTGGCTTCTTGATGAAGAACGAGATGAACTACTTCGACAAGGCGATGAAAAACCCGATCCGCCCGCTGGTGGCCATCCTGGGCGGCGCCAAGGTCTCCGGCAAGATCGAGGTGCTGGAAAACCTGTGCGACAAGGTGGACAAGATCATCGTGGGTGGCGGCATGGCCTTCACCTTCCTGAAGGGGATGGGCTACAACGTCGGCAAGTCCCTGGTGGAGGAAGACCTGATCGAGACCGCCATGAAGACCTACGAGAAGGCCCGCGCCAAGGGGGTTAAGTTCTACCTGCCGGTCGACTGCGTGGTCGCCGACCAGTTCAGCGCCACCGCCGAGAACAAGATCGTTCCCATCCAGGAGATCCCCGAAAGCTGGATGGCGCTCGACATCGGCCCCGCCTCCGTCGCCCTCTTCAGCGAGGCGATCCAGAACGCCAAGACCATCGTTTGGAACGGCCCCATGGGCGTGTTCGAGATGGACGCCTTCTCGCGCGGCACCTTCGCGCTGGTCACCGCGGTCGCCAACTCCTACGCACTGACCATCATCGGCGGCGGCGACACCGACGCGGCGGTCAACCGTGGCGGCGAGGCCTCCCGGATGGGGTACATCTCCACCGGCGGCGGCGCCTTCCTGGAACTTTTGGAAGGGAAGAAACTCCCCGGCATCCAGGTCCTGGAAGAGAAAGGGAACAAGTAACCACAGACTAATACACGATCCGCCTTTAACACCTGCAGAAAAAAGGCCCGCCCCACGTCCCCTCCCCTTCAAAGGGAGGGACAGGGCTTGCCCGCCGTAGCCAATAGGCGAAGGCGGGTGAGGATGGGGTGTGAGCCCCCAGTAACTCCTATACTATCAATGCACTCTTGGAGGAGACCATGCGCAAGCCGGTGATCGCAGGTAACTGGAAGCTTTACAAGACGAAGAACGAGGCCCTGGCGCTGATCGAGGAACTGGCCCCGCTGGTCAAGGGGGTCGACAACGTGGAGATCGTGGTGGCTCCCGTGTTCACGGTGCTCCCCAGCCTGATCGGTGCGGTGTCCGGGACCGGTATCAACCTGGCCGGCCAGGACGTCTTCTGGGAGGACGAAGGCGCCTTCACCGGCGAAATCTCCCCCCGCATGCTGATGGACGCCGGCGCAAGCTACGTGATCATCGGCCACTCCGAGCGCAGGCAATACTTCGGCGAGACCGACGCCACCGTCAACAAGAAGGTCAAGAGCGCCCTGAAGGGGGCCCTGGTGCCCATCATGTGCATCGGCGAGACGCTGGAATCCCGCGAGGCGGGCGAGACCTTCAAGGTGCTGGAAGGGCAGCTTCGCGGGGGGCTCGAGGGTCTGACCGCCACCCAGTTCGCCCCGGTCATCATAGCCTATGAGCCGGTCTGGGCCATCGGCACCGGCAAGACGGCCAGCGACGAACAGGCCCAGGAGGCGCATGCCTTCATCCGCGGCGTGCTCGCCGACCTGTACGGCAAGCAGGTTGCCGACAAGACCCGGGTCCTGTACGGCGGCAGCGTGAAGCCGGAGAACATCAAGGGACTCATGGGCTGCGCAGACATCGACGGTGCCCTGGTGGGCGGCGCCAGCCTGAAGGGGGCCTCTTTCGCCTCCATCGTCCGCTACGGCGAATAAACTTTTTGTGTTTTGCCGTTAACTGTGTTAAATAGTTTTTTTGAACTTTGCCGGAGGTAACAGCTT
>NZ_DATFBA010000407.1:0-6860 GCF_035254065.1 Geomonas sp.
ATCGCGCACCACGAAGCAGGCGCCGTTTTGGTGCTTGAAGGCGATATCGCCTTCGGAGACCTGGTCAATGGTGTCGAGCCTCATCTCCAGCACCTGGTCAAACAGCGAGGACTGGAAGGCGGAGAGGTATAGCCTCTTCAGCCGCGGCTGCACGGAGTTGAAGGCCCTCTCCCAGGCATCCGGCCGCTGGACGAGCCGCCCCAGGAGTTCCCGCTCGCCCCGGAAATGGCCGGGGAACAGGGCAAGGCTACCCTCCAGATCGCCGCGCCGGTAGGCATCGATGGCCTGGCTCCAGCGCTCGTCGCCGACGGAGCCTGGATCGCCGATCAAAGCGTCGACGGCTCCCTTATAGTCGCGTCGCAGCATGGCGGCGCCTATCAGGTGGGAATTGCCCTGCGCGCCGTAGCGCTGGGAGCCGAAACGGTTGGGGACGCCGCGCTCTGCCAGGATGGACAGGGACTGCTCAGCAAGGGTCGCAGCCCCGGCTGCCACCTCGCGCACGCGGATGCGGAAGCGGTTTCCCTTCAGATGGCCGAGCCTCAGCTTGTTGCCGTGCAGGGTGGCGGAGAGTACGGTGAGCCCGGGGATCTGCAGGGAAAGCACGGTTTCCGGCTTCACCCTCGGAATGGAGATGGTCTGCCTGGTCAGGCCTACGGAATCCTTCATGCCGGCGTAGCCGAGATCGCGTTCCTGCACGCCGAGCGCCTTGGAAAGGCGGCGCAGGGCCTCCAGGGTGGCGATGCCGCGTTTCTCGATGACGGCGTAGCAGTGCTCGCCCTGCCCGCTCGGCTGGTAGGCGGGAATTTCTTCGACGAGGAAGTCCTCGGGGATGCTCTTTATCGCGCCGCCGATGCCGGGGATCTCGGCGGTAAGGTACCTTTGCTGCAATCTGCCTCCAGAGAGCCTTTCTTAATGGCGGGCAATATACCTGCTCTACGCAGCTGTTTCAATCGAAATCAAGAGGAGGCAACGAGCCGTCTGAGTTTCACCGCACCCTTCGACAGGCTCAGGGCGAACGGCTTTTTCTCTTGCTCTTGGTAAAAAAACAATGTGACAACCTGGATCGTGCGTGGCTTCCCTTCCCCCGGCCCTCTTCCACCTCCGCCTGAAGGGCTTCGGCGGACACGCCCGGGGGGCGAGGGAATGTCAGAGATAGTTAGATGAGTCAAAGGGTTTGCCTTTTATCCCTTTCATCCCCTTTATCCCTGTTAAATTTGCCTTTCGCCTTTCTCTCTCTGTGACAAAGAAAATTGTACTCTCACAAAAATGATTAAGAATAGTAGTTGATAATGTTATACTGTCACACCGAAAATACCTAATGATCAAAGGGGAGTACAGCATGTGCGCCATCAGAGCCGGAAGAACCAGTCTGTCATCCGAGATCGCCGAAAACAGGAAATGGCTCAAACAAGAGGTCAACCCTTTCTTCTTCAAAGCCATGCAGGACGAGCCGGAGGCGTTGAAACTCCTGGAGCGCGAGCTTGCTTCCCTGCGGCACAACCGGCGCATCATCCTGGCCGACCGCGAGAAGACGCTGATCTTCGCCCGGGTGAACGAGCCCGGTTCGCTGTACGACGCCCTGCGCCAATACCAGGACAAGGAGATCTCCTATGCCATGATCACCCACTCGGAGGGGGCGATGCCGGGGATGGATCAGGCGCTCGAGATCCAGAGGTTCGAGTTCGACCGCAAGAAGAACGGTGAGGTAAGGGGATGGCGGGATGTGGAGATCCCCCCCGCCATCGCACAAAGGATCGCCACCAAGCTGAAGCGGAACTACCCCCAGTTCGACATGAGGGATTTCGACCGGTTGTTGCGCATCCTCTGGCTGAACAACGAGGGGTACGTCAGGGTCTCGGTACCGGTACGGGTGGCCCAGGTGCTCCACCTGCTGCAGAAGGCCAGCCAGACGGGCGGCCTCTACATCTACGTGGAGCCGACCACCTTCCCGGACGTCTCCCGGGTGCACTTCGCGGTGACCAACCCGCCTGAGAAGGAATTCCTGCTGCAGCAGATGGAGGTCTTCAACCGGCTGGGGCTGGGGGTGACCCGCGCTTACTGCCTGAACATCACCGACGGCACCCAGCCCTACTTCCTGGGGACCTTCTACGTCAGGAAGCGCTCCGGCGGGTCAATCGAGCCTGGCTCTCCGCTGTTCCTCGCCCTGCAGCAGGAGCTCTACAACACCCAGATCATCGCCACCAAGAGCTTCACCTATCGCGAATTCGTGACCACCGGGGTGATGACCGGCGAGGAGGCGGCGCTGATCAACGCCTTCATCGCCTTCTGCCACACGAACCTCGCCCACAACCAGCCCGACCGCTTCGGGCTGGACGACGTGCAGGCGGCATTCCACTCCCACCCGGAGATGGCGCTGCAGCTCGTCAAGCTGTTCTGGTCCCGCTTCGACCCGGAGATCAAGGACCATAAATCGCTGTACGGGAGCATCCTGGAGGAAACCCTGGGGACGGTGGAAGGGTACAACACGGGACACCGCTACCTGGACGAGGTACGCCGCTCCATCTACCGCTGCTGCCTGCTCTTCATCACCCACACCCTGAAGACCAACTTCTTCGTGCCGGAGAAGCAGGCGCTCTCCTTCCGGCTGGACCCGGCCTACCTGACCGAACTGGGAACCGCCTTCACCTCGGACCTCCCCGGCGTGCTTCCCTTCCGAGTCACCTTCTTCTTCAGCCGCTACGGCTTCGGCTACCACGTCGGCTTCTCCGATATCGCCCGGGGCGGCTGGCGGACGGTGATCTCCAGGAACAGCGACGACTTCATCACCAACTCCAACACCATCTTCCGCGAGACCTTCGTGCTCGCCCACACACAGCACCTCAAAAACAAGGACATCTACGAAGGGGGCTCGAAGCTCGCGATGGTCTTGGACGCCGGCGATCTGCAGCGAAGCGGGGAGCGGAGGATGGAAGAGGGGCGCCTGTACAAGCTGCAACACAGTGTGCTGCACGCCTTCCTGGACATCTTCATCACCAAGAACGGCATCGCCAAGCTGCCGCAGGTGGTCGACTACTACCGGGAGGACGAGCCGATCGAACTGGGGCCGGACGAGAACATGCACGACTCCATGATCGAGAACATCGCCCGGGTCTCCAAGCAGCGCGGCTACATCCTCGGCATCGGCATCATGTCCAGCAAGAAGGTGGGGATCAACCACAAGGAGTACGGGGTCACCTCCACCGGGGTGGTGAAATTCGCCGAGATCACCATGGCCGAGTTGGGGATCGACATCTACCGGGATCCCTTCAGCGTGAAGCTGACCGGCGGTCCCAACGGCGACGTGGCGGGTAACGCCATGAGGATCCTGCTGGAGCGCGCCCCGCAGGTGGCCATCAGGCTGATCCTGGACGGCACCGCCGCGCTCTACGATCCCCAAGGGGCCGACCGCAAGGAGCTCTCCCGCATCCTGCTCAGCCAGGACCTGGAAGCCTTCTCCCCCGAGATGCTGCACGAGGGGGGCTTCATGATCTTCAGAAGCGGCAGCAAGAAGGACGGCCTGCGCCAACAGTACCGGAAGGTGACCCGCACCGCCAAGGGGGTCCATGAGGAATGGATCTCCACCGACGAGTTCTCCCGCGAGTACGCGAGCCTCCCCTTCAAGGTGAAGGCCGACCTGTTCATCCCGGCGGGGGGACGGCCGGAGACCATCGACAAGGACAACTGGCAGGACTACCTGCTGGAGGACGGCACCCCTTCCACGGCGGCCATCGTGGAGGGTGCCAACTCCTTCATCACCCCCGAGGCGAGGCTCGCCCTGCAGAAGGAGGGGGTCATCATCATGCGGGACGCCTCGGCCAACAAGTGCGGGGTGATCTCCTCCTCCTACGAGATCATCGCCAACCTGCTGTTAAGCGAGGAGGAGTTCCTGGCCGAGAAGGAGCGCTACGTGCGGGACGTGCTGGAAATCCTGGAGCAGCGGGCGGCGGACGAGGCGTCACTCATCCTGAAGCGGCGCCGGGAGACGCCGGCGCTCATCTGCACGGAGATCTCCGACAGCCTGAGCGGCGAGATCAACGCGCACTACGCGAGCATCTTCCGCTTCTTCCAGAACCGCCCGCAGCTCTGCCTGCAGCCGCTCTACCGGCGCGCCATCCTCTCGCACCTGCCGCGCATGCTGCGGGAGGAGCCGAAGTACAGCAGGAGGATTCGGAACCTGCCGCAGAAGTACCTGTTCGCCATCCTGGCCGCCGAGATCGGCTCCTCGCTCGTCTACCGCGGCGACCGCGAGGCGGACTTCGAGGCGAGCATCAGGGGGCATCTGCAGAGGTATTTCCCGGGGTAAAAGGGGGTACCGACGGAAAGGCACGAACGACACGAAAGAGGAATGCGGCGGGACCGGGCGACCGGGGTGAACCTGAACAGCGAAAGCAAATCCCCCCTGTCCCCCCTTTGACAAGGGGGGAACGTTAGCGGAAGGCGGTGGCTAACCCCTTTCTTTATTGGACGTTAGCGGAACGTGGTGGCTAAGCCCTTTTCTTTATTGGACGTTTGCGGAACGTGGTGGCTAGGCCCGTTTCTTCATGGGACGTTAGCGGAACGTGGTGGCTAGGCCCGTTCCTTTATGGGACGTTATCGGAAGGTGGTGACTAGCCCGGTTTGTTATTGAAGTGCAGATATCAAGGGGGGGACGCGAGAGCGGGAGTGGTTGCAGGATTTGACAATCACTCCCCCTGCTTCACCTTGTAGTGCACGAAGTAGATCCTCTTCCCTTCCGCCATGAATTTGCGCATGTACTTGGAGAGGTGGTAGCCGGGGAACTCGTGACGGTAGAGGTCCTCGCCGAACATGTTCTCAAGCCCGGCGATCTGCGGCAGCATGGCCGCCACGTCCTCGCCGTAGTCGTCGAAGTCGGTGGCGAAGTAGAAGTCGGCGCCGGGGACCATGTACTCCATCAGGAATTCCACGAACTGCTTGTTCACCAACCGCCGCTTGCGGTGACGCTTCTTGGGCCAGGGGTCGGGACAGTTGATGTACACCGCGCAGAGGCTCCCCTTGGGGATGCGCTCGGTGATGAACATCTTCGCCTCGTCGCGCAGCACGCGCACGTTGGTGACGCCGTGGCGGTCGAGGCGGCGGCAGGTCTTGTAGCACCCCTTGTTGTAGAAGTCGATGGCGATGAAATTGGTCTCGGGGCTGTCGATGGCGGTCTTCAGCATGAAGTCGCCGACGCCGCACCCTATCTCCAGGGCGACCGGCTGCTCATTGCCGAAAACGGAGCTCCAGTTGGGGGGATTGGGAAGTTCCTCGGGTTTCAGATAATTGGGTGATTCGATGTGAATGAAAGATTGCATCCGTTCCTCGTGCGATTTAGTTCAGCGGCCGAACATAGCACAGCATATAGCAAAAAGCAAAACCGTTCCCTTCCTTCCCTTCCTCTTCAGAAGCAATGCCCCCTGTCCCCCCTTCATCAAAGGGGGGACGAGACAGAAAAGGAGGCTGCTTTTTGCCAATTCCAGGGACCGACCGCTTTCGATTGCCATTTTAAAGGCATTGTGCTAATTATATCCTCTTGAAATAAGGCAAAAAAAGGACAAACAGAAAGCATGAAATTTAACGAACTGCAGATTCCGGACGTGGTGGTCAAGGCCATCGACGAGGCTGGTTTCACCGACTGCACCCCCATCCAGGAAAAGGCTCTTCCCCTGGCCCTCTCCGGCAAGGACGTGGCAGGCCAGGCCCAGACCGGCACCGGCAAGACCGCGACCTTCCTGATCTCCCTCTTCACCAAGCTGCTCAGCCAGGAGAAAACGGGTGACGCCCGCCACCCCAGGGCCCTGATCCTGGCCCCCACCCGCGAGCTGGTGGTCCAGATCGAGAAGGACGCACAGTTGCTGGGTAAATACACCGGCTTCAACATCCAGGCCATCTACGGCGGCGTCGACTACATGAAGCAGCGCGACGCGCTCAAGGCGGGGGCCGACATCGTGATCGGCACGCCGGGGCGGTTGATCGACTACCTCAAGCAGAAGGTCTACTCGCTCAAGGACATCGAGGCGCTGGTCATCGACGAGGCCGACCGCATGTTCGACATGGGGTTCATCGCCGATCTCCGCTTCATCCTGAGAAGGCTCCCCCCCTACGACAAGCGGCAGAACATGCTCTTCTCGGCGACCCTGAACACCCGCGTCATGGAGCTCGCCTACGAGTTCATGAACGTCCCGGCCAAGGTCTCGGTTACCCCCAAGCAGATGACCGCGGAAAGGGTCGAGCAAGTGCTCTACCACGTCGCCCGCAAGGAGAAGTTCCCGCTCTTACTCGGCCTGCTCAGGAAGATGGGTATGGAGCGGACCATGATCTTCGTGAACACCAAGCGCGAAGCGGAATTCCTCCAGGACCGCCTGAACGCCAACGAGTTTCCCTGCAAGGTGATCTCGGGCGACGTGGAGCAGAGAAAGCGGATGAAGATCCTCGCCGACTTCAAGGAAGGCAATCTCCCGATCATGATCGCCACCGACGTGGCCTCGCGCGGCATCCACATCGAGGGTGTCTCGCACGTGATCAACTACGACCTTCCCCAGGACAGCGAAGACTACGTGCACCGCATCGGCAGGACTGCGCGGGCCGGGGCGGAGGGGATGGCCATCTCGCTGGCCGACGAGGACGGCGCCTTCTACCTGGAGGCGATCCACGAGTTCATCAACCAGAAGATACCGGTCGAGTGGGCCGAGGATGACATGTTCGTCCACGACTACAAGCGGACCAAGCAGAGACCGCGCGAGCCGAAGCCCGAGCATAAAAAGGGCGGCGACCGCGGCAGGGGAGCTAAGAGCTCCGCCTCCGGCGGCAGGCATCGTGACAGGGGTGCGCGCCCGGCGGCCGAGGCAGGGCGCGGTGGCGAA
>NZ_DATFBA010000408.1:0-4421 GCF_035254065.1 Geomonas sp.
GAGAAGCTGGGGGGAAAACTCAAGGGCGAAGAGGAGACGGTGAAGGCCAAGGACCTGGGCTTCGTCTCCTGGACCGACCTCCCCATCGACATGGTGGAGCCGCTCTACCAGCTCAAGCCGGGGGAGAGCAGCGCCATCATGGGGAGCCAGCAGAGCGGCTTCCAGATCGTCAAGCTGTACGCCAGCCGAAAGAGCCCCAGGGAGATCCGCTTCGCCGAGGTCTCCACCAACATCATGAACGGCCTGCAGGACCTCAAGATCATCGAGGAGCACCACCGCTACCTGGCGCAGCTCAAGCAGCAGGCTAAGATTGTGACATTTTAGAAAGGAGGGCATCTCTTGAAAATCCATCGAACGAAAATGTCCGCAGCCTCGGTTCCCCGCATCTTGAGGAGGTTCGGAGGGGTCATCGCTTCCTGCTCGCTGCTGGTGGGCACCGCGGCGGCGGCTCAGGCAGCCACCGAGGGGGTCAACGTCTGGGGGGAATCCAACACCGTCCTGCGGTTCCAAAGTAACACGGAGGACGACCGCATCTGGCCGCTCTACGAGTACCTGCACGTCGGCGCCAGCACGCCATGTCCCAACGGGGTCTGCTCCTTCGCCGCCGGCGGCTGGGGGCGCCTGGACCTGGCGGACAACACCACCAATCAGGACACCAACGGCGACCTGCAGTACGGCTTCCTCAAGTACCAGGCGAACAAGAGCAACACCCAGTTCACCCTGGGGCGCCAGACGGTCAGCGAGGGGGTGGCCAGCGACAACCTGCAGGGGCTCTACATGAGAAGCGACTTCCTGTACGGCTTCACGGGGTCCGCCTACATAGGGCAGCCGGTGACCACCGAGCCCAACTACAAGGGGGGGAGCCTCATCTACGGCGGCAGGATCGCCCACTTCGTCCCCAACCTCTACGCCATCGGCTTCAGCTACGTGAGAAGCACCCAGTACGATCAGAACCTGCGCGAGCAGGAAGGGATCGACCTCTGGCTGCACCCGCTCCCCATGGTAGACATCACCGGCCGTTCCACCTATAACTCCCTCACCAACGGCTGGGCCGAGAACGCCTACACGCTGAGCGTCACCCCCCTGGACTGGGTAAGGGCGAGCTTCAACCTGCAGCAGCTCAACTACCGCGACTACTTCAGCCAGGTGACCACCAGCGCGCTCAGCCTGGTCCCCAACGGCCCCCTCGACCCCAACGAGTCGGTGGTGAGTGTGGGGGGGACGCTGGGCTGCACGCTGGTGAAGAACCTCAAGCTTTCCGCCGACGCCAAGCACTACAACTATGAGAAGGAGGGTGACGCCAACTACTTCGGCGGCGGCATCGTCTATTCCCACCCGGACTACGTCACGGCCGGCTTCAACTACCACCGGATGAACGGCGCCAGCCAGCGGTTCAAGTACGACCAGTACTTCGCCTACGTAAGCAAGGAGATCGGCCCTGCCGACTTCACCATCAGCTTCTTCGACGTGGACTACGACAACGGCATCTACAGCAACGGCGTGAAGAACACCTTCGCGGTGACCTGGGCTGCGGGCTATGCCTTCACCAAGAGCCTGAAAGTGGCCGCCGACGTCGACTTTTTCAGATCCTCTGAGTTCGTCAATGGAGTGGAAGGATTGATTAAACTGACGTATGCATTCGGCTCAAAAGGAGGACAAAGTGAAAAGTAAACTGCTGATAGCGATGGCCATGCTGATGCTGTCGTTCCTGTACGCCTGCGCCAACACCAACTCCATCGCCCGGGTGCATCCGGAGAAGGTCGAGGGGCTCCCCCGCTGCGCTGAGTGCCATACCGACAGCTGGGGAGCTCTCAACCACCAGGCCGAGGACTTCTACCTCAAGCACAAGTTCTACGCCTACCAGTACCGGACGGCCTGCAACGCCTGCCATGAGGAAGCCTACTGCATGGAGTGCCACGCGCACAAGGAAGAGATCAAGCCGAGCGACCTGCACAAGGACCAGCCTGACTTTGCCCTGCCCCACCGCGGCGACTACCTGAGCCAGCACAAGGTGGACGGCAGGATAGACCCGGCATCCTGCATGAAATGCCACGGAAGACAAAATAACGAGAGGTGCAAATCATGCCACAGATAACCAAATCGTCATTGGCCCTTGCTCTTGCGCTGGCCGGCTTCTTTGGCGTGTTGTCGATGGCCGGTTGCGGAGACAGCGCCAAGCTTGCCAACTACGACGCGGCGAAGGGAGCGCACACCGGCGACTGGGCGCTCGAGCACCAGCCGCAAGCGCTGGCGCACCTGGATAACTGCACCCAGTGCCACGGCCAGGATCTGGCCGGCGGGATCTCCAAGGTTTCCTGCGCGGTCTGCCACTCCGTGCAGTTTGTGAGGCCCGGCGTCCCCGCGGCGGGGATCGCCATCCATCCGCCTGACTGGGACGACCTGGTCTACGCGCGGCACGCGCCCTACGTGCAGCAGAAAGGGACCATCGGCTGCGCGAGCACCTACTGCCACGGCGTCGCCCTGACCGGCGGCCTTGGACCCTCCTGCAGCAGCTGCCACATCGGCGGCCCTCTGCACGTGCATCCGGAGGGCTGGAACACCACGGCCGACCTGACCTCCGGGTCTCCGCTGCACTCGCAGTACGTGCTGGCCAACGGCACCGCCACCTGCCGCAACGGGGTCTGCCACGGCGCCCAGCTGCAGGGCGTGCCGCTGAGCGGCCCCCCCTGCTCCCTGTGCCACGGGGGGACCGTCTTCCCCTAACTGCTCACGCGCTCCCCGCGGGCGCCCGCAGCTCTCCCAAGCCCGCCAATCCCACGATTGGCGGGCTTTCTTTATGCCCCCCGCCACCATTTCCTTCAAGTTCCTTGGGCGCCCGCCGATACGGCCTCCATACGCGACTGCCGGCCTTTCGTAAAGGATCATCGTGAAGCAACCAGACATCCCACAATCCAGATTTCCCTCCGTGGTCGGAACCATCCCCATCCTGCTGCTGGTGCTGTTCGGCATCGAGATCATGCTGATGTACCTCCTGCCGCTTTTGTTGCCGGTGGGCAACCCGCTCCTGGAGAACCTGGCCGACGCGGGCCTGCTGACCATCCTGTTCACCCCGGTGCTCTACCGTTTCATCTTCAGGCCGTTTCGGGAGATAGCGGACGTGCAGAATTCGCTGGCCGAAACCATCATGGCCCAGCTGGTGGACGGGGTGGTGGTGTTGGACGGCAAGCTGGCCATCAGGTCGCTTAACGGCGCCGCCGAGCGGATGTTCGGCTATGCGGGGAGTGAGGCGGCGGGGAAAGGGATCGGTGAGGTGCTGGGGAACGCGCTGGAGGGGCTGGGCGAGCCCGGCCAGGCGCCGCTTCCCCCCTGGCCGGGAGAGTCGGTCCGGGAAGTGGAGGCGATCCGGTGCGACGGCAGTCGCCTGGCGGTGGAACTCTCGGTGAGCCCGCTCAGGCTGGGAGGGGAGTGGCTGTGGCTCGCCATGGTGCGCGACGTCTCCGCCAGGAAGCAGGACCACCTGCGGCTCAAAGAGACCCTCTCGCTCTTGGGCGCCACCATCGAGGCCACCGCCGACGGCATCATCGTGAAAGATCTGAAAGGCAAGCTGGTGATCTGCAACCGCCGGTTCGCCGAGATGTGGCGGCTGCCGCCGCATCTTTTGGAGACCGGCAACGACCAGCTGATGCGCGCCTTCGTGGCGGAACAGTTGAAGGAGCCGGGGGAGTTCCTGGAGCTCACCGAAAAGGAATACCTGGGGACGGAGCGGGAGACCAGGGACTGGCTCTCCTTCAAGGACGGCAGGATCTTCGAGCGCTACTCCTCGCCGCAGGTGGTGGACGACCGGATCGTGGGGCGGGTGATCTGCTTCAAGGACCTGACCGAGCAGAGGCACCTGGAGCTCCAGCTGCGCCACGCCCAGAAGATGGAGGCGCTGGGGGCCCTGGCCGGAGGGGTGGCGCACGACTTCAACAACATCCTCACCGTGATCATGGGCTTTTGCACCATCACCGCCTCCGCCCTCGAAGAGCAGAGCCCGCTCAGGCGCAACCTGGAGCAGATCATGGCCGCCTCCGAGCGGGCCCTCACCCTGACCGCCAGCCTGCTCACCTACAGCAGGAAGCAGCCGATGCACCTCAAGCCCGTGGAGCTGAACGGCCGGGTGCGCCAGACCGAGCGGTTCCTGGCCCGGCTGATCGGTGCGGGGATCGAACTGGTCACCACGCTGTGCCCCGAGCAGCTGACGGTGCTGGCGGACGGCGGGCAGCTGGAGCAGGTGCTGATGAACCTGGCCACGAACGCCCGCGACGCCATGGCCGGCAAAGGGTGCCTGGCCATCGAAACCCGCAGGATCGAGATCGAGGAGGAGTTCGTGAGGCTGCACGGCTACGGCCAGCCGGGGACCTTCGCGCTGCTCACCGTCTCGGACACCGGCGCCGGCATGGAGCAGGCGGTCAGGGAGA
>NZ_DATFBA010000409.1:0-4004 GCF_035254065.1 Geomonas sp.
GAGGATGGCACCGAACAGGGTGAGCGGGATGGAAGCCATCACCACCAGCGGCTCAGGGATGGTCCGGAACTGCACCAGGAGCACCAGGAAGATGGCCACCAGGCTGATGGCGAGCGCCACCAGCATCTGCGGGAAGGTCTCGTCCTGGTTATCCTTCTCGCCGCCGTAGCTGATCTTGTAACCGGCCGGCAGTTCCAGGGCCTTGATCTTGGGCATCGCCTGGTCCAGGAGCTTTGAGGCATAGAAGCCGGGCTTCACGAAGGCGCGGACCGTCAAGGTGCGCACGCCGTTTCTGCGCACGATCCTGCTGGTCTGCCACTCGGGGGTCTCGGTCGCGATGGCGCGCAGCGGCACCCTGGCGCGGGTGAGGTCGGAGTTGAGATAGGCGTTGCCGATGTCGCCGAAGCTCGCGCGGGAGGCGGGATCGAGGCGGAGCTTGATGGTTACCGGGCGGTCCCCCTCCCAGAAGGTGCTGACCGCGCCGCCGTCAAAGGCGCCGGAGAGCGTCTGCGAGACGGAGGACTCGGTGATACCCAGCCGGTTCGCCAGTTCGTCCTTCACATTGACGTCCACCCGGTAGGAGTCGTTGAAGTAGTCCCGGTACACATACTGGGAGCTCGGCACCTCCTCGATGATGTGCTGCACCTTTTCTCCCAGCTGCTTCAGCTCGCTCACGTCATCGCCCGAGATGCGCACCTCGATGGGCGCCTCCATCTGTGCCCCCTGCTGGAGCTCCTTCACGATCACGGTCGCCTCGGGCGCCACCGCCGCCAGCGCCGGGCGCAGCTCCTTCACCAGGCGGCTGGTTGCCTCCACCGATTCGGTATTGACGACGAACTGGCCGTAGGCGCCGTCTGGCTGCTGCGGGTTCACGTTGTAGTAGAACCGGGGGGCGCTCTGGCCGACAAAGGAGGCGTAGTGCTCCACCCCCTTACTGCCGGAGAGGGCCTTCTCGACCCGCTTCATGACGGCGTCGGTCGCCTCGATGCGGGTTCCCTGCGGCATCCAGAGATCAATCACGAACTGGTTTCGCTCGGCAGAGGGGAAGAACTGCTGCGGGACCAGGGCGAAAAGGCTCACCCCCAGCACGAAGGCGGCTCCCGCGAGGGCAAAGGCCAGCGTCTTTCTCTTCATGAAGACATTGATCAGCACACCGTACTTGTCCTGCAGGTGGTCGAGCAGGCTCTTCTTCTCCTTACCCGGCACGTGCTCGGCGTCGTGGTCGTGCAGTCCCTTTTTGATGAAAGTCCTGCACAGAAGCGGGGTCAGCATGACCGCCACTACGAAGGAGACCACCAGCGCGATGGCGACCGTGATCGGGAGGGCCATGATGAACTCGCCGACCGAACCGGTGATGATCAACAGCGGCAGGAAGGAGGCGATGATGGTGACGGTCGCGGTCAGGACCGGCACCAGCACGTCGGTTGCGCAGCGCCAGGCGGCCTCCAGCTTGGGCACCTTGTGGTCGAGGAGTTCCACGTAGTTGTCGGCGATGACGATGGCGTCGTCCACCACGATCCCCAGCACCATGATGAGCCCGGCGATGGAGACCTGGTGCAGCGCTATTCCGAAGATGTCCATGACACCCAGGGTGCCGCACAAGGTGACCGGGATGGCCAGCGCCGCGATGAGCGCGACCCGCAGCGGGAGCAACACGATGGTGACCAGCACCACTGAGGCGATCGCCAGCAGGAACTCGTGCGAGAGCTTTTCAACCCGCTCCTTCACCACCCCCGGCTGGTTGGCGACCAGGTCCAGTTGCACGTCCGGCGGCAGCAGCACCTTGAGGCGCTTGAATACGGTATCCAGTTGCTCGCCCAACTCGACGATGTTCTTCCCCTTCTGCATCTCCACGGAAAGGAGCAGGCAGGGGTCCCCGTCGTAGCGGACCATGAAGTCGGGGTCCTGGTAGCGCCGCTCCACGTTGGCGAAGTCCTTGATGTAGGCTGGGTGGCCGTCCCTGGAAACGTCGACCAGCACGTTTCTGATCTCGTTCTCGGTGTTGAAGATGCCGGTGGTGTGGATGGGGACCTTGGACTGGTCGGCGTCGAAGTTGCCGCCGCTTTGGATCACGTTGCGCTTGGCGAGGGCGTTGGCCACCTGGCGCGGGTCGGCGAAATACTGCGCCATCCTCTCCAGGCTGGAGGTGATCCAGACCTCCTCCTGCTGGTTGCCGTAGGTGACCAGCTTGCCCACCTGGCGGACCGTGCGCATCTCGTCGTGGATCTTGTCGGCGTAGTCCCTGAGCTCCCGGTAGCCGTAGCGCTTGCCGTGCACGGCCACCAGCATGGCGACCGTGTCGCCGAAGTCGGAGTCCACCACCGGCCCCTTCACGCCGGCGGGAAGCTCGGTGCTCTTCACCACGTTCAGCTCGTGGCGGAGCTTCGCCCAGAAGACGTCCGCGTTCTTCACGCTGTCCTCCAGCTCCACGTTGATGATGGCCACGCCGGGGCGGCTGGTGGAATAGGTCTTCTCCTTGCGCACCTCGGGGAACTTGAAGATGTGCTTTTCCAGGGTCTTGGTGACCTGCTTCTCCACCTGCTCGGAGGTCGCGCCCGGATACATGGCGGCCACCAGGCCGGTCCTGATGGTGATGGTCGGGTCCTCGGTGCGCTGCATCTTCAGGAAGGCATGGATGCCGATCAGCATGACCATGGCGGTCAGGATGAGCGTGACGGGAGGGTGGCGAAGCGAAAATTTAATCGGGCTCATGGCGTTCTCTCATTCCTCTTGGGCGGTTATTTCTGTTCGGTGGCCGATACCAGCAGGCCGTTCTTCAGCTTCGACTGCCCGCCCACCACGATCAGCTCGTTGGCGGCGAGCCCGCTTCTCACCTCGACCCCCCTGTTCACCACGGAGCCGATTTCCACCCGCTTGGCGTAGACCCGCTTCTGGTCCGGGTAGTAGACGAAGACCTGGGTCGCCCCCTGCGGATCGCGGATCACCGCGTCACCGGGGAGCGTCACCATGGATACCGACCGGTCGCCGCGGATGGTCGCCTCGGCCACCATCCCCACCTTGAGCGAGTGGTCCGGGTTGGCCACCGTGATCCTGGTCATGTAGGTCCTGGTGCTGGGGTCCGCGGAAACGTTGATCAGCCGGACCGTGCCGGTGAACGTTTTACCGGGCAGGGCTGGAACGGTGATGGTCGCCTGCTGCCCTATCCTGACCATGTGCACGTCGGTCTCTGGCACGCCGACGTTCACTTCCACCGGGTCGAGCTGCACAATCTCGAAAACCGGGTGGCCGGGTCCGGCGGTGTCGCCCGGTTCCACTGACCTCTTGGCGATGTAGCCGCTGACCGGTGCGCGCAGGGTCGAGTCGGAGAGCGCCTTCTCGGCGATCCGCATCTGCGCTTGCGCCTGCTGGTAACCGGCCCTGGCGAGGTCCTTGTCTTCCCGCTGGGCGCCCACCTTGGACTGCTGGTAGTTCTCCTTGGCGGTTTCGTAGGCAGCCTTGTATTTCAAGAAGTCGTTGGGAGCGAGGCTCTTCGAGTCGTACAGCATCTTCATGCGGCGGAACTCGTCCTCCGCCCTCTCGAAGGCGATGCGCGCCTGCTCCAGATTCTCCGGCCTGGCGGAGTGCATGGCCTTTTCCATGGCAGCCTGCGCGCTCAATGCCTGCGCCGCCGCGCTTTTCAGGTTGAGGCTGAAATCGGTGGGGTCGATCCTGGCGAGGACGTCACCTTTGTTGACGAACTGCCCCTCGCGCGGCCCCACGTAGACGACCTTGCCGGGAACCAGGAAGGAGACGTTGGAGGGGGCGTTGGGGGTGGAGACGATGCCGCTTGCGGTGACGGTCTCCCGCTCCTGGACCTGCTGAACCTTTCCTACCGCCACGGGAACTGCTTCAGCGGTGGGGTCCTTCTTGTGAGGTTCGCTGCTGCATGCCGTGAGGGATACCCCCAACAGGGACAGGCATACCGCTTTCAATACTGGGGTGACGTTACCTTCCATCGCTCATACTCCTTTTCTGGGAAATTAGTGAGGCTTCCCGCGGTGGAG
>NZ_DATFBA010000410.1:0-11827 GCF_035254065.1 Geomonas sp.
GAGGAAATCGCGCAGGGACAGGTAGGAACCCTGCTGCGCCTTCTGGCCAAGCAGGTACTTCTTGCCGAGATTTTCAACCGTTATCACCGTCGGCATGACACCTACACCACGTCCGCGAAGCTTCGTTCCATGCGGCGGAAATAGAACAGACCGCCCATGAAGATAAGCACCACCAGGACGCCCGAAAGCAGGAATCCGGGCCAGTGCACCGGAAAACGGTCTCCCAGGATGGCCCAGCGGAAGCCATCGATCACCCCGACCATCGGGTTGAGGAAGTAGAGAAAGCGCCAGCGCTCAGGAACGATGGAGCTGGAAAAACCGACCGGGGAGATGTAGAGCCCGAACTGCACGAGGAACGGGACCACGTAGCGGAAGTCACGGTACTTCACGTTGAGCGCCGCGAGCCAGAGCCCGCTCCCGAAGGAGGCCAGCGAGGCCATCAACAAAAAGAGCGGGATGAGGAGCACCTTCACATCGGGGACGAAGCGGTACCAGGCCATGATGCCCGCCAGGATGGCGCAGGAGATGGCGAAGTCAACGAGGCTCACCACCACCGCTCCGGCCGGCACGATCAGTCGCGGGAAATAGACCTTGGTCAGCAGGTTGGCGTTGTCGACCAGCGAGTTGGCGCTCTCGGCGAGCGAGTTGGCGAAGAACTGCCAGGGGAGCATGGCGGCGTACACCATGACCGGATAGGGCACCCCGTTGGAGGGGAGCTTGGCCAGCTTGCCGAACACCACGGTGAAGACCAGCATGGTGGCCAGCGGACGGATCACGCTCCAGGCGATGCCGATCGCGGTCTGCTTGTAGCGGACCAGGATATCGCGCCAGGCCAGGAAGAGGAAGAGCTCACGGTAGCGCCAGAGGTCGCGCCAGTAGTGGAGGGCCCCCATGCCGGGCTTTATGATGATTTCCTGCTGCTCGCTCATGTCAGCCGTACTGGAACTCCTTTTTTCCGAAGCAGGCGGCGATCACCCCCGCCAAAAAGCCCAGCCCGAAGCGCCCCATCTCGCGGTTCTTGCGGCCGGGGAGCAGGTAGAGCGGGGCGTGCCGGGAGCAGTTGGCGAGCACCAAAAGCCACAGAAGGAAGGGGTAGCGGGACTTGAGCCCGAAGAACGAGCGCCCCACCGCCATCGGTTTCCTGAAGTTCCCCACCAAAAGCGGCGGGTGGAAGTAGTGCAGGCGGTCGCAGTTGAGGCTCTTTCGGCCGTCGATCAGGAAGCGGATCACGTACTCCACGTCCTCCTGGCCGATGAAGCGGTTCATGAAGGCCCCCAGCTCGGCGATGGCCTCACGCCGGTAGGCGGTGCAGCGGCTGGTCATGAAGTAGTCGTCGTGGTAGTCGTAGCGGCCGTCGATCAGCGCGAAGCTGGCCGAGCCGTGCGGCACCACGGCGTCCACGCCGGGGTGGGAGTGGAATACCTCGAGGAGCGTGGAGAGGAAGTCCTCCTGCAAAAGGACGGTGTCGTCGTCCAGGAAGAGGAGCAGCTCGCCCCGGGAACTCGCCACCCCGTGGTTCCTGGAGAAGCCCATGGAGCCGAAGTTATCCGGAAGCGGCGCATAGACCACCGGCAGCAGGGCGCCATACTCCTCGGCCATCGCCCGCCCCGCCTCGGTCCCCCCCCGGTCCTCGACCAGCACCACCTCGAACTGGGCGCGCGGCAGGTCCTGCTGGACGAGGGAATTGAGGATGCCCGCCATCAGGTCGAGCCTGCCGTAGAAGTTGATGATGCAGGAGAGCCTGATCCCGTCCCGGGCAGGGGGGACCTGGCAATCTCCACGCAGGTCGAAGGGAAAGGCTCGGTAGAGCGATTTCAGGAGCAGCTCGCGCATTAAAAATCCGGCAGTGAATTCATTAATAGCCTACGTAGAGGCCCCATCCTATCATAACGGCCCACAAAACCCCCACTATAAAAAGCGGCAGGTCCTTCAGCAGCGATTCGGTCGGATCCCCCCCCTGCCCCGCCTGCACCCGCAGGATGAAGCGCAGGAGCCCGAAGCAGCAGAGCGGTACCGTGTAGACCAGGGCGTGACGAACGATGACGTACTGGGTGTAGGTGACCAGCACGGCGCCGCCGGTCATGTACATCGCCCCCTGCAGAAAGCCGTCCGGGTAGGAGAGGAGCGATTTGCGGTGCCCCCCCGCCAGCTCGCCCAGGGCCTGCTTCTCCCCCAGCCTTTTGCCGGTGGCCAGGAAGACGGCCAGCAGGAAGACGGACAAAAACAGCCAGTGGGAGATCTCGATCCTGAAGGCCTCCCCCCCCGCCTCCAGCCGAAGCAGGAAGCCGGAAGCGATGCAGAAGAGGTCGACCACCGGCAGCTCCTTGAGCTTCACCGAGTAACTGGTGGTGATGACAAGATAGGCGACCAGGATGAGCGCCAGGATGTGCGAGACGGAAAAGGCGAGCCAGAGCGCTCCCCCCAGGCAGGCCGCACCCACCAGCAAGGCGGCTGCCACCGGTACCGCCCCAGAGGGGATCGGGCGGTGCTTCTTGCGCGGGTGATGGGTGTCCCGGTGCCGGTCGAGCACGTCGTTCAGGATGTAGGTGGAACTGCTGGCCAGACAGAAGGAGAGGAAGGGAAGCATCCCCTTCTGCAGCACACCCGGCTGCAGCAGCGTCCCCCCCAGGAAGGGGGGGAAGTAGAGCATCAGGTTCTTCAGCCACTGGGTGGGGCGCAGCAGTTTTAGGTAGGCGGTGATCTTCAACGCTTGATGAGGCCTCGCTGGCGGTAAAAATGCGGTCATTATGCCATATCACGCTGAGATACAGCAAGAAACGATTGAGAGCGGTCAGCCCCTCTTCTTGATGATGTCGAGGAAGAAATCCTCCAGGCTCTTGCGCCGTGGTTCGATGAGGGTCACTTCGCCCCCCTCCGCCTGCAGCTTGGCCATGGCGGAAGAGAGCTCGTCTTTGCCGACGTAGCGCTCCGAGCTGTGGCCCGCGCTGTCGCGCACCGTAACATCGTAGCCCACCACGCCGCGGCTCATGATGTCGTCCACACGCTCCACACTCTGCAGCTCACCCTTCAGGATGATGCCGACCCGGTCGCAGACCGACTCGACGTCGGCGATGATGTGGGTGGAGAAGAAGACGCATTTGCCGCGTTTCTTGAGATCGAGCATGATCTCCTTCACCAGCGCGCGCCCCACCGGGTCCAGGCCGCTCATCGGCTCGTCCAGGATGCAGACCTGCGGGTCGTGGATCAGCACCTGGGCAAGCCCCACCCGCTGCACCATCCCCTTGCTGTAGCTTCTCATCGGGCGCTTCCTCGCCTCCCACAGCTCGAGCTGCTTGAGCACCTGCTCCGTCTTGACGGCCAGCTCCTGCGGCTCCATGCCGAAGGCGGCCCCCACGAAGTTCAGGTACTCCTGGGCGCCCAGGTAGTCGTAGAAGGCGGGGTTTTCCGGGAGGTAGCCGACCTGGCGGCGCGCCTCGGGTGAAGAGATCTCCTTACCCATGATGCGGGCGTTTCCCGCGCTCGGTTCGATGAGCCCCATCAGGGTCTTGATGGTGGTGCTCTTGCCGGCGCCGTTGGGGCCCAGGAAGCCGAAGATCTCCCCCACTTCAACGCTCAGGCTGAGGTTCTTGAGCGCCTCCACCCTGCTCCAGCGTTTACCCTTGAAGGTCTTGGAAAGACCGGAAATTTCTATAGCGTTCATGCGTAGACCTCTGAGGATGTGCCGGTCACTTCTTGTTGACCGTAGAGAAGAAATTGCTGGTGGTTTTCACCTTGCCGTCAGGCTCCAGGTAGAAGGTGCCTCCGTAGGGGTCCTTGGGGAGCGCCTTCAGATACCCCGAGTGAAGGAGGGCCTCCACCGAAGCGGGCTGGTGACCGGTGGCGCGCTGATAGGCGTCACGGGCCTGCTCGATGGACCGTATCGCTTCCAGCGACTTCAGCCTGGTGGTAAGGGTCTCCCAGACCGCCCTGTTCTTGGCCGTCTTGGCCATGGTCTTCAGGTAGGCGATGGCCAGCTCGTTCTGCCCGGCCTCGTTGAGGTAACGGCTGGCCAGGTTCATGAACAGGTCGTTGCCGGAGAGCTGTCCCGCCTTCATGTAGTACTTGCCGGCCTGCGGGTAGTCATGCAGGAAGTAGCCGTAGTTGAACCCCATGAAGAAGGGAAGGAACCAGTCCCAGGTCCGGTACTTCATGCCGTAATCCAGCAGATCGTTGGCGATCTTGATCTGGTTCGCGTCCCAGACCAGGATGGACTGGGCGAAGTAGTAGGCGTCCATGTTGTACGGGTCGAGCTTCACGGAACCGTGCAGGAGGCGGGACATGGTCATGTAGTCGGCGGGGACGTGGAGCTGGCGCGTCTTCTCCTTGGCGACCAGGCCGCCGAAGTACATGAGTACCTTCATGACCAGCCCTTCGGCCACCACCTGTTTCTGGTCGGCGGAGATGACCTGCAGCACCTCGACCCGCGGCAGGTAGCCGAGCTTCTCCACGAACGGCTTGTTGCTCATGTAGGTGGTGAAGGGGACGATCAGCGCACCATAGCAGGCGATCAGCAGGCAGGCCACCGCCAGCGGCCGGGCGAGGCCGGCGGTCTTGCTCCTGGCCGCCATCACTTCATCTCCCTTTTCTGGAAGATGGCGGAGGCAATGGCAAGCAGGACGGCCGCGTAGATCACCAGATAGCCCACGGTCAGGGCGAGGCCTGCCGCGGTGAGGGGGACGCCGTAAATCGCGTTAACCTTGAGGTCGAAGGCGCTGAAATTGGGCAGCACGTAGTATAGGGCGGTGGCAGCCGAGCGGACCGCGGGGGAAACAAGCTGCCCTGCCGGGGAGTGCACGTAGTCGTAGACCTGCTGGCTGGCGCTCCCCACCAGGAAGGCGGAGATGGTGCCGAAGATCGGGAGAAAGAAGGAGGTGCTCACCGTGGAGAAGAGAACGGCGACCGCCAGCAGGAGGATGTACTTCAGGGCATCAAACAGCACGCAAAGATAGATGTTGTCCCATACCACCGGGCGGTCCGGCGGGTAGTTGCCGGAAACAACCAGCACCACCACGCAGGCCACCCCACCCAGCACGACGGCGGTGATCAGCAGGAACAGCGCCACGCCGAGGAACCGCCCCAAGAGGTAGGTGGAGCGGGTGATGGGGAGCGAGAGAACGCTGAAGGTGTAGCGGCGCTCCATGTCCTTCCAGAGCGAGGTCCCGCCCAAAAAGACCGCCAGAAGCAGCAGGATGAAGGAGATAAGCGACAGCGAAAGGGTGATGGAGAGCTCAGTCACCTGCCTCATGGAGAGCTGGCTAACGCTCGGCACGAGCGGCAGCAGAAGGGCCGCCATCAGGATCCCGTGGAAGACGCGATCGCGGAAGATACCCTTGATCGTTATGCGGACGATGTCGAACATCGGTTCTGCTCCTTAAGGTGAAGTTCTGTCAGCAAGCTTTCTGGCCAGTTTGAGGGCCGGCTCGCGGTAGTAGGCGTTGGCTGGGGCGCGTTCGGCGGCGAGACGGAAGTTATCGCTGGCCTCCTTGTACTTCTTTTGCTGCATGTGGAGGCTTCCCAGACGGTAGAGGTAGAAGGGGTCGTGGGTCAGCTGGTAGGTTCGGGTCAACAGATGCACCGATTGCGGATAGAACTCCGAGCCGCGCGCCTTGCCCTGGGCGACCTTCAGCTCGTAAAGCGCGAGCAGGCGACGGCTGAACTCCACCTCCTCCCTGCCGGGGTCGGTCTTCAGCGCATTTTCCAAGATGGCCTGGGCCGCGTCCAGGTTCCCTTCCCGCAACCGGACCTGCGATTTGGCAAGCACACCGTACTGGCGGTTGAGCAGTGACTCCGGGAGCACCATGGAGCTCAGGATCTGATTGGCTTTTCCCACCTGGCCGAGGGCGCCGTAGGCCACGGCAATCTCGTTTTGAGCCGGCACGAATTCGGGCGACTTCTTGATGGTGTCCTGGAATAGAGCCAGGTTGTCCTGCCAGAGCAGGGTCCTGGCAGACGTCGTGTAGACCGCCGCCGCCAGAATGAAGGCGAAGGCGACGGTGACCACCACCTTGGCCCGGTCCTGCAGCTGCCAGCGCTCGACCCCGAACACACAGCCGAGCGCGAAGAAGGCGCTCGGGATGTACAGGTAGCGCTCGGCAAGCGGCGTCCAGGTCGCGTTCAAGAGGGGGATCATCAAGGCCGAGCAGGAGACCGACAGGGCGCAGAGAAAGAAAAAGGCCACCAGGGTCCGTCTGGTGAGCAGCCAGAGCGTCAAGAGTAACACCAGCCCGCCTACCCAGAGGTACAGGTTGGAGACGTGCATGATGCAAAAATTCAGGGGAAGCGGCAGGAATATCTTCTTCAAGTAGAAGCCGGCGGCCTTGAAGACCAAAAAGGCGCTGTGCGACAGCCCACTGCTCTCGGAACCGGCGACGCGGGTCGCCACGCAGGAAAGCCCGGCGTCGTTGTTGACCGAGCCGAGCCGGCGGTAGGCGAGGAAGAGGACACCGGTAGCCACCATGATGAGCAGGTGGGGCCAGTTCCTCAGCGCGGTCTCCTTCAGCGAGAGCCGTTCCCTGTCCTGCCGGAAGAAGGGAACTATGAAGGCGGCCGGTAAAAAGAAGATAGCGGTCTCCTTGGCGAGGCAGCCGGCCAGCAGCGAGAGCGCGGCGAAGAGGCTCGACCAGGGAGTCAGGGCGGACAGCCCGCCCGGCTTCAAAAGGAAAAAGGCGCTCAGCAGGATGAACATGCAGGCCAGCGGATCCGTGCGGCCTGAGATCCAGTTGACCGATTCGGTGTTGATGGGATGCACCGCGAACAGCAGCGCGACAGCCAGTGGCGCCAAGACGGAGTCGACGGCGTTGGCGACCGCCGCCCGGCGGGCCACGGCGAAGAGGAGCAGCACGTTGACCAGGTGGAAAAGCACGTTTTCCAGGTGCATGAAGCTGGCCTGCAGACCCCAGAGGTAGCTGTCGGCCAGGAAGGAGAGGAGCAGCAGGGGGCGGAAGTAGACGCCGCCCGGCGCGAAGATCTCGCGCAGGTTGAAGGAATCGAGGTTCAGCAGGAAGGTGACGGTGCGCGGGTCGTCCACCGAGTTGATCGGGGCGAAAATGGCAGGGTAGTAGATTCCCAGCACAACGAAGATGAGCAGCAGCACACAGGTGCGCGAACTAATACGATCGGTCATCTATAGATGGTCCATGAAAAAAGGCGGGACGCAGAGCGCCCCGCCCCATACAACAGCTTCATTCCAATTACATCGTGGTCCAGCTGGCGAAAGCGGTGGAGTCGGATGCAGTGGTGGTCATGCTGGCAACGGCGGTGCCGGCGGTGACGTCGGTGTAGTAGATAGCGGTGCTATCCCAGGAGCCACCGAAGGCCCTGTTGCCGCTCTTGTGCTGGGTCCAGATGGCGTAGCCGGTAGCACCGGTGACCCAACCCAGGCCGACGCCGGTGGAGGTCTTGCCGATCAGGACGGTGCAGGTGGCGGTGCTGTCTCCGCCGTAGGCGGTAAGGCCGGTGCTGGTGAGGCTGAGAGCGGAGTTGGTGGCGCCGGCGCCGAAAGCGGATGCGGCTGCCAGGATAGCGAAAGCGGCAAACAACAATATCTTTTTCATGGAGTGTCTCCTTTTCGTTGTCGTTATTAAGGTTTGTACTCGAGGGCGGCCGGGTATGCCTGCTTGTCAGCCTGGAAGGCCTCCATACCGGTCTTCAGGTTCTTCACGTCGGCGTTGGCGGCGGAGTTGTAGGCCTTGGCGCGGTAGTTGGAGAACTGCGGGATGGCGATGGCCGCCAGGATGCCGATGATCGCGACAACGATCAAGAGCTCGATCAGGGTGAAGCCCTTGCTGCTTCTGAGTGTACGTAACATGTGTTTCTCCTTTCGCTGTTTTTTTTGTTGCCGTTTCGATGACTGACTCAGGTGCGTTACCTGTTTTCAGTAAAGACGGATATCCCTGAGCAATTAACGGGCCAACATTAGGCGCTCGCGAAAGGTGCTGAATTTGCGCGGAAAGGAAAAACACCAGCATCTAAGGGGAGTGACGGAAAAGGTCCCCGGGGACAATTTAAGGCCCTTTGGGTGACGTTTTTTGTCACTCGTCGTCCATGCCGAACTTGGCGAGGCGGTAGCGGAAGGAGCGGAAGGTCATCCCCAAAAGCTCTGCGGCGCGCTTCTTGACCCCTCCGCACTTCTCCAGGGCCTGCACCAGGAGCTTTCTCTCCAGGTTGTCCAGGTAGGCCTGCAGGTCCAGGCCGCCGTCGGGGATGAAGAGCTCGTTGGCGGGGGGCGAGGGGATGCGGTAGTCGCGCACGGCGTGCGGCAGCCCTTCCCTGGTGATCACCCGGCTCCCCAACACCACGCAGCGCTCCACCAGGTTCTCGAGCTCGCGCACGTTGCCGGGGAAGGGGTAGTTGAAGAGGGCGTCCAGGGCATCGGGGGTGATGATGTCGCCGCTGGCGCTCCAGAGGGCGAACTTCTTGTAGAAATGCTCGACCAGCACCGGGATGTCCTCCGGCCGCTCCTTCAAGGACGGCATGCGGACCTGGACCACGTTCAAGCGGTAGAAGAGGTCCTCGCGGAAGCTCCCCTCCCGCACCTGCTCCTCGAGGTTGCGGTTGGAGGCGGCCACGATGCGGACGTCCGCCTTCAGGGAGGAGGCCCCGCCCACCCGCCGGAACTCGCGCTCCTGCAGCACCCGCAAAAGCTTGGCCTGCAGAAGGAGCGGCACCTCGCCGATCTCGTCCAGGAAGAGGGTCCCCCCCTCCGCCTGCTCGAAGAGGCCGGCCCGGTCCGAGACGGCGCCGGTGAAGGAGCCCTTGGTGTGGCCGAACAGTTCACTCTCCATCAGGGTGTCGGGGATGGCGCCGCAGTTGACCGCCACGAAGGGGGCGCCCTTTCTGGGGCTGTGATAATGGATGGCGCGGGCGGCCAGTTCCTTGCCGGTGCCGCTTTCCCCCATGATCAGCACGTTGGCCATGCTGTCAGCCACCTTGCCGATCAGGTCGTAGACCTCCTGCATCCGGTGGCTCTTGCCGACCAGGCCGCTGAAGCTGAACCGCTCCATGACGGCCTCCTTGAGCCGTTTGTTCTCCACCAGGAGGCTGCGCTTCTCAAGGGCCTTCTTGACCAGCACCTTGATCTCTTCCACCTTGAACGGCTTGCTGAGATAGTCGTAGGCGCCAAGCTTCATCGCCTCCACCGCCTCGTCGGCCGCCGAGAAGGCGGTGATCATCAGGACCGCCGTCTCCGGCGCCAGTGCCTTGATGCGCGAGAGGAGCTCGATGCCGCCCAGGCCGGGCATGCTGACATCGGAGAGGACCATGTCGTAGCTGCTGCGGCCGAAGTACTCCAAGGCCTCCTCGGCGCACTCCGCCTGGTCGACCCGGTACCCCTCCCCCTCCAGCAGGATGGAGAGGAACTCCCGCATGCTCAGTTCGTCATCTACGACCAGGATGTTGGCGCTGCTGCTCATCAAAACCTCGAAACGGGTTCTAGCTTCTTTGTTGTAGGTTCCACCTTTAACTTCTACGGCTGATTCGGGGAACCCAACATACCAGTTCCACCCCTCCAGCGTCAACCGGTACCGAACCATGCCAGCGGTGCAACCTTTGCCCCTTAAGGCAATCCCCCCTGTCCCCCCTTTATCAAGGGGGGAACGTTAGGCGAAAGAGTGGCCTACCAAGAGGTTGACGTTGGACACAGAAGGCAACGGCCCGGCGGTCACGCCGGCAGGGAGATGGTGACGGTGGTCCCTTCGTCCTGGGCGCTGTCGATGGTGACACGGCCGCCGTGCGCGTCCACGATGCGGTAGACGGTGGCAAGGCCCAGCCCGGTCCCGCCCCGCTTGGTGGTGAAGAAAGGCTCGAAGGCGCGCTTAACGTCGGCCGGGCTCATCCCCGCACCGTTGTCGCTCACCCGGATCAGCACCACGGCAGGCTGCGCCCCCTCCCTGACCAGGTCGGCGCTCACCTCTATGCTCCCCTCCCCGGCTATCGCCTCGGCACCGTTCACCATCAGGTTCCAGAAGATCTGCGAGCACTGGTCCTTGTCGAACACCACCACCAGCGACTCCGGTACCCGGTTCTCCATGCTCACCTTGGCGAAGCGGGGGTCCTTGTTGAGCAGGGCGCAGAGGTCGGCGATCAGCCACTTGAGCCGCACCGGCACCTTGGCGGGCTGCGCCGGACGGGCGTAGAGGAGGAAATCCCGCAGCAGGGTGTCCAGTCGGTCGGTCTCGCGCACGATGATGGAGAAGAGCCGCTTGTCCTTCTCGTCTACCCACCCCCTGAGGGCGGCGAGCTGCACCGACCCGCTGATGGCGGCCAGCGGGTTGCGGATCTCGTGGGCCATGCGGGCGGAGAGCTCCCCCACCGCGGCCAGGCGGTCGGCCCGCTCCAGCTCGCCGGCCATCCGCCTGATCTGGGTCAGGTCGTTCAGGTCGAGCAGCGCCCCGGCCGGCTCGCCGTCGCTGCCGGTCAGGGGGACCGACTTGAAGGAGATGAGCAGTTCCTGGCCGTCGGCGGCCTCGTAAGAAAACTCGCCGTTCGCCAGCCCGAAGAACTGCCTGCCGAAGCGGGCAAAGCCGGGGATCACCTCCACCAGCAGCCGGTCGTAGGCCTCGGCCTGGGAGAGGCCGGTGAGCTGCTCGGCCCAGCGGTTGAAGACCCTGATGCGCCCCTCGGTGTTCACGGTGACCAGGCCGCTGTCGATGGTGGAGACGATCGAGGTGTTCAGCCGCTCCAGCTCCTGGAAGTCGATCACCTTCTCCTGCAGCGCGCTCTCCGAGACCCGCGCCCTTTCGGCGAGACTGCCGGCCAGGTAGGCGGTCAGGAAAAAGGCGATGGCGTAGAGAAAGATCAGGTAGAAGACGTAGCCGGCGCCGTACTGCAGGGCCGGCAGCGGGCTGATCCCCAGCGGCACCAGTCTGCCGTAGTACTGGAAGTCGAGGATCGCCCCGTACAGGATGATGCAGAGCGAGGCCGTGTAGTAGGCCTCGGAGCGTGCCAGGAGCACGCTGGCGCTCACGATGGAGAGGAAGTAGAGAAAGGCGTAGGGGGAGTTGACGCCACCGGTGATCAGGATGACCGTGGTGACCAGGAACAGGTCCCAGACGATCTGGGCGTAGGTGATGGCCCTCCCCTCTTTGCGGGTGAACTTCAGGGCCAAAAGCGAGACCAGCGAGAAACCGTAGGTGGCGGCCACCAGGCGGGTGAGCACCGTCAGCGTCAGCAGACCGTCGCCCCCCTCGTGGCTGTGCAGGTCGAAGAAGAACAGCGAAGCGAGGAAGACGGTGGCGACCATCAGCCTCAGCAGGATGAACCAGACGATCTTCTTGCGGTCAAGCATCCAGTGCTAACCGCCGACCGCGCCGGCCAGCTTGAAGATCGGCAGGTACATGGCGATGACCAGGCCACCGACCGTGGTCCCCAGGAAGACCATCAGCAGAGGCTCCATCATGGAGGTCAGCGCGCCGACCGCGTCGTCCACCTCGTCGTCGTAGAAGTCGGCGATCTTGTTGAGCATGGTATCCATGGCGCCGGTCGCCTCGCCGACCGCGATCATCTGCACCACCATGGGGGGGAAGACGCCGCTTTCGGCCAGCGGCTCGGCGACCGTCTTACCTTCCGAGATCGACTGGCGCACCTTGTAGATCGACTCCTCGACGATCTTGTTGCCGGCCGTCTTGGCCACGATCTCCAGGCCGTCCATGATGGGGACGCCGGAGCTGATCATGGTTCCCAGGGTGCGGGTGAACTTGGCCACCGACACCTTGCGGACCAGCGGCCCGATGATGGGGGCGCTCAGCGCCAGCCGGTCGATGGTCTTTTTACCCTTGGCGGTCGCGTAATACTTGCTGATGGCCATCTTGACCCCCACCAGGGCGAGGAT
>NZ_DATFBA010000411.1:0-4708 GCF_035254065.1 Geomonas sp.
CCTTGGCAACCTGCTCAACGAGCACAGGGCACTCCACCTTGGGGTGGTCGACGGCACCTTCTTCCTGGGCAACCGGCTGCTGGTCGCCCCCACCCCGGCAGTGGCGGAACTGGCTGAGCGCCTGAGCAAGAAGGAGGTCTACGCCATCACCATCTCCGCCGGCGTTACCCCCGACGAAATCTTCCAATTCGCGTCTCTGCTCGCGCGCCGGGACAGTAACGCCGACCTGCTGCCGGGTGAGATGGAACGGCACGGCATCCAGGCGATCCGCCTGGGCATCGACCAGCTGACCGCCGGTGACGACGCCGAACAAAGGGCCGGTGCCGCTTCGGGCATGTACCTGGAAGCCATCAACGCGGTGAGGGACACCATGCGGGAGGTGGAGAAAGGGAGGATTCCTTCGGGGGACTGGATCAAGTCGGTGGCCAACAACATGGTGTCGGTGACCATGGAAGACAACACCACCCTGCTCGCCCTTTCCATGATCAAGAATTACGACGACTACACCTTCCACCACTCGGTCAACGTCGGCATACTCGCCCTGGCCTTGGGCTCCTTCTGCGGGCTGGATCGTGATGCGCTGCAGAAGCTGAACATGGCGGCCCTGCTCCACGACATCGGCAAGACCAAGATCGACAGGACCATCCTGAACAGCCCCGGCAAGCTGTCCGATGAGGAGTTCAGGGAGATGAAAAGGCACCCCGAGGAAGGGGCCAAGATCGTCCGGGAGATGAAGGAGATCAACCCCGAGGTCGCCGACGTGGTGCTCGGCCATCACATCAAGTACAACCGCACCGGCTATCCCGAATGGGCCAGCACCCAGTCCTTCAGCATGTTGGCCGAGATGGTCGCCGTCGCCGACTGTTACGACGCCATCACCACGCTGAGGGCCTACCAGATCCCCACCTCTCCGAAGGAGGCGATCGACATCATTCACCGGCTCTCCGGCAGCACCCTCAACAGCGAGCTGGTCGAGAAGTTCACCACCATGATGGGGGAGTATCCGGTGGGGAGCCTGGTCCGGCTGGACAACAACGAGATCGCCCTGGTGGTGAAACCGAACCCCATTGAAAGCGCGGACCCCGCCCTCAAGGTGGTCATCGATGCCCAGGGGGAGATACTGAAACAGCCGAAGCTGGTGAGTCTCGCCAGCGAGAACGGCAACTGCTATGCGTCCATCATCGCCACCGTCGATCCGCTGCTGAAGAATCTCGACATCGCCAGCTATCTCCTCGCCAGCTAAAATCCCCGCCCATCACCCGGCAAAGATCTGCACTTAATCAATCCCTGGCACCACGCCCCTCTTCTGCACGACAGCCTTCTTGCCGATCAACTGATAAACGCCACCGTTTCTTGTCCGGCTCCACAGCGTTGTTACCGATCAGCTTATAACACCACCACCGTCAACGCCCGGTGCCACTGCTGGCTCCCGGCTCTATCGGTTACTGATGTCTTTGAGGTTTCCACTGGCGTCAAAGTAGCTGATATGGACGTTGCCCAGGGAATCCAACGCAATTGCCGTGTCTGCGCCGGCATTGCCGTCCAATGCAATGATGCGCCAGGAGCCTCCGGCATTGGCGGCGAACCTGAGCCCGCCATAGGTCAGGTAGCTGATATAGGCGTTGCCGGCCGCATCCAGCGCAAGGGAGACTCCCGGCAATGCTCCCGAGCTCTCGATGACCTCGACGCCCCATCCCCCCGCTGCATCCTGATGGGCGTACCTGATCTGGCCGGTGTTGTCGTTGTAGGCCACATGCCCCCTGCCATTCCCATCCACCGCAGATGCCAGGCTTTGCACGTAGCAGCTGTCGACGGTCTGGATGACCCAGCGCCCGCCTTGATCCGTTGCGTACTTGACACCGTATCCAGGATAAGGCCCGGCATAGGCGATCTGGGCGGCGCCGGCCGGATCGACGGCAAGGGAGAGTCTGCCGGATGGCAGGGTGCAGCCGGCATCCTGACTGGATGTGCTCACCACTCCCGTTGACCAGGCTCCCGAAGAGTTGGTCCCGTAGCGGATGTCGTTGCCTGACGACGTTCCTGCCATGTAGGCTACCGACACGTGTTTTGAGGAATCGACCGCAATCGAGGAGCCGCACCAGCCTAGGGGATCGACGACCTCCGAGACCCAGCTTCCCGCCGAGAACACGGCATGGACCACCCCTCGATTCAGGTAGCTCAGATGGACGGTATCGTCTGAATCCACCGCTATGCCGGCATCGATGTAGAAGGAAGAGGGCGCGGGCTGCGAGATCCATGCTCCGCTGAAGTCGGTCAGGTAGTTATTGTGATAGCTGTAGGTACTGCAGTATCGGTCCCCCGTCGGCAGGGTGCCGTAATTGGTGCATTCGCTATACGCATAGTTGACGTGCGTGATCCCGGCGGAATCGATGGCGAGAGAGGTGCTTCTCTGCTCGGCCGCAGCGGTTGTGGATGCCACCGTTTGCGAGATCCACCCGGGGGATGCGAATACCGTTGGCGACTCCGAACTTTCGTAGGCACCGTTGACGGCCGTCACGAAATAGTAGTAGGTGGTGTCATCGGTGAGACCGGCATGAGTGTACGGGCTGGAGACCCCGGCGATCTTGGTCGCGGTTTGCTTGGTGAGAGTAGGTGAAGTGGACCAATAGAGGTTGTACGAGGTGGCGCCGGAGACGCCGTCCCATTGAAGAGTGACCTCTCCTTTTGCAGAAGCTATTGCCAACCCTTGCGGCGTGGAGGGTATGCGGGTGATCTTAAGCGAGCTCGAACCGGAACTCCCCGCCCCCGCTGCAATGATGTCGATGATATTTTCACCCGGCGCAATTGGTACACCGTAGGCCGCCCACTTGTGGCTGTATGAGGTAGTGCAGTAGGAAAACAGGCAGGCACATGAGCCGACGATGCCATGATAGGCCTCGCCAGCAGCGCCGGTGGTCCGGTTTTTCCAGGACACGCTGATGGATGAGGTTTGCGGAGGCAAGATGGGGGGGCACCCTCCGAAAGCAGTCTCCGATTTCGGACAGGCATCACAGGTGGTTTGCCCTCTGAGATCGACGGCAGTGGAGGCTACAGCGGAGGTATCGTAGGAGGGAGGATCAATGATCACCGAAAGCGAGTTGCTAGGCGGTGCAGCACTGTTTGGCGAGCCGCCACCGCCGCAGCCGGCCAAGGCAAGCAAGGCAAAGAGGGACCGCGCCAAAGCGGAGTTCACACGCTGTCTCATAAAACCCCTCCACCATACATGGCACAGGCTGACACAACACCGTTGGTGCAGGAATATATGTTAATAAGCCGGGATTGTAAATTGGAAAAGAGTGGTGGCAGAAGTAGGCTAAAAGGCTGGGGATGGTCCCGCACTTGAGGTTCCACTTTGGAACCTCAAGGCAGATTCATCGTTCGTCAACTGGAACATGAAGTCGAGGAGGAATCGATTTACAATGGGGGTAAAGACCAGGTCCTGATCCTACAGTCTCTTCATTTTATAATAACGAACCATAGCAGGCAGTTCCTGCACAAGCAGCCAAGCGGTTATGCCGGCGCAGGTATAGATGAGGCTCTTGCGGATGATCTTGGCTTGCGCTTTCTTCATGGTGTCCTCCTCTGCTTGGCTTATCAGCCACCTCAAGCCTACTGGATCCTGAGGCGACCCGCTAACTCCCGCACCATTTCGGCGGCCGGCTGCACGGCGGCGGCCACTTCCGGGGTCATCTCCATGGACATGGACTCGATCCGATCCTCGGTCGGCTCACAGCCGACCAAAAGCAGCTGAGGCGGCAGTGTCCCCAGTTGACTGGCCATGGTCAAGACGATCTGCGGGCTCATCTGGTGAGAGTCCAGAGAAATAGGTTCGCCGCTCGGTTGATCGAGCTCCATGAGGTACAGGTTTCCCGGCGAGCCGCCCCGGGGGGCGAGGTCAACCAGGATGGCGGCGTCATAGCCTCCTACCAGCGCGTAGGCGAGGTCGAGGCCGCGCACGCCGAAGTCGCAGACTACGATGCCGTCCGGCAGCGGGTGATCGAGCAGTCGCTTAACTACCTCCACTCCGAAGCCGTCGTCGCCCAGGAAGACGTTGCCAATGCCGGCTACCAGCACCCGCCGGAGAGCCCGTTCATACTCGGCGGGAATCAGTTCCAGCTCGTCGGGGGCGAAGAAGAAGCGGTGGGCCGGATGCCGCAGTTCTCCGAGGTCGCGCCCGGGATCGTCTTCGATGACCACCCCGACGTGGATCCCGCCGAGATCATCCTCGTCGATCCCCTCAACGACGGCCACCCGGCCAGCCAGCGCCATGTCGAGGACATCGCCACCGGGCCGCGGCTTCAGCCTGACTCGGGTGCCCGCCCGGAGCACGCCCCCTGCCAGCTTCACCTCGCCAGCCCCGCAGCTCGCCATGGTCTCCAGGAAGCCAGCTCCCGGCCCGTCGAATCCCGGCGCGCTCATGACGGCGACAGGTTGGGCATCTCGGGCAGGATCGGGTCGCGGTCCTTGCTGTTGATGCCGGTTGAACGGCGGGCGGTGGAGCGGTCGCCGGGAAGGTGGCCGGGGGAATGGTCGTAGGCGCCGGGCTTATTGCCGCTGCGCACGCCCGGCACGTGGGTCGGATCGGCTTGGGAGACGGCCGGTGATCCGATGCGGATGCCGGACTCCTCGGTTTCTTCTTCGGTGTTCATTGGAAACCTCCTTTTTACCTACCCCATCCTCACCCTGTCCCTCCCCTTGAAAGGGAGGG